>JBFWQW010000016.1:0-37444 GCA_050249235.1 Acidimicrobiia bacterium | reverse complement strand
GGGTGGCGCGGTGATCGGCGGGTTCGAGCCGGGCCCGGCGGAGCCGGCTCGCCACCTCCCGCTGGAAGCCGGCGCTGTTCGGGAGGTAGGGCACCGGCAGGTCGATCGACCCGATCGGCACCGGGGCCTCGTCGAAGTCGGCCGGCCCGAGGGTGAGGCGACGGTTCCTCCCCGTCATGACCTTGAGCTGCATCGCGCCCCGCCGGGGGGTGGCCGACAGCACGACGCCGGCCCCGGCGCCCGTCTGCACCACGTCGCCCGGTCGCAGCCGGCTCAGCCCCTCGTCGACCTGGCGGGCACGGGAGGGCCGGGCCGCCCGGGCCGCGTCGAGCCGTCTGAGGAGGTCGAGGTAGTCCTCGAGGTCGCCCTGATCGCAGTGCAGCTGCTGGACGGCGCCCGACCGCCGCTCGTCGACTCGCTCGAGGCGGCTCTCCAGCCGCACGATGTCCCGATCGGCCTGGTACTGGGCGAACGACAGGTTGAGGAGGTGCCTCGCCTCGTCCGGCTGGTACCGGCGGACGAGGTTGACCGCCATGTTGTAGGTCGGCCGGAAGCGGGAGGTGATGGCGAAGGTGCGGGTCGACACCAGGTTGGCCACCTGCTCGAACGTGACGAACGGCGACCAGAGCACGAGGGCGTAGCCGATCTCGTCGATGCCCCTGCGCCCGGCCCGGCCCGTCAGCTGCGTGTACTCCCCGGCGGTGAGCAGCTCGTGGCGCTCACCGGTGAACTTCGAGAGCTTCTCGATCACCACCGCCCGGGCCGGCATGTTGATGCCGACGGCGAGGGTCTCGGTGGCGAACACCACCTTCACCAGCCCCGACGCGAAGCAGGCCTCGACCGCCTCCTTGAA
This sequence comes from Acidimicrobiia bacterium, assembly GCA_050249235.1. GTDB lineage: Bacteria > Actinomycetota > Acidimicrobiia > Acidimicrobiales > CADCSY01 > JAEKLB01. The sequence goes on along the minus strand of JBFWQW010000016.1, from coordinate 36,591 downwards.
GGGCGGCACCATCCCGGCGTGGTGGGACGCGACCCCGGCCTCCATGCCGGCCATCCAGCGTCCGTGGCCGAGGACGTCGAGGTCGGCGTCGCTGAGGCCCTCGACGTGGTCGTCGCAGATCCGCCGGATCCGCTCCCGCTCGGCGGGCGAGGTGAGCCGGATGCCGGCGTCGAGGCAGGCGGCCACGGCGTCGTCGCAGGCGGCCCGGCTGAAGATGAAGTAGATCGCCGGCAGCATCGACTCCTCCTGCAGCCGGTCCACCACCTCGATGCGGCGGGGCGTGTACAGGCGCCGGCCGCCGGCATCGCGCGTGTGGCGCCGCCGGGGCCCGCGCTGGCCGCTGGCGTCGAGCCGCGTCGCCTCCGGGTTGGCGCGTCCGTCCACGAGCGTCGGGAGGAGGTGGAGCCGCTCGCTGCCCCGGTCGCCGGCCAGGTAGAGGTGCTCGAGGGTCACCGGTCGGCGCTCCTCGATCACCGCCTCGGTGGGCCCCCGCACGGTGGAGATCCAGTCGGCCAGCTCCTCGGCGTTCGAGACCGTGGCCGACAGGCAGACGAGGCGGACGTGGCGGGGCAGGTGGATGATGACCTCCTCCCAGACCGGCCCGCGGTAGGCGTCGTGGAGGTAGTGGACCTCGTCGAGCACGACGACGTCGACGCGGGACAGCCCCGGAGCGCCGGCGTAGACCATGTTGCGGAGGACCTCGGTCGTCATCACCACGACCGGGGCGTCGCCGTTGATGCTGGTGTCACCGGTCAGCAGCCCCACCCGGGACGGGCCGTGGAGCCGGGCCAGGTCGCCGTATTTCTGGTTCGAGAGGGCCTTGATCGGCGTGGTGTAGAAGGCCCGCCGCCCGGCGGCCAGCGCGGCGGCCACGGCGTGCTCGGCGACGACGGTCTTGCCCGAGCCGGTGGGCGCCGCCACCAGGACCGAGCGCCCGGCGTCGAAGGCCTCGATCGACCGCACCTGGAAGGGGTCGAGCTCGAAGTCGTGGGCCCCGCCGCCCGCCACCGTCGGCTCCTCCGCCATCAGCTCCTCCGCAGCACGAAGCGGCCGATCAGGATCGACATCTCGTAGAAGAGGACCATCGGCACGGCCATGGCCAGCAGGGTCACCGGGTCGCCGGACGGCGTGATGACCGCGTCGACCACGAAGATGCCGACGATGGCGTAGCGCCGCCACGACACCAGTCGCCGCCAGCTCAGCACGCCGGCCACCTGGAGGAAGGTGAGGATCACCGGGAACTCGAAGCCGAGGCCGAAGATCACCATCATCAGGATGAGGAGACCGAGGTACTTCCCCGGCGTGTAGAGCAGCTCGAGCTCGCTGCCACCGAAGGCGGCGAAGAACTCGAGCGTCTTCGGGAAGGTGGCGATGGCGAGCCCGGCACCGGCGAGGAAGAGCAGGATCGACGAGGCGACGAACGGGACGGCGTACCGCTTCTCGCGGGGGTAGAGGCCCGGCGTGATGAACCGCCACAGCTGCCAGAGCACGACGGGCGAGGCGAACAGCAGGCCCAGGTAGGCGGAGAGCTTGAGGCGGATCGAGAACGACTCGAGGGGGTCGGTGACGACCAGCTTGCAGGTCGTGGTGGCGTCGATGCTGCGCTTGACGTCGCAGTAGGGCGCGACCAGGCGGTCGAGCACGGGGTCGTAGAGGAAGAAGCCGACGACCGCGCCGGCGGCCAGGGCCAGCAGCGCCTTGATCAGCCGCGACCGCAGCTCGGCGAGGTGGTCGACCAGCGACATCGGCCCGGCCCGGTCGCTCGGCGCCGAGCGGCGCCGCAGCGGGAGCTTCATCAGGCCTGGGGTGCCTCGTCCTCCGGAGCCGGCGGCCCCGGCGGGTCGCCGGCGGGGACGTCCCCGGCGCGGCTGGCGGCGGCGTCGGTCGGGCCGGCGTCGGCCCCGCTTCCCACGGCGGAGGTGTCGTCGGCCGGGTCGGGGTCGGGGACGACGACCGTGCCGCCGACCACGCCGTCGCCGGCGAGGGTCCCCTCCACCACCGCGGGCGTCGAGGGCGGGGGCCGGCTGGTCACCGGCTCCTGGATGGCGTCGCGCAGCTCGGCCTGGAAGCCGGAGCTGAGGCGCCGGAGCTCACCCATGGCCCGACCGACCTGGCGGGCCGCCTCGGGGAGCTTGTTCGGGCCGAGCACGAGGAGCGCGACGAGCAGGATCACCAGCAGCTCGGGCGTCCCGACGTTGAACACCAGCGGAGCGTACCGGCGGCCCTGTCGCTAGCCCTGTCGGAGGTCCTCGACGATCGCCCGGCTGCGGACCAGCTCCTGGTTCACGCGGGTCAGCGCCACGTGGAGCTCGCCGAACCGGCTCACCTCGGCCATGAGCTGGCGGCCCTCGTCGGCGGTCCCTCGGATGAGCGCCACGAGGGCGACGGCACCGAGGGCCAGGACCACGACCGGGACGACCCAGAGCACCTCCACGACGTCAACCTTGCACCATCGCGGCGAGGGTGGCGAACCAGCCGTCGTCGGCGAGGAGGTCGTGGAACTCGATCAGGTCGTCGTGGGTGAGGGGGGCCCCGGGGGGGCGCTCGCTCAGCTCGAGGGGCAGGCGCCAGGTGACGCGCTTCACGCCGGACGACACGAGGAGCTCGACGATCCGGGGCTCGGCCTCCTTGTACACCGTCATGGCGCAGCTCGGGCACCGGAAGGCGTAGGCGCCCCGCTGGTCGTCGAGACACACCCGGACGGTCATGTCCTCCGTGGTGAGCTCCACGTCCCCGCAGTCGGGGCAACTCGCTCGAATCGTGGCCATCCCTGCTCCTCGCTCCAGTCCCGGCGGGGCGCACCCCAAGTCCTGGCTGGCTCATCGACGCCGATCGCGACGGCCTTGAGCCCGGACCGCCTCCACCGCCCCGCTCCCGTGGGCCCGACGGCCGGCTCCGGGTCGGGGCGTCGGGCCGGTTCGCACACCGGTCGGCGGGCTGAGCATCGTGGAGGGGTGCCCGACGCCCCCGACGCCCCCGACGCCCACGACGGCCAGGACGGCCGCGGCGCCCCCGACGTAGCGGCTCGGAGCTGGCGGCTGCCGTCGCTCCTGCGCCCCCCGATCGGGTTCGCCCACCGGGGGGCCCGCGCCCTCGAGCGGGAGAACACCCTCGCCGCCTTCACGCTGGCCCTCCGCCTCGGCGCCACCGGGCTCGAGACGGACGTCTGGCTGACCGCCGACGGGACGCCGGTCCTCGACCACGACGGGCGGGTGGGCGGGCTCCCACGGCGCCGCCCGATCGCCGCGGTCGAGCGGGCCGCCCTCCCGGCCCACATCCCCACGCTGGCCGAGCTGTACGAGGCGTGCGGGCCCGATCTCACGCTCTCGATCGACGTGAAGGACCCGGCCGCGGCCGGCCCGGTCCTGCAGGTGGCGACCGCGGCCGGCGCCGACCTGACCCGCCTGTACCTCTGCGCCGGCGACGTCGACGACGCGGCTCGCTTCGCCGCGCTCGATCCGTCCGTGCGGGCCGTGCACTCCGTGCGGCTCCGGCGCCTCCGGCCCGGCCCGGAGCGCTACGTCGCCGGCCTGGCCGAGCGGGGCGTGCACGTCGTGAACATGCCCTATCCCGACTGGAGCGGCGGCCTCGTGGCCCTCTGCCACCGGTTCGGGATCCTGGCCTTCGGGTGGGACGCCCACCACGCCCACCAGATCGTCGAGCTGCTCCGCATGGGTTGCGACGCCGTCTACTCCGACCACCCGGAGCGCCTGGCCGACGCCATCGGTGGCGGCCAGCCGGGTGTCAGAGGAGGCTGAAGCGGGTCACCGGCCACACCCGGACGAAGGCGCGGCCCACCACCGTGTCCTCGTCGATCGGGCCGAAGACGCGGCTGTCCTCGGAGTTGTCGCGGTTGTCGCCCATGACGAACAGCTCGCCCTCGGGAACGGTCTGCGCGGGGAGGTTCTCGGTCCGGTCGCCGGCGTCGACGTAGTCCTCCTCGAGCGGCTTGCCGTCGATGTACACGATGCCGTCGCGGGCTTCGATGACGTCGCCGGGCAGGCCGATCACCCGCTTGATGAGGTCCTTGATCGTGGAGGGCTCCCCCGGCGGGCGCTCGAAGACGACGAGGTCGCCCCGGTGGACGTCGTGGAGGTCGTAGCTGAGCTTGTTGACGAGCACCCGGTCGCCCTTGTCGAGCGTGGGATACATCGAGAGCGACGGGATGTAGAAGGCCTGGAACAGGAAGGTCTTGACCAGCAGGGCCAGCAGCAGCGCGCCGACGATGATGGCCGCCCACTCCACGAGGTTGCGGGTGCGGCGCTCGGCTTCGCGGGCCCGCCGCTCGGCGTGCCTGGCCCGGCTGCCGACGATCGGCGGGGCCGTGGAGGCGGGCTCCGGCTCGGCCCGGAGACCGTCGACCTCCTCGGGCATGGCCCGTCACGCTACCGGCCGGGCCCGCGGGTCCAGCCCCGCCGGGCGGCTCAGCCGGCGGGCGTCGCCGTTCCGTAGCGGGCCAGCACCCGTGCCGCGGCAGCGGCGGCCACCCCCTCGGCGCCCGACACCACGGTGGCGTCGGGGCCGAGCCGGAGCAGCAGCCGCTCGAGCCAGGCCCGCTCCCCCGCCACGAGGGTCACCCGCAACACGCCGCCCGGCCGCTCCTCCACCGCCTCGACCGGGTACTGCTCCGCCACCCACCGGGCGCGGGTCGCCAGGTCCAGCACCACGCGGGGATCCGACGGGTCGGGATCGAAGACGGACCCGGGTGCCTGGCTCCCCCCGGGGCGGTGCTCGAACGTCTCGTCCAGCAGCCGGGTCTCGGCCATCCGGTCGAGCCGGAAGCGCCGGGTGGCGCCGGCCCGGTGGCAGAAGGCGTCGAGGTACCACGCCCCCTCGGCCGCGAAGACGGCGTGCGGCTCCACCACCCGCCGGGCCCGCTCGTCGCGGCCGTAGGTGTAGTAGTCGAGCTCGACCCGGCGGCCGTCGGCGACCGCCCGGCGCAGGGTGGCGAGGGTGTCGGGCGCGGCCGAGCCGAGCTGGATGTCCACGGCCTCGCCGGGCTCGACGCCGAGGACGGCGGCCACCTTGGCCAGGGCCCGGGCCAGGGGGCCGGACGGGTCGGCACCGGGGACGTCGGCCAGCGCCGAGCCGGCGGCCACCAGGGCCAGGCCCTCTTCGGGGGTGAGCCGGAGGGGTCGCTCGAAGTAGTCGGCGTACCGGATCCACACCCGGCCCTCCTCGACCACGACGTCCATGAGCGAGTCGGGGGTGAAGGGGTGCACCCCGCAGAGGAACACGAGATCGAGCTCGGCGAGGAGCTCGTCCTCGCCCAGGCCGAAGCGCCGACCCACCTCGGCCAGGGTGGGCCCGTCGCGGGCGACGATCCAGGGGACCATGGCGAGGAGCAGGCGGAGCCGCTCCGCCGCCGAGCGCCGGGCCGTCATCGAGGCCCGGTCGTGCCGGCGCGGGCCCTCAGGGCAGGGGCCCGCACGGCGCTGGTCGCCACGGTGTCGGTCGCCACGGTGTCGGTCGTCACGGTGTCGGTCGTCACGGCGGCGGTCGTCACGGTGTCATCGCCATCCCGGCGAGCCAGTCGACCATCGACCGGCGCAGCTCGGGCGGCTCCAGCACGACGGCATGGTCGAGGAACCCGAGCACGAACGACCGGAAGCCGTCCCGGTTGGTGACCGTGACGGCGAGCTCGACCGAGCCGTCGGGGTGGCGGGCGACCAGCGATCCCTCGGGGAGGGCGGCCAGCGCCCACTCGGCCTGGCTGGCGTCGATCGACAGCCTGGCCTCGACCGGCTCGTCGCCGCCGAGCTCCCACGCCGCCACGGACCGGTCCCCGACGCGGGCCGGGCGCTCGAAGGCACCGGGCGGACCGACCGTGGGCCGGCCCTCGATGCGGTCGAGCCGGAACTGGCGGTCGGCCGCCCGGTCGTGGTCGAAGCCGTCGAGGTACCAGTGGCCCCGGGAGAACGAGAGCCGGTGGGGGTCGACGTGGCGGCGCTCGCCCCGGTAGCCGAACTCGACGGTGGCCCGGTCGGCCACCGCCCCGAACAGCGGCACCAGGGCGGCGTCTGCGGGGAGGGCGGCGAGGGGCGTGGCGTCGCCGGGCCCGACGGCGTCGGCGCCGCCCAGCTTGAGCAGGGCCTCGGATCCGGACGCGCTGTCGAGGCGGACCGCGGCCAGGGCGAGCTGCAGGGCGGCCACCTCGTCGGGGTCGAGGCCTGGGTCGCTGAGGGCGTAGTCCTCCCGCCGGACCAGGTAGCCGGCCTCGGGCGGATCGGTGCCGGGCACCTCGAGCACCCGCAGCGGGATGCCCATCTCCCGCAGGGCGGCCTTGTCCCGCTCGAAGGCGCGGTGGAACGAGTCGCGGGCCGTCGCCGGATCCGGGTAGCCCGGCACCCGGACGGCGAGATCGGCCGCGGTGAGCGGTGTCGTCGCCGTGAGCAGGGCCGCCGTCAGGTTGAGGAGCCGCTCGAGCCGGTCGGGCACCGGAGCACCCTACCGACCACCCTCGCGGCGTCCGAGGGCCCCCGGGCGGCAGGTCGGGTCTCCTCCCTCCCACCCGACCGCCTTCCACCCGACCGTCTTCCATCCGATCGGCCCGACCGGCGGGCTCGACGGGCAGAAGGCGGGCCGCGACTTCCGGTCAGAGGAGGGCGGCCGCGGTCCCGGCCGCCCCGGCGACGGCGTAGAAGCCGGGGTCGTCGTCGGGCCCCCGCCCCATGGTGCGGACCTCGAGCCCGTGGGCGGCGAGGAGGCCGGGCAGGCCGGGGTCGTCGACGGTGACCAGCCGGTGGAGCGCACCGAGACCGGCCGCCTCGAGGTCGGCCCGGGCCCGGTCGCCGAAGGGACCGCGCGGCACCGCCACCGTGGCCCGGGCCCGGCAGGCCCGGCCCAGGGCCGTGAGGGTGTGGTGGCTCACGCCCTGGTGGCGCAGCCGGGCGTCGGCGAGCGAGAAGCGGGCCGCCGCCACCGGCCGCCCGCCCAGCAGGTCGGTGGCGTCGAGGACGGCGCCCACCTCCAGGCCGGTGTGGCCCAGCCGGGTGGCGGTGCCGACCACGCCGGGGCCGGCACCGGCGATCACCAGGTCGACCCGGCCGAGGTGGCGGGCGGTTACGAGCGCCGACGGCAGGTTCACCGCCTCGTGGTCGCCGCCGAAGGCCTGGCCGGCGGTGACCGTCACGTCGACCAGCCCCGTGCGCCGGAGGTCGGCCACCAGGTCCGAGAGGGCGAGTGGCAGGGCGGCGGCGTCGGTCATGACGTAGGCCACCCGCCCGGTCGGGCGGGCGTGCTTGAAGGCGGCGGCCACGCAGGCCACCTGGCTGTGCAGGGCGCAGGCCACCACCGGGACGCCGGCGAGGTCGTCGGCCTCGGCGAGCACCTCGGCCGACAGCTCCTCGGCCGCGCCGGTGTCGACCTGGAGGCTGGTGTAGCGGAGCTTCATGATGTGTCCCGGTCCGGGCTGGCGCCACGTGTCCCGCTCGAGGTTCCAGTGCACGACGTCCCAGCCGCCGGTGCCCAGCCCGAGCTCGACGGCGGTGGTGTTCACCACCACCCGGTCGCCGACCGCGACGGTGCCGATCAGCTGGGTGAGGACGTAGGCCCGGGACGAGCCGACGAGGACCCGCTGCAGCCCGTCCCGCTCGGCCAGGATGGCCGTGACGACACCGGTGGCGTAGCTGGGCACCGCCTCAGAGGCTGGCGATCAGCCGGTCGACGCGCTCGTCCTTGGCCTTGAACGGGTCCTTGCACAGCACCGTGCGCTGGGCCTGGTCGTTCAGCTTCAGGTGGACCCAGTCGACCGTGTAGTCGCGCTTGCGCTCCTTGGCCTTCCTGATGAAGTCGCCCCGGAGCTTGGCCCGGGTGGTCTGGGGCGGCTCGAGGTGGTCGGGGCCGGCCCGTTCGATGTCGGCATCGGTGACGACCCGGTCGACCATGCCCCGCGCCTGCATCTTGTAGAAGAGGCCCCGTTCCCGGTTGACGTCGTGGTACTGGAGGTCCATCAGGGCGATCTTCGGATGCGTGAGCGGCAGGTCGTGCTTGTCGCGGTAGGCCTGCAGGAGGTGGTGCTTGATCACCCAGTCGCACTCGCGGTCGAGGGTGAGGGGGTCCTTGCCGAGGGCGTTGACGCAGTGCTCCCACATCCCGAGCGCCTGCTCCTCGAGCGGCGAGATGCCCTTCTGGTCGGCGTAGCGGATGGCCCGGTCGAGGAACTCCTTCTGGATGTCGAGCGCCGACGCCTCACGGCCGTTGGCCAGCCGGACCTTCTTCTTGCAGGTGATGTCGTGGCTGATCTCTCGGATGGCCCGGATCGGGTTCTCCAGGGTCATGTCCCGCAGCACGACCGAGGTGTCCTCGAGCATGCGCAGCATGATCGAGGTGGCGCCCACCCGCAGGAAGGTGGCGTACTCGCTCATGTTCGAGTCGCCCACGATGACGTGGAGGCGGCGGTAGCGCTCGGCGTCGGCGTGGGGCTCGTCGCGGGTGTTGATGATCGGCCGGCTGCGGGTCGTCGCCGACGACACGCCTTCCCAGATGTGCTCGGCCCGCTGGGAGATGCAGTACATCGCCCCCCGCGCCGTCTGGAGCACCTTGCCGGCGCCGGCGTAGATCTGGCGGCTCACGAGGAACGGAATGAGCACCTCGGCGTAGTGGCCGAAGTCGTCGCGCCGGCTGGTGAGGTAGTTCTCATGGCAGCCGTAGGAGTTGCCGGCGGAGTCGGTGTTGTTCTTGAACAGGTAGATGACGCCGCGGATGCCCTCCTCGCGGAGGCGGCCCTCGGCGAAGCTCAGGAGCTGCTCGAGGATCCGCTCCCCCGCCTTGTCGTGCGCGACCAGGTCGTAGAGCGAGTCGCACTCCGGCGTGGCGTACTCCGGATGGCTCCCGACGTCGAGGTAGAGGCGGGCGCCGTTCTCGAGGAACACGTTCGAGCTGCGGCCCCAGGAGACCACCCGCCGGAAGAGGTAGCGGGCCACCTCGTCGGGGCTCAGGCGGCGCTGGCCCCGGAGCGTGCAGGTGACGCCGTACTCGTTCTCGATCCCGAAGATCCGGCGGTCCACGTCAGCGCCCCGTCACGAGCCGGGCTGGCGGGAGGGGGGCCGGGCTCACGAGGTCACGGTACAGGTGACCGCCGCCGAACGAGCGGAGCCGTCCGACCGGGTCACCCCGTCCTCGCCGGCAGCCCGGGAGGCCCGTCAGCCCAGCAGGGCCGTCAGCTCCGCGCCCTCGATGCGGCGGAAGGCCCGGCGACCGCCGTCGCGGTCGAGCACCGCGACCTCGAGGTCGTCGGCGGTCAACGTGCGGTCGGGACCGGCCAGGGCGCCGACGGCCAGGCCCAGGGCGGCGGCCAGGTCGGCCTCGACGTCCCAGGCCGTCTCGAGCCGGTCGCCGATGGTCTCGGCCTCGCCGCCGAGCACGCAGTAGCGGTGCTCGTCGACGACCGAGCCGTCGTAGGGGACGCGGAAGAAGCTGTCGCCGGCCGGGTCGGCCCCGACCTCGGCGACGAGGATCTCGACCTCCATCGGCTTCATCTCGTGGGTGAAGACGTTGCTCAGGATCTGGGCGTACTGGTTGGCCAGGCCCCGGGCGTCGACGTCCTCACGGCTGTACGAGTAGCCCTTGAGGTCGGCGGCCCGCACCCCGGCGATGCGCAGGGAGTCGAACTCGCTGTAGCGGCCGACGCCGGCGAAGGCGATGCGGTCGTAGATCTCGCTGACCTTGTGCAGGATCTGGCGGTTCTCGGCGCAGAGGACGATGCCGGCCCGGTAGGAGCCGGCCACCAGGGGGCGTCCCTTGGCGATGTTCTTCCGGGCGAACTCGGCCCGGTCCTTCATCACCTGCTCGGGCGCCACGTAGAAGGGCATGCTCATCGGTCGGTGCCTCCGGCGGTCGTCATGGTGGGCGCGGCGCCGGTGGTGGCGGTGCTCTCGGAGGTGGCCAGCCGGTTCAGCAGGGCCTGGAAGCGCTCGGCCACCTCGGCCTCGGGCACCCGCTGGAAGCCCTCGGCGCTGATCGTTGCGACCGTCGGGAAGATGCCCCGGACCAGGTCGGGGCCGCCGGTGGCGGAGTCCTCGTCGGCCGCCTGGAACAGGGCGTTGACGGCGAGCTCCACCGCGGCCGTGGCGTCGAGGCCCTCCCGGAAGCCCATCTTGACGACGGTGCCGGCATAGATGCTGCCCGAGCCGGTGGTGGCGAAGTCGGCCTCCTCGTAGCGGCCACCGGTGACGTCGAACTGGAAGAGGCGCCCGGCGGCCCGGCGACGGTCGTAGCCGGCGAAGAGCGGGACCACGGCCAGGCCCTGCATGGCGGCGGGCAGGTTGGCCCGCACCATCGAGGAGAGCTGGTTGGCCTTGCCCTCGAGGGAGAGGAGCCCGCCCTCGACCTTCTCGTAGTGCTCGAGCTGGAGCTGGAACAGCTTCACCATCTCCATGGCCGGCCCGGCCGCGCCGGCGATGGCGACGCCGCTGTGGCGATCGGCCGGGAAGACCTTCTCCATGGTGCGATGGCTGATGACGTTGCCCGAGGTGGCCCGGCGGTCGCCGGCCATCACCACGCCGTCGACGTAGCGGATGGCGACGACGGTGGTGCCGTGCACGACGTCGTCGACGGCCCGCTCGGGGGGTGCGGGCGCGAGGCCGACCCGCTCGAGCAGCTTCGCGAAGTTCGGGCCCGGATCGTCGCCCGGGGGGAAGAGCGGGATGGTCACGGGCCGGAGGCTACCGCCGGCGCCGCGGCCCCCCGTGGGGCCCGGTGCCGCGGTGGCTACTGCCCGCCCTTCTGGACGTAGCTGCGCACGAAGTCCTCGGCGTTGGTCTCGAGGACGTCGTCGATCTCGTCGAGCAGGTCGTCGAGATCGGCCTTGAGCTTCTCGCCTCGCTCGGAGACGGCCGGCGCGTCGGCGACGACCTCCTCCTCCCGGGCCGGTGCCGGCTTGCGCTTCTGCTCCCGTTCTGCCATCTGATCCTCCTAGGCGCTCAGCCGCTCGATGAGCTCGGCCGGGCTTCTGCAGCTGTCGACGAGTCGTTCCAAGAGGGCGGCGGTGCCACGCAACGGCTCCATCATCGGCACGCGGCGAAGCGGATCGCCACCGAGATCGAACACCAGCGAGTCCCAGTTGGCCGACACGATGGCGTTGGGCCACTTCTCCAGGCAGGTCCCGCGGAACCAGGCCCGGGTGGTGCGGGGCGGACGGCTGATCGCGTCCTCGACCTCCTCGTCGTCGGTGATGCGCTCGAGACCGAGTCGGGCGGCCAGCGACCGGCCCGGGCGGAGGTCGTGGTACTGGAGGTCCATGGCCGCCAACCGGGCGTCGCCCCACTCGAGGCCGTGGCGCTCGCGGTAGGCCTCGAGGAGGGACCGCTTGGCGATCCAGTCGATCTGGCCCTTCAACGACTCCGGATCGGCCTCGAGCGCGGTGAGCACCGCCTCCCACCGGGCGAGGACGTCGGTGCCGACGGCGTCGCCGACCGAGTCGAGGCCCCTCGTCTCCGCCCACTTCTTGGCCAGCTCGAGGTACTGCCACTGGATCTCGAGGGCGGTGGCGGTGGAGCCGTCGGTCAGCGACAGCGGCTCTCGGAGGGTGAGGTCGTAGGAGACCTTGCGCAACGACGGCACCGGCGCGGCCAGGGCCAGGTCGCGGGGCAGCTCCTCGTCCTCGATCATCGAGAGCACGATGGCGGTGGTGCCGACCTTCAGGTAGGTGGCGACCTCGGACAGGTTGGCGTCGCCGATGATCACGTGGAGGCGCCGGTACTTCTGGACGTCGCTGTGGGGCTCGTCGCGGGTGTTCACGATCGGCCGCTTCAGCGTCGTCTCGAGACCGACCTCCTCCTCGAAGAAGTCGGCGCGGGACGACAGCTGGTAGGGCACGTCCCGGTGCGAGGTGCCTGGTGCCTCCGACCCGACCTTCCCGGCGCCGGTGAAGAGCTGGCGGGTGACGAAGAAGGGCAGCACGCCGGCGACCACCCGCCCGAACGGGATGGAGCGGTCCATGAGGTAGTTCTCGTGGCACCCGTACGAGTTGCCCTTGCCGTCGCTGTTGTTCTTGTAGACGACGATCTCCTGGCCCTCGGGCAGGAGCGGGGCGACGGCCTCCATCGACTTCTGGATGATCCGCTCGGCCGCCCGGTCCCACACCACGATCTCGCGGGCGTCGGCGCACTCGGGCGTCGAGCACTCCGGGTGGGCGTGGTCGACGTAGTAGCGGGCCCCGTTGGTGAGCACCGCGTTCACCAGGTGGGTCTCGATGTCCGGCGGCGAGGCGCCCTCGGCGCGGAAGCCGCGGGCGTCGTTGCCGGGCATCTCGTCCTCGAAGTCCCAGTTGACCTTCCGGGCCAGGGCCGAGACGTAGGCGTTGATCAGCATCGACGACGCCGTCACGGGGTTCGACTCCCCGCCACCGCGCAGCACGATCCCGTACTCGGTCTCCATGCCCAGGACCTTCGGGACGGCCATGGTCGTCAACCTACCGTCGTGACCGCTCGCGACCCTCGCACCCCGCCCCACCCGTTGGACAATCGGACCGGCCGGGCCGCCGGCATCGCGGCTGTCACGGAGGGGAACGTCGCCCCCGCTCGGAGCCCGTTCATGGTGGTCGCCCTCCACCTCCGGCGACGGCAGCCATGTCCGTCGCGGTCTTGAGGCGATGGTGGTGCCGGCAGAGCCACTGCAGCTCACCGGTGCGGGTCACCTTCGAGGTGGTCCAGGGCACGACGTGGTCGGCTTCGAGGCGGCTCCGCTGGTCGCAACCGTCGACCGTGCAGACGGGGTCGTGCCAGAGCAGCGCCGAGCGCTGCCACGCAGAAGGTCGCCGTCCGAGGTGGGCCACGTTGACGACGTCCCGGCCCACGGTGACCACGGCCCGGAGGAACACGTCCCCCGACTCGAACATGGCCCGCACCACCGGGACGGGCACCGGGCCGATGCCGGCGATCTCGCTCACCTCTCCGTCGGTGGCCCATCCCCGGCTGAGGGCGATCCAGTCGATCCGGACGACGCCGTCCCGGGGACGTACCGGCGCCGGCTGGCCCTGGCCGCCGGACGAGCGCACCGAGGCGCGGCAGGCCTGGAGGAGCCCGTCGGCGAGGTACGCCTCCTGCGACTCCCAGGTGCCGGACGACCGGGCGGCCCGAAAGGCACGGTCGGCGTGGGCGCTGACGACCGACCAGATCTCGGCCACCTCGTCGGCTGTCGACCGGTACCACCCGACGGTCGTCGCCCCAGGAGCCGAAGCCCGAATCCCTCGCCCGCCTCCCGAAGGGAGGACGAACAGGTGTTCGCTACCCTAGCGGGGCGACGCGGGACTGGCAACTGCCCGGCGGCTCGATGTCGGGCCGATGCACGAGTGGCCCGGAGGGCTCGAAGCCCGGCCTCCTACAGGTACTGGCCCGTCGGGACGCGCTCGATGGACCGGCCGCCGGCGGGGTCCTCGCCGTCGTGGTGGGTGACGAGGGTCCGCACGTAGACGATGCGCTCGCCCTTCTTGCCCGAGATCTTCGCCCAGTCGTCCGGGTTGGTGGTGTTGGGCAGGTCCTCGTGCTCCTTGTACTCCTGCTGGATCGAGGCCAGGAGGTCGTTGGTGCAGATCCCGCGGTCGCCGGCCTGGATGGCCCGCTTGATGGCGAGCTTCTTGGCCCGGCGGACGATGTTCTCGATCATGGCGCCGGAGGAGAAGTCCTTGAAGTACATGACCTCCTTGTCGCCGTTCTGGTAGGTGACCTCGAGGAAGCGGTTGAGCTCGTCGGTGCGGTACATGGCCTCGACGGTGGTCTCGATCATCAGCCGCACGGCCTTCTCGCGGTCGCCGCCGCCGAGGCTCTCGACCTCGTCGGCCGACAGCGGCAGGTCGGACGTGAGGTAGCGGGCGAAGATCTGGGCGGCGGCGTCCTCGTTCGGCCGCTCGATCTTGATCTTCACGTCGAGGCGGCCGGGGCGCAGGATGGCCGGGTCGATCAGGTCCTCCCGGTTGGAGGCGCCGATCACGATCACGTTCTTCAGCGTCTCGACGCCGTCGATCTCGGCCAGCAGCTGGGGCACGATCGTCGACTCCATGTCGGAGCTGATGCCGGTGCCGCGGGTGCGGAACAGCGAGTCCATCTCGTCGAAGAAGACGATGACCGGCACGCCTTCCTCGGACTTCTCCCGGGCCCGCTGGAACACGAGGCGGATCTGGCGCTCGGTCTCGCCGACGTACTTGTTGAGGAGCTCGGGGCCCTTGATGTTGAGGAAGTACGAACGGGCCGCGGGCTTGCCGGTGACCTGGCTCACCTTCTTCGAGAGCGAGTTGGCGACGGCCTTGGCGATCAGCGTCTTGCCGCAGCCGGGCGGGCCGTAGAGCAGGATGCCCTTCGGGGCCGGCAGGCGGTACTCCTCGAAAAGCTCCCGGTGCATGAACGGGAGCTCGACGGCGTCGGTGATCTGCTCGATCTGGCCGTCGAGGCCGCCGATGTCCTCGTAGGAGATGTCGGGCACCTCCTCGAGCACGAGCTCCTCGATCTCCTGGCGGGGCAGGCGCTCGAGCAGCAGCCCCGACCGGCCGTCCATGAGCACAGCGTCGCCGGCCCGCAGCGGGCCCTCGAGGATGGCGTCGGTCAGCTCCACGACCCGCTCCTCGTCGGCCCGCCCGACGACGATGGCCCGCTTGCGGTCCTCGAGGACCTCCTTCAGCGTGACGATCTCGCCGGCGACCTCGTGGCTGCGGGCGAGGACGACGTTGAGCGACTCGTTGAGCACGACCTCGGCGCCCCGGACGAGCTCCTCGTCGTCGAGGTCGGGGTGGATCGACACCCGCATCTTGCGACCGCCCGACACCACGTCGACCGTGCCGTCGTCGTTCCGGGCCAGGAAGGTCCCGTAGGCGGCCGGGGGCTGGGTGAGCTTCTCGACCTCGTCGCGCAGGGCGGCGATGTGCTCGCGCGCCTCGCGCAGGGTGTAGGTGAGCTTCTCGTTCTGCGAGACGGCCTGGGCCAGCTGGCCCTTCGTCTCGAGCAGCCGCTCCTCGAGGGTGCGGACCCGCTTGGGCGCGTCCTGGAGCCGGCGGCGCAGGACGTCGACCTCCTCCTCGAGCGTCATCGCCTGATCCCGCAGCTCTTCGAGCTCCGACTCGTCGTCCTGGGCCATTCTGCGCACCTCCCGGGGGAACGGGGCCGACCCTACCCGGGCCCCACCGCCACGCCGAGGAGCCGACCCGATCCCGACCCAAGCCGGGCCCAATTGGCCTTTCTTCCGTCTCTCCCGTGTAAATTGGACGGACCGCAGTCAGCCCGGCCCCAGGGCCGCAGCCCCAGCCAGCCCCAGACGAGGAGCGCGAGACCACGATGCCGATGAAGGTGTGGATCGACCAGGACCTGTGCACGGGCGACGGCCTGTGCGAGGAGATCGCCCCCGCGGTGTTCACCCTCCTCGACGACGGCCTCGCCTACGTGAAGCAGGGCGACAAGGTCTTCTCCGACCCGGGCGGCGCCGAGGGCCTCGCCGACATCCCCGACGGCCAGCTCGACGCCGTGATCGAATCGGCCGAGGAGTGCCCCGGGGAGTGCATCTTCATCGAGCCGGAGTGACCCCGGGCTGACGAGCCGGCCCGACCCACCGGCCGCCTCTCGACCGGCCGCCTCGGTTCAGAGGCATGCCAGTCAGAGGCAGGGCAGTCAGAGGCAGGGCCCGGCGCTGACTGCCGGGCCCCGTGGCGCGGCGAGCACGGCGTGGAGCTCCGACACGTCGAGGGCGTAGGCGGTGTCGGCTTTGTCGGGCGCGATGGCGAAGGCCACCCCGACGACCTCGCCCCGGGCGCCGACCAGGGCGGCGCCGGAGTCGCCGGGCCGGAGGGCCGACGCCAGCACGAGCACGTGGCGCTCGGTGCGGTGCTCGTCGTAGAGGTCGCGCCCGAGGGCCTCGATGTCGTCGTGCACCGCGAAGGGCGAGACCACGAGCGGCCCGCCGCCGGGGTAGCCGAGCACGGCTCCCACGTCGCCCACCTCGGCCTCGCCGATCGGCAGCGGCGCGAGGTTCACGTCGGCCCGCAGGAGGGCCAGGTCGCGGTCCGGGTCGAAGTGCACCACCGTGGCGGGCACCCGCCGACCGGTCCGGGTGATGACGTTCGGCGCCTCGGACCCGGCCACGACGTGGGCGTTGGTGACGACCAGGTCGTCGGCGACGGCGAAGCCGCTCCCCTCCTGGATCCGGCTGCAGGCCTCTCCCTCGACCCGCACGGACGACGCCATCGCGGCCTCGAGGACGGCGGGGGGCAGCCCGGACTCGCCCGGCGGCGGGCCGGCATCGGGTGAGCGGCGCAGCCCGTCGAACACCTGCGGGATGCCGTCCTCGCCGACGAGGGCCCGGAGGGTCTGCAGGGCCCCGGGCGGGCGGGGCCCGTTGGCGTCGACGAAGCGGGCGATCACCGAGCCCCGGGCCTGGCTGGCGAGCTCGCCGGGCACGTCCTGCAGTCCCGGGAGCAGCAGCCACAGCGCGACGAGCACGCTGAACACCCCGGCCACGGCCCCGCCGACGCGGTCGAAGGGCCGTCCGACGGCGGGGAGGGCGAGGTTGGCCCGGGCCCCGGCGACGAGGCCGATGGCCTGGCCGGCGAAGGCGCCACCCAGCAGGACGGCGGTGCCGACCATGAACCGGCCCCGTGGATCGCCCTGGCCGACCCGCTCGACGATGTCGGGGAGCACGCGGGCGGCGAGCACGAGGCCGGCTGCCATCCCGGCCCAGGACAGGAAGCGGGCGACGAGCCCGGCCCGGTACCCACCGGCCGCGGCCAGGACCCCCACGACCAGGAGGACGAGGTCGAGCAGGTTCACGCCGGTGGCCGGGCCGCCTTGAGCCCTCCGGGGACGGGGCCCAGCATCCGGGCCGACGTGAGGAAGCCGGTGTGGGCGACCATCCGGTGGTCGGGCCGGACGGACTGGCCCTCGATGTGCCACGTGCGCCGCAAGTACTCCACCGTCTCGGCCAGCTCGAAGCCGCTCTCGGCGAGGGTCTCCCGCAGCTGGGCGGCCTGGGTGATCGAGGGGGTGTAGGCGACGAGGATGCCGCCCGGCCGGAGTGCCTCCTCGGCGTGCTTCACCACCTGCCAGGGCTCCGGGAGGTCGAGCAGCACCTTGTCGACGCCCCGCTCGTCGATGGCTTCGTAGGCGTCGCGCACCTCGACGCGGTAGCGGGCCGCGCCGGCCTCGCCGAGGAAGGCGGTGACGTTGGCGACGGCCCGTTCGGCGAAGTCCTCCCGGAGCTCGTAGCCGACCACCTCGGCCCCGGCCCGGACGAGCGTCA
Organism: Acidimicrobiia bacterium; assembly: GCA_050249235.1. Taxonomy (GTDB): domain Bacteria; phylum Actinomycetota; class Acidimicrobiia; order Acidimicrobiales; family CADCSY01; genus JAEKLB01. Next base: position 19,374 of record JBFWQW010000016.1, on the reverse strand, counting down.
TGGAGAGGGCGCCCGACCCCACGCCGGACTCGAGCACGCGGTCGCCGGGGGCGATGTCTGCCATGAGCAGGATCGGTCCCAGGTCCTTCGGATAGATGACCTGCGCCCCCCGGGGCATCCGCAGCACGAAGTCGGCGAGGGTCGGCCGCATGGCGGTGTACCGGGCGCCGGTGGTGGAGCGGACGGTGAGGCCCTCGTCGGCGCCGAGCAGGTCGCTGTGGGGCACGACGCCGGTGTGGGTGTGGAACTCGCCGTCCGCCCGGAGCGTCACGAGGTACTGCCGACCCTTGCTGTCGACGAGGACGACCATCTCGCCCTCGGTGAAGGGCCGGCTCACCGCGGCCGGCCCGACGTGAGCGACACCGGCTGGGCGGGCGGGCCGTCGTAGGCCGCCGCCTTCTCGGACAGCCGGCAGAACGCGCACACCTCGCCGCTCGTGGGCGCACCGCACCGGGCGCACGCGCCCAGCCCGGCCCGCTCGTCCTGCACGCCGTCGGCGAAGAGGTGGGCCGCCTTGTCGAGGAACTCGCCGTAGAACGCCGCCTTGGCGCCCGGCGAGGTGGCCTCGATCCGGTTGAGGGCGTCCTTGTAGCCGAGGTGGCGGTTGCCGGCCGCCATCGGGCACTCCTCGACCTGGTAGTCGATCCCCCGGATCACGCAATAGGCGGCCGTCTCCCGCTCCGCCAGCCGGACGAGCGGCTTGACCTTCCGGGGGAAGCCGTCGCGAGCGGGGAGCACGGGGAGCTGGCGCCCGAGGTAGGAGACGTTCCAGCGGAGCGTGTTGCCGAAGAGCACGGCCGCCTCGTCGTCGAGGTTGTGACCGGTGGCGACGGCGTCGAAGCCACCGTCGAGGGCCACCTTGTCGAAGAGGTGGCGCTTCGAGAGTCCGCAGGCGGAGCAGGGCACCCGCTTGGTGGCCTTCGCCGCGGTCGGGACGTCGAAGCCGTGCTCGTCGCGGAGGTCGTGGACGTGCAGCGTGAGCCCCCGCTCGTCGACGAAGCGGCGGACGTACTCGCCGGAGCCCTCGCTGTAGTCACCGATGCCGAGGCCGAGGTAGAGACCCTCGGCCCGGTACCCGAGCTCGAGCAGCAGGTCCCAGAGGGCCAACGAGTCCTTCCCGCCCGACACCGCCACGAGCACCCGGTCGTCCCGCCGGAGCATCCGGTGGTGGTCGACGGCCCGCTGCACCTGCTCGCGGCAGTGGGCGACGAAGTGCTCGGCGCAGAAGTTGGCGTTGTGCCTGGGCAGATCGATCACCGCGGGGCCGCGGCAGACACGGCACTTCACGAGGCGCCGCCCGAGATGACCGGGCGGATCTCCACGTCGTCGTCGTCGGCCAGGAGGGCGTCGTGCGGCACCAGCGTGTCGCCCCGGATGACGAGGACCGTGTCGGGGTGCACCTCGAGGCGGGCGAGGAGGGCGTGGACCCGGAGGGGCCCGGGCACCGCGACCTGCCGCCGGGGGTTCCGCAAGGTGACCTGCATGGACGCCAGCGTAGGAGCGGGCGCCCGGCGCCGGGTCAGGCCAGGAGCGACACGTCCCCGGCGGACCCGGGGTCAGCCCGTCCCGGTGGCGGCGGTCCCGACCCAGAAGGGGTGAGCCGGCCGGTGCAGGTGGTCGCGGAGGCGTGCCGCCAGCTCGGCGCTGCGCCCGTCCCGCATGATCTCGGTCCGCGGGTCCGGCACCTCCCCGGCCGGTGGGAGCCCGAGGGCGGCCGCCACCCGTCGCAGGACGCCGCGACGGTCGGCGAGGTAGTCCTCGTAGACCAGGGCGGTGGCGGTGATGCCCGTCCTGGCGAGGAAGTCGTGCCAGAGCCAGTCCTCGGCGAGGAGCTGGAGCAGCACGTCCCGGACCGCCGCCAGGTCGTCGCCGGGGTCGTCGTCCTCGTCGTCGCCGTACCCGGCCTCGACGGGTCGCGGTTCGGGTGCCGAGCCCGGTGCCCCGCCGTCGGGCTCCACGGGGCGGTGCCAGTGCCCGGTGCGCTCGGCCCGCCACGCCGACACGGCCTGGCCGGCCTTGTCGCGTCGGCTGAGGTGGAGGTAGGTGAGGCCGGGGACGACGGCACGGAGGTCGGGTCCGTCGACGTGGACATCCTCGGCGGCCAGGGACTCGGCGAGCACGAAGGCCTGCTCCCAGCTGATCTTGAACCCGAAGACGTCGCCCGGCGCCCGCCGGATCGACTCGAGGAGGTGGGCGCTCGGCCCCGGGCCGCCGTGGCGGCGCAGGTACAGGTTCGGCTGGAAGTACTCGAGGGGCAGGCCCAACCCCCACTGCTCGAGGTCGTGGGCCAGCGCGGTGCTGCCCGACCGCATCGAGAAGGCCAGCACGTACACCCGCTTGCCGGTGTCCCGAATCGCTTCCCGGAGCGCAACGGTCGCCGCGCTCGCCGCCGTGTGCACCATTCGCCGGGGGCCTCCTCGAGCACGACGGTCCCTTCCGGACCGCCGTGCCTCGGATCCTTATCGGCGGGACGGCCTCGCGGGTGGAGCCTCGTTCCTGATGAGGAAGGATTCACCAGGGGCAAGGGTGTCGGTGAAGAGGATCTCCGGCTTGCCCTTCACGAAGCGGCGGGCCAGCCGCACGGCCAGGAGCGCGAGCCAGACGGTGGTCCACGCCCGGGACCCGCCGACGAGCCCGCGCCGCCTGGCCAGCCGGTAGAGCGGGCTCACCGGACGCGTCGGACCTCGACGACGGTGCGGGCCCTGCGACCCCGCCGCCGGCCGAGGCCGAAGGCCAGCGCGACGGCCGCCACGGCCACCACCGCACCGACGGCGATCGCGTACTGCTTCACGGTCTCGCCGGTGTCGGAGAGGTCGCCCTGCACCTCGCGGAGCTTGCGCTCGATGTCGTCCCGGGTGATCGGGCCGCGGGCCGCCTCAGCCACGACCGGGCTCCCGGCCGGCCGCAGGACGACGGCTCATGCGGCTCACGGCGAGGGCGATCACCGCCGCGCAGGCGACGACGACGACCAGGTAGGGCACGAACGAGAGGTGACCGGCGAAGGCGTCGCCGGTCTCGGTCTGGAGGAACCGGAGCAGGGCCAGGGCGACGAGCGCCGAGCCGAGCCCGAGCAGCAGGGCGCCGGCCAGGCCGTAGCCGACGAACCGGGTGGCGCCCCTGATGGGGTCCTTGACCTCCTGCACGGCGTAGCCGCGCACCAGCTCCCAGAGCTCGGTCGCCTGGGTGACCAGCGAGGGCGAGCGCCCCGTTGGGCCCGACCCGGCGGGATCGCCTGCTCGTGAGGTGTTGAGGGCCACACCGCTCCTTCTCCCACGGGCCTGCGGCCGGTCCGCACGCGATCCGTGGTCCGCGCAGACTACGGCGTCAGGTGCCCAGCTGGTGCGAGAGCAGCACCTCCACGTCGTCGAGCAGGGCCCTGAGCCGTCGCAGCCGCCCGCCCGCGGTCGGCTCGGCCAGGAGTTGGAGCCGGTCGAGCTCGCTCACCGGCACCACCGCCGTGAGCTGGTGGGACGCCACGACGGGATCGTCGGAGATCACCACCGTGGCCGGCGCCCGGCCCTGGCCGAGCTCGGAGGCGAGGGCCAGGACCCGGCGGGACCGGGCGAGGGTGACGGCGAGCTCGTCCTCGAGGCCCGGCTCCGGATCGGGATCGGGCTCCGGCCAGTCCTCGAGCTCGGCCCGCGGATAGGGACCGTCCGGGAGCCACTCGACCACCCGCGCCCGGCGGTCGCCGACCGCGAGGACGCGGAGCATCCGGCCCTCGGTGCGGACGTCGACGATCCGGGCCACGCACCCGACGTCGAAGCGGGTGTCGCCCCCGCCGACCTCGTAGCCCCGCTCGATGAGGACGACGCCGAACTCGCGGTCGGCCTCGAGGCAGTCGCGCACCAGCTCGAGGTAGCGGGGCTCGAACACCCGCAGCGGGAGCAACGAGTAGGGCACGAGCGTCGAGCCCAGCGGGAACATCGGCGTCGCCATCGGGCGGCGCTCAGCCGGCCCGGCGCGGGGTGGCGCCGCACGAGGACACCGGCCCGACCCTCAGGGGGTCAGCGCGGCACGGAAGAAGTCGCGCATGTGGTCGAGCCGGCGGGTGAGGGCCCGGTCGCCGAGGGGGTCCTCGCCGAGGAGCGCACCGATGAAGGCGGCGTCACGGAAGTAGCCGACGATGCCGGCGAACCCCGTGAGCAGCATCTGCTCGGGATCCTGGCGGCGGAAGCGGCCGTCGGCCATCTCCCGCTCGAAGAACCGCACCGCCCGCTGGAAGTAGGGCCGGAGGCCGACGCCGAGGTCGACGCCGTGCTGGTCCGGCCCCTCGATGGCCTGGCGCCCCACCAGCAGGACGAACTCGGGGTTGGCGACGAAGAAGTCGAAGCTGGCCTCGAGGACGTGGTCGACGAGCCGCCAGCCCTCCCGGGGGCCGAGCACGGCCTCCTCCACCCGAAGTCCGAAGTCGGCCACGGCCCGGGTGAAGACCTCCTGGTAGATGGCGCTCTTGGAGGCGAAGTGGTGCAGGACGCTCGGGCGGCGGATGCCCACGACGTCGGCGATGTCGTTGAGGGACGTCCCGTCGTACCCGCGCTCGGCGAACAGCGACATGGCTGCGGTGACGATCGCCTCTCGCGTCGACAGGCTGCTCTCGGCCGTCGCCACGGGTTGCAGGGTACCGACCACCCTTCCGAGTGACGTCGATGTGGGCGCCACGTGGTTCGGCCCGGTGGCCCGGCCCCATCCGCCCGCGAGCGTGCCCGCGGCCGCTGGGTAGGGTGGGCCGGTGGGCGGCGACGAGCTGGAGGCACGCGGGATCGCCGTGATCCGCGGCCTCGCGATGGATGCCCCGCTCGCGGCGAAGAGCGGGCACCAGGGCACGGCCATGGCGCTGGCGCCGCTGGCCCACGTGCTGTTCACCCGCATCCTGCGCCACGATCCCGGCGAGCCGGAGTGGCCGGACCGCGACCGCTTCGTCCTCTCGAACGGCCACGCCTCGATCCTCCTCTACTCGTTGCTCCACCTCACCGGCTACGACCTCTCGCTCGACGACCTGAAGGCCTTCCGGCAGTTCGGCTCGCGCACCCCGGGCCACCCCGAGCGCAACCACACCCCCGGTGTGGAGGTGACGACCGGTCCCCTCGGTCAGGGCTTCGCGAACGCGGTCGGCATGGCCGTCGCCGAGCGCTGGACCCGGGCCCGGTTCGGCCCCGAGCTGTGCGACCACCGGATCTTCGTCACCTGCGGCGACGGCGACCTCCAGGAGGGCATCAGCCACGAGGCGGCATCGCTCGCCGGCCACCTCGGGCTCGACCGGCTCGTCTGCGTCTACGACGACAACCGGATCACCATCGACGGCGCCACCGACCTCGCCTACGGCGACGACGCCGCCGGGCGCTTCCGCGCCTACGGCTGGCACGTCGAGGAGGCGGGCGAGATCGGCGACGACCCCGATGCGCTCGAAGCGGTGCTCCGGCGGGCCGTCGCCGTCGAGGGTCGACCGACGATGGTGGTCCTGCGGACGCACATCGGCACGCCCTCCCCGAACGCCACCGACACCGCCGCCGCCCACGGGCTCGGCCTCGACGCCGACGAGGTGCGGCGCACGAAGGAGGTGCTCGGCCTCCCGGCCGACGAGTCCTTCGTCGTGCCCGACGACGTCCTCGCCTTCTACCGCGAGCGCGGCGCCCGCGGCCGGGCCGAGCGGGAGGCGTGGGAGCGGCGCCGGGCCACGGTCGACCACGACCGGAGCGCCTTCGAGGCCTGCCTCCGGGGTCGTGGCCTCACGGGGTGGGAGTCGAAGCTGCCCGTGTGGGCCCCGGGCGAGACGCTCGCCACCCGCAAGGCCAGCGGTCTGGTGCTCGACGCCGTGCTCGACGTGGTGCCCGGGCTGGTCGGCGGCGGCGCCGACCTCACGGAGAACACCAACACGGTGCTGCGTGACGGCGTCCAGCGGGCCGACTCGCCGGGAGGCCGCCAGCTCTTCTTCGGCATCCGCGAGCACGGCATGGCCGCGGCGATGAACGGCGCCGCCCTCCACGGCGGCGTGCTCCCCATCGGCGGCACCTTCTTCGTGTTCTCCGACTACATGAAGCCGGCCGTCCGCCTCGCGGCCATCAGCCGGGCCCACGTGGTGTTCGTCTGGACCCACGACTCCGTCGGCGTCGGCGAGGACGGGCCGACCCACCAGCCGGTCGAGCAGCTGGCCGGCCTGCGGGCCATCCCCGGGCTCCGCCTCCTCCGCCCGGCCGACGCCAACGAGACGGCCCAGGCCTGGCGGGTGGCCATCGACGCCGACGGCCCGGTGGGGTTGGTGCTCAGCCGCCAGGACCTCCCCGTGCTCGAGGGCACCGCCGGCAACGAGGGCGTGCTCCGGGGTGCGTACGTGCTCGACGACGGCGGGCCCCACGACGGTGCCTGCGACCTCGTGCTGATCGGCACCGGGAGCGAGGTGCACCTCTGCGTCGACGCGGCCAGGGTTCTCCGCGAGGTCGACGGTCTGTCCGTCCGCGTCGTGTCGATGCCCTCCTGGGACCTCTTCGCCGGGCAGACCGAGTCCTACCGGGACGACGTGCTCCCCGTGGAGGTGCCGACCCTCGCCGTCGAGGCCGGCGCCTCGTTCGGGTGGGACCGCTGGGCCGACGACGTGGTGGCCCTCGACCGCTTCGGCGAGTCCGCGCCCGGCGGGGTGGCGCTGGCCCGCCTCGGCTTCACCGCCGATGCCGTCGTCGACCGGGCCCGCCAGCTGCTCGACGACCTTGCTCCCGACGAGGGCGGGCCCGAGGCCCGGGGCTGACGCCGATGCCCGATCTCCGCCAGCTCCACGACCGCTTCGGCCAGAGCCCCTGGCTGGACAACCTCCGCCGCGACTGGCTCGTCGACGGCACCTTCGCCTCGTGGATCGCCCGAGGCGTGCTCGGCTGCACCTCGAATCCGTCCATCTTCCAGAAGGCCATGACGGCCGGCGACGCCTACGACGAGCAGTTCGCGGCGCTGGTGGCGGGCGGGGCCGACGTCGACACCGCGTACTGGCGCATGGTCCGCGACGACATCGACGCCGCCCTCGACCTCTTCGCGCCGGTGCACGCAGCCAGCGACGGCCTCGACGGCTACGTCTCGCTCGAGCTGGCGCCCGACCTGGCTCGTGACACGGAGGCCAGCGTGGTGGCGGCCCGGGCCTTCGGCGACGACATCGCCCGGCCCAACCTCATGGTGAAGGTCCCGGCCACGGCCGAGGGCGTGCCCGCCGTCGAGCGCCTCACGGCCGAGGGGCGCAACGTCAACATCACGCTCATCTTCGGCCTCCCCCGCTACCGGGAGGTGATGGAGGCCTACCTGGCCGGTCTCGAGGCCCGCCCCGGTGACCTCGGCGACGTGCGCAGCGTGGCCTCGTTCTTCGTGAGCCGGGTCGACACCGAGGTCGACCGCCGGCTCGAGGAGATCGGCACGCCCGACGCGCTGGCCCTCCGCGGCCGCACGGCCGTCGCCCAGGCCCGCCTGGCCTACGCCGCGTTCCGGGACACCTTCCGCGGCCCCCGCTGGGACGCGCTCCTCGCCCGTGGCGCCAACCTGCAGCGGCCCCTGTGGGCGTCCACCTCCACGAAGAACCCCGCCTACCGCCCGACCCTCTACGTCGACGAGCTCATCGGCCCCGACACGGTGAACACCCTCCCGGAGGGAACGCTCGAGCTGTTCGAGGCCGAGGGAACCCTGGCCCGGCGGATCGACGCAGACCGAGACGACGCCGAAGCCGTGTTCCGGGGCCTCGAATCCGTGGGCGTCGACCTCGACGACGTGAGCCGGGTGCTCGAGGACGAAGGGGTGGCGTCGTTCGCGAAGGCCTTCGACGAGCTCCACGCCACGCTCTCGGAGAAGGCGGCCACCCTCCGCTGAGCGCTCCTCTCCGCCGGCGGCTGCGCGTCCGTGCGCCCCGGCTGCCGTCGCCGGTGCGGCCCCGGCTGGCCCCGCCGCGAGTGGGTTGCAGATCGAAACCCACGCGCTAGGTTGCGCCGGTGCACGAGGCCCCCGACTGCTCCATCGCCGGCACGCTGGCCCTGATCGGCGACCGCTGGACGTTCCTCATCCTCCGCGACGCGTTCCGCGGCGTCCGGCGATTCGACGCCTTCCAGGAGGACCTCGGCATCGCCCGCAACGTGCTCACCGACCGGCTCGGGCGCCTCGTCGACCACGGGATCCTCGAGCGCCGCCAGTACTGCGAGCGCCCGGCCCGCTTCGAGTACCGGCTCACGCCGAAGGGGGTCGACCTCTCCCCCGCCCTCGTCGCCCTCATGCGCTGGGGCGACAAGCACCTGGCCGGAGGCGATCCGCCCCTCGTCCTCGTGCACGAGCATTGCGGCGAGCCGCTCGACCAGGCCTTCGTGTGCTGGCACTGCGACACCACCATCCGCCCCGGCCAGATCCGCAGCCGGCACCTCGAGGAGACGTACCGATGAGCGAGCGCAGCCCCGAGGGCCCCCGCACCGACCTGGCCGACCGCACCGACCTGGCCGACCTGCTCGCCCTCCCGACCGATGCGCTGCTGGACCGGGCGTCGGCCCGCCGCGACCAGGCCTTCGGATCGAGGATCACCTACTCCCCCAAGGTCTTCATCCCGCTGACCATGCTGTGCAACGACCGGTGTGGCTACTGCACCTTCGCTCAGCCGCCGGCCCGCCTCGGGTCGCCCTACCTGTCGGCCGACGAGGTGCTCGCCATTGCCCGGGCCGGCGCCGCCGCCGGCTGCCACGAGGCCCTGTTCACGCTCGGCGAGCGGCCGGAGGACCGCTACCCGGCGGCGGCCGAGTGGCTGGCCGCCCACGGCCACGCATCGACGATCGACCACCTCGTCGCCATGTGCGAGCTCGTGCTGGCCGAGACCGGCCTGCTGCCCCACGCCAACGCCGGCGCCCTCTCGGCCGGCGAGCTGGCCCGGCTCCGAGGCGTCGCCCCCTCGCAGGGGATGATGGTCGAGTCGCTGCGGGCCGACCTCGACTGCCACCGGGGCTCGCCGGACAAGGCGCCCGAGCGCCGCTTGGCCACCCTCGAAGCGGCCGGCGAGCTGGCCATCCCGTTCACCACGGGGATCCTGGTGGGCATCGGCGAGGACGAGGTCGACCGGCTGGCGGCCCTCGTCGCCATCGCCGGTGCCCACCGCCGCCACGGCCACGTCCAGGAGGTGATCGTCCAGAACTTCCTGCCGAAGGCCGGCACCGCCATGCACGCCGCGCCGCCGTGCCCGCAGGACGCCTACCTCCGGGCCGTGGCCCTGGCCCGGCTGGTGCTCCCTCTCGACGTGCACGTGCAGGCACCGCCCAACCTCAGCGAGGACTTCGGCCGCCTGCTCGATGCCGGCATCGACGACTGGGGCGGGGTGTCCCCGGTGACGCCCGACCACGTCAACCCGGAGCGGCCCTGGCCCGAGCTCGACCGGCTGCGGGAGGTCACGGAGGGCCGGGGCTTCACCATGGCGCCCCGCCTCACCGCCCACCCCGCCTATGTGCGCGACCCGGAGCGCTGGCTCGACCCCCGGGTCCGCTTCCCCGTGCTCGACCGCAGCGACGCCGAGGGACTCGGACGGGACGGCACCTGGTCGGCCGGCGACGAGCAGGATCCGCCCGAGCTGCTCGCCGGCCAGGCCCGGGCCGGCAGCGCGGTGGGCGAGGTGCTGGCCGGCGCCCTCGCCGGCCAGGAGCTCGGCGTCGAGGAGATCGTCACCCTGTTCGGCGCCCGGGGGCCCGAGGTCCGGGCCGTCGCCGAGGTCGCCGACGACCTCCGGCGCCAGCTCGTCGGCGACGCCGTCACCTGGGTGGCGAACCGGAACATCAACTACACGAACGTCTGCACGTTCAAGTGCCGCTTCTGCGCCTTCTCGAAGGGGCCGCTGTCGCTGAACCTCCGCGGCAAGCCCTACCTGCTGACGCTGGAGGACATCCAGGACCGCGTCCGGGAGGCCGTCGCGGAGGGCGCCACCGAGGTGTGCCTCCAGGGGGGCATCCACCCCGACTTCGACGGCGACTACTACGTCGACGTGGCCCGGGCGGTGAAGGAGGCCGCGGCGGACATCCACATCCACGGCTTCACCGCCCTGGAGGTCACCGAAGGGGCTCGCCGCCTCGACGAGCCGCTCGACGACTACCTGCGCCGGCTCATGGCCGCCGGCTTGAAGACGCTGCCGGGCACGGCCGCCGAGATCCTCGACGACGAGATCCGGGCCGTCCTCTGTTCGGACAAGGTCGACACCGAGCAGTGGCTCGACGCCCACCGCACCGCCCACGGGGTCGGCCTCCGCTCGAACGTGACGATCATGTTCGGCTCGATCGAGGCGCCGGTGCACTGGGCCCGCCACATCGTGCGCACAAGGGCCCTGCAGCGGGAGACGGGCGGGTTCACCGAGTTCGTGCCGTTGCCCTTCGTCCACATGGCCGCGCCCATCTACCTGCAACGCAAGGCCCGGCCAGGGCCCACCTTCCGGGAGGCCCTGCTGATGCACGCCGTGGGCCGCATCGCTTACGCCGGCGCCATCGACAACATCCAGGTGTCGTGGGTGAAGATGGGTCGCGGCGGCGTCACCCAGGCCCTGCGGGCCGGTGTGAACGACCTCGGCGGCACCCTGATGGACGAGAACATCTCCCGCGCGGCCGGTGCCAGCCACGGCCAGCGCATGACCGAGTCCGAGTTCCGGCGCTGGGTCGAACCCCTCGGCCGTCCCCTCGAGCAGCGCACCACGCTCTACGGGCGGGTGGCCGCCACGGTCTGACCCACGGTCCGGGCCGGTCCGAGCCACGGTCCGGGCGTTGCACCCGGTCTGGGACCCCGGGGGGTGGGGGGCTGCACCCCGGACCCGGCCCTTCCTGCCAGGCTGGGCCGGTGCGGAACCCGACGACCGGCGACCCCCGGGTGGACGGCCTGATCGAGGAGCTCCTCGACGGGGCCGGCGCCGGGGTCGACCGTGACCAGCTCTTCGAGATCCTGGCGTCGGGCGTCGCCCTCGCCGGCGACCGGGCCGACCGGCTCGACCTGAAGATCACGAACGCCGCCCTGCAGGAGATGCGGGAGGCCTTCGCCATGTTCGCCCCCTACCGGCGCCACTCGAAGGTGACGATCTTCGGCTCGGCCCGGGTGCAGCGCGACGACCCGCTGTACACCCAGACGGTGGCCGTGGCCCGTGGCCTGGCGGCCCGATCGTGGATGGTCGTCACCGGCGCCGGGCCGGGCCTGATGGAAGCGGGCATGGAGGGGGCCGGCCGCGAGAACGCCATCGGCGTCCTGATCAGGCTCCCCTTCGAGGGCGGCGCCAACGAGATCATCGCCGGCGACCCGAAGCTCACCGAGATGAAGTACTTCTTCACCCGGAAGCTGATGCTCATGAAGGAGTCCGAGGCCTTCGTGGCGCTGCCCGGCGGCTTCGGGACGCTCGACGAGACCTTCGAGCTCCTCACGCTCGTCCAGACGGGCAAGAGCGTGCCGACGCCGATCGTGCTGCTGGAGATGCCGGGCGGGACCTACTGGCGGGGCCTCGAGCGCTTCCTCCGGGAGGAGGTGGCCCGGGCCGGGATGATCGCGCCGGCCGACGAGGCGCTCTACCTCATCACCGACTCCGTCGACGCGGCCATCGCCGAGATCGAGGGCTTCTACCGGAACTACCACTCGCTGCGCTTCGTGGGCGACCGGCTCGTCCTGCGGCTCCAGGCCTCGCCCACCGACGACGAGCTGGCCGCCCTCAACGCCGAGTTCGGCGACATCCTCGTGCGGGGCTCGATCAGCCGCAGCGACCCCTTCCCGCCCGAGGTCAGCTCGAAGGACCACCTCGAGCTGGCCCGGCTGGTGCTCCGGTTCGACCGCCGGTCGTACGGGCGGCTGCGGGGGCTGATCGACGCGGTCAACCGGCTGGCGTCGGCCCCGGCGCCGGGCGCCAAGCCCCCCACCGTGGCCGAGCAGGCCGAGGTGGTCACCGACGTCGACGCCGCGCCCGGCGCCGACCTCGACGTCCAGACCGGGGTGGTGGGCTGATGGGCCAGATCGCCCGCCGGCCCGGCGAGGAGGACGACGACGGCCAGGGCGACCTGGATCCTGCCGGCCAGCCCGTCGACCCCCACGAGCTCGTCATCGAGGGTCCCGACGGCCGCCGCCTGGTCGTGCGCCTCCCCGACGTCGGTCCGGTGCGCGAGCAACCCTGAGCCGGGCTCACCGCGGGCGCCGGCGACGGGTCCGGAGACCGGCTCCGCGGAACCGTCCCCGGGAGGCCCGAATCCGTGCCCGAACAGGCCCCTCCCCCGCGCCGAGCCCGCCGCGGCGGATCCGCACCACGGACGTCCCCCGCACGACGCCATCCACCCCAGCAACCGAAGCGGCTGACCCACCAGCGAGCCGACCGTCGAGACGGCGGGGTGAGCAACCCCGTCACCGCTCGCCCCGGCGTGGCCCCGAAGACCCGATCGGTGACTCCCGCCGAGCGCCGGGAGCGGGACGCGGGCACGACGCCCGCATCGCGATCCGCGTCAGTCCGCGTCGGGCTCCCGGAGGATCGAGATCGCCTTCTCGACGGACCGCCGGGCCCGGGTGAGGCGCTTCTCGTCGACCGGCAGCTCGTGGCCGCCGGCGTCGATCGACTCGCGGAGCCGGACGATGGCGAGGTCGGCGAGCTCCTCGGCGATCCCTTCGAGCCGGCCCCGGATGTCGTCGAACTCGCCTGCCATGGTCCGGACCGTAGTGTCGGGCCGTGACGGCCCTCCGACTGTCCTCCTACGTGGCCGCCGAGCGGGAGCGGATCGTCGGCGATCTCCTCGAGTGGCTCCGGATCCCGAGCATCTCGTCGCTCCCCGACCACGCCGGCGACGTCCGGGCGTCGGCGGTGTGGTGCGCCGACCGCCTCACCGCCGCCGGCCTGGAGCACGTCGAGGTGGTCGAGACGCCCGGGCACCCGGCCGTGTACGCCGACTGGCTCCACGCCGGGGCCGACGCCCCCACGGTGCTGGTGTACGGGCACCACGACGTGCAGCCGGTCGACCCGCTCGAGCTGTGGCGGCACCCGCCCTTCGAGCCGGCGATCGTCGACGGCGAGTGTCTGGCGCGGGGCGCCATCGACGACAAGGGCCAGGTGCTCTACGAGCTCGAGGCGGCCCGGGGCCTGCTCGCCACCGAAGGCCGGCTCCCGGTGAACCTCAAGTTCCTGGTCGAGGGCGAGGAGGAGGTCGGCAGCCCGCACTTCGAGGCGCTGCTGGCCTCGCGGCCCGACCAGCTCCGTTGCGACGTGGTGGTGGTCTCGGACACCGGCATGTGGGCGCCGGACGTGCCCTCGACCTGCGTCGGCATGCGGGGCCTGGTGGCCTTCGACGTCGTGCTCCGCGCCGCCGACGGCGACCTGCACTCGGGCCTGTACGGCGGGGCCGTGGCCAACCCCCTGCACCATGCCGCCCGCCTCGTCGCCGCCCTCCACGACGGGGACGGCCGGGTGACGCTGCCGGGGTTCTACGACCGGGTGCGGCCGCTCGGGCCGGACGAGGAGGCCAGCCTGGCGGCCCTGCCCTTCGACGAGGGGGCCTGGGCGGCCGACGCCGGCACCCGGCGACTCGAGGGCGAGGCCGGCTGGTCGACCCTGGCCAGGATCGGCTACCGGCCGACGGCGGAGGTGGTCGGCCTCCATGGCGGGTACGCCGGCGGCGGGATCAAGACCATCGTGCCCGCCACCGTCAACCTCAAGGTGACGTTCAGGCTGGTGCCCGACCAGCGTCCCGACGAGGTCGAGGCGGCCTTCCGGGCCTGGCTGGCGGCCCGGGTGCCGGCCGGCCTGGACCTGGCCGTCACCGCCCTCGGCGGGGTGGCCCCGGCCCTCACCCCGGTGGAGCACCCGGCCGTCGGGGCGCTCAGCCGGGCCATCGAGCGGGTGTGGGGCACGGCGCCCCTCTTCACCCGGGAGGGCGGCAGCGGCCCGGAGGAGGCCCTGGGCCGGGTGCTCGACGCCCCGGTGCTGTTCCTGGGCGTGGGGCTGCCGGGCGACCGCCTGCACGCGCCGAACGAGCGCATGGTCATGGACCAGTTCTGGAAGGGGCTGCTCGCGGCCGGGGAGCTCTGGCACGAGCTGGCCGGCACCGCCTGAGCGGGCGGCGCGCCCGACCGTTCCTGCGAGTCAGGTCTGGAGGTCGTGGACGGCGGCCGAGAGGGCGCCGAGCTCGTCCGACCAGGAGTCGACCGGGCCGCTCGGCCGGAGCACGAACTTCGAGAAGCCGGCCGCGATGTGGCCTTCGACCAGACCGCGGAGGGCTTCCAGGCTCTGGGGGAACAGCGACTCGAGGTCGCGGCCCCGGGCCCGGGCCGAGAGCGACGCCCGGGTCGCCTCCGGCATCGGTCCCAGCGAGTAGCCGATGCTGACGCCGAAGTGCTCCGGGTCGACCGTGCGGCCGGCGCCGGCCGCGGCCAGCTCGATCACCTCGCGCCCGGCGGCGGCGTCCTCCGGGAAGAGGAGCGAGGGCAGCCAGCCGTCGGCGAGGCGGCCGCAACGGTCGAGCGACGCCGGCACGGTGCCGCCCAGCCACATCGAGAACACGGCCTGGGCCGGCCGGGGGTCGAGGATCACGCCGTCGACCTCCTCGCCGTCGAGCAGCCGCCGGACGTAGGGCAGCCCGTGCTCGATGGCGGCCCCCCGGTCCCGCACCGGCACGCCGACGGCCTCCCGCTCGGCGCCCTGGGCGATGCCGGGCACGAAGGTCACGAGGAACCGGCCCGACGACAGCTGGTCGAGGGTGGCCAGCTGCTTGGCCAGGCGCACGAGATTGCGGCCGGGCAGCAGCATCGTGGTGCCGATCTTCAACCGTGGATGGCGCCCGCTCAGCCAGGCCAGGGCGGCCAGTGGATCGGGGCCGGGGCGGGTGAGGATCTCGGGCAGCCAGATGGAGTCGAACCCGTGCTCGAGGATCGCCTCGGCCGCCTCGGCGAGCCCAGCCGGCTGGCTCGTGCCTCCGAGACCGATGCCGAACCGGACCTTCACGGGACGTACCCTCGCACCTCCATGACCGGTCGTGCCAACACCGGCTCGGGCGCGGACGAACGCCCGGGCGGGCCCCACCCGGACGACCGGCACGAGTGGCTCTCCTTCGAGGACCCCGGCGAGGCCCGCACCTGGCTGTTCGACGTGACCTTCCTGCTCTCGAGGTGGACATGCATCTTCGCGGCCGGCTGCAAGGGCGTGCTCACCGAGGAGGCGCCCGAGCTCGTCCACGGCTGCTGCTCGTACGGCGCCCACTTCGTCGACGACGCCGACCGTGACGCCACCGTGGCGGCGGCGGCAACGCTCACGGCGGACGAGTGGCAGTTCCGCAGGGCCGGCCGGCGCAAGGGCGTCGTCACGGAGCGGGACGGGGCCTGGACCACCCACCTGCACAAGGGCGCCTGCATCTTCCTCAACCGCCCCGACTTCGAGCACGGGGCCGGCTGCGCGCTCCACCTCGCCGCCCTGCGCCGGGGCCTCCACCACATGACCTTGAAGCCCGAGGTGTGCTGGCAGCTCCCCCTGCGTCGGGTCGACAGCACCGACGAGCTCGGCCACGTGACCTCCACGCTTCGGGAGTGGAAGCGGCGGGACTGGGGCGAGGGCGGCGAGGAGTTCGCCTGGTGGTGCACCGAGAGCGGGGACGCCTTCGTGGGCGGCGAGACCGTGCTCTCGTCGATGGCCGAGGAGCTGCGGGCCATGGTCGGCCCGGTGGCCCACGACCTCCTGCTGGCGGCGCTCGCCGAGCGCACCGGTGCACCGCTCCCCCACCCGGCCGTCCCGGTCGCCCCGCCAGTCGCCCGCCCGTCGTCTCGCTGACCCTGTCCTCGGGGCGTCCGGCGAGCGGAACCGGTCCCCGGGGGGACGGAGGGACAACGATGGGCTGGAGCCGCCCGGCACCCCGGCGAACCTGGCCGGAGGGGGCGATCGACCGACCGACCCCCACTTCGAGTCGTCTCACCACCACGGAGCGGCGGACCTGCACCAGGTGTAGTTGTCCAGTCGTCGCCCTAGCCTGCTCCGGATGACCCGGTCGGCGACGTGGCTGCGGCGGCTGGCGCCCAGGCGCGACGTGCGGGTCGTGCTGGCCGGGCTCCTGCTCGTGGCGGCCCTGGCCGTGAACCTCCGGGGCGCCTTCGCCGAGCACGTCACGGTGGCCCAGCGGCCGGCCAGTGACGAGCTCGTGACCCGCCGCGACGGGATGGTCGACTTCCGGACGGTCGTCTTCTACGCCGGCCAAGGCCTGCGGGACGGTGTGAACCCCTACGACCTGGTCGCCATGAGCGAGCGCACGGACATCGAAGGCGTGTTCCCCCTCTACGGGCCGGGTCACCTGGTCCTCCTGGCGGCGCCGATCTCGCTGCTCCCGCTGGAGGCCGCCGAGGGGCTGTGGTGGGCGCTCTCGGCTGCCCTGCTGGTGGTGTTCGCCGTGGTCTGCCTCCGGTTCGCCCGGCTGTCCACCCGGGCCGACGTCGTGCTCGGCCTGGCCGCCCTGCTGGCGTTGAGCATGCCGGGCCACGCCGTGCTGAACCTGGGCCAGGTGACCCTGGTCCCCGCGCTGGGGGCCTACCTGGCCTGGCGCTACGCCGACCGCGACCGGCCCGTGCTGGCGGGGATCGGGCTGGCCATCGCCCTCTTCAAGGCCACCATCGGCCTCCCCGTGTTGGTCCTGCTCCTGCTGCTGGGGCGGTGGCGGCCACTCGCCGTCGGCTTCGGGCTGACGGCTGTCCCCGGGCTGGTGGTGGCCGTCACCGGCCTGCGCTTCTCGGGTGGCGTCGGCGGCTTCGTCGACGCCCTCCGGGACAACCTCGACCGGGCCTCGTCGGACGGCAACAACCGCCTCGGCGCCCAGCTCCGTATCGACCTGCCGAGCCTCGTCAACCGCCTCACCGGGGTCGAGCTCCCGTCGGTTGCCGAGTGGGCGATGTTCGCCGTGATCCTGGGGGTCACGGCCGGGTTCGTCGTGGTCGCGGCCCGCCGCGGCCTGCGGATCGACGACCCGCCGGTGTGCATCGTGGTCGCGGCCGCCACCGTGCTCTCGCTGGCCAGCCAGAACTACAACGTCCTCCTGCTGGCCTGGCCGCTCCTCGCCCTGCTTGCCGCGCCGACGGCGAGCCTGCCGCCGGTGGGCCGCCGGGTCCTGCGGGTGCCGGCCGGCGCGGTCGCCCTGCTCCTCATGGTCCCGCCCCGCACCCTCGTGCGGGCGCTCTCGATCCCTTGGCTCGAGGTGCGAGACGTCACGTCGCTCCTGAGCGGGCTGGTCGTGGCCCTCGCCGCCGCCGCCGCCGTCGTCACCCTCCGGCTCCCCCGCCAGCCGGTCCGGCCCGACACCGACGGCGAGCGCGGCGCCCCCACCGGCGACGAGCGGGACGAGCTCGTCCTCGAACCCGTCGGCACCTGACCTCCGCGCTCTGTCGACCCGGCCGGGACGATGCCCCCGTCAAGTCGACAGCGAGTCGACAGAGAACGGAACGAGCGGACCGGCGCGGACCGCCCCTCCCCACCGCTCGCTCGGGTCGGGCTTCGACCGTCGCCGGCGCCGAGGTCGACGCGTCGAGGTCGCGGGGTGTACGACGTGGATCGAAGGGGACGGGGGCCGGGGGCCACGCCTCGGCAAGCGAGGCGAACGCCCGATCGGCCGATCGCCCGAACGCCGGCGGCCGTCACCGTCCGGCCCGCCAAGCGGCATCGAAGAAGCGCAGCTCCAGGCGCATCGCCGTTCGGTAGTGGTCGCCCACCACCGTCTGGTCGCCGCCGAGGCGGTCGAGCTCGCGCTCCAGGGTCGACGCCAGCGCCTCGAACCCGGGCTCTGCGTAGGTGTCCACCCATTCCCGGTACGGGCTGTCGGCGGCGGTCCGGGGCGCCAGCTGTTCGCCCAGCCAGGCGTAGAGCCGCATGCACGGGGTCATCGCCGCGGCCAGGTTGCCGAGTGGCTCCAAGGCGGCCACCCGCAACAGGAAGTCGGTGTAGGCGGCGGTGGCGGGGGCCGGCTCCGGCTCGAGCGGCGCACCCCACCGCTCGGCGTACGTCCGGTGGAGGCGCAGCTCGTCGAGGGCTCCGTCGAGGAGCCCCTTCCACGTCGACATCGTCGAGCGGTCGGGGGCCTTGGCCACGCCCAAGGCGTAGGCACGGGCGAACGCGTCGAGGAAGACCGCGTCCTGGCCCACGTAGAACACGAAGGCCGCCGGTGGAAGCGTGCCGTCGGCGATGCCGGCGAGGAAGGGGTGGTCGCGGCAGGCCTCGGCCGTGGCCCGGTGGCGGTCGAACAGCTCGCGGGCGGGCATTCGCCCGTGGCTAGGCGCCCGTGCGACCACCGTCAATTCCGGGGTGGTCGCGACGGGCAGGAGAGCGCCGCCGGGGGCGATCGAGTAAGGAGGAGGCATGGAGTACGACGACTACCTGGCCCGGCTCGTCGCCGAGAACCGCTTCGGCACCGGTGACCGCCTCGGCACCGCCAACCTGGTCGACGCCGCAGCCCGGCGTCGTGCCGCTGCCAGCGTGGAGACCGGCGAGTGCCTGGCCCTGGCCAGGCCGCTGGTCGACGAGACGTTGGAGGTGTTCGTCACCGAGGGCGACACCGGCTTCGCCTCGGACCGGTTCGAGCTCCGCTGCCACGGTCTGGTCAACACCCACCTCGACGCCCTCAACCACATCTCGATCGGCGGCACGTTCTACGGCGGCCGGCCGGCCGGTGACCCCGACCTGTCCTCGATGGACGACCTGGCGAGGCACGGTCTCTTCACGCGGGGCGTGCTCGTCGACGTGCCTGCCGCCCGGGGCACCGACTGGGCGTCGGCCGCGGAGCCGGTTGGAGGCGACGACATCGACCGCGCCCTCGGCGACACCACCTTCGAACCCGGCGACGCCCTCCTCCTCTACCTCGGGCGCGACCGCTTCGACGCGGCCGGGGAGACGGTCGGCATGCCGAAGCCCGGCGTCGGGCGCAGCGGTGCCGAATGGATCGCCGATCACGGTGTCTCGATGGTCTGCTGGGACTTCCTGGACACCAGCCACCCGGACGAGCCGCCCCTGTGCGTGCACCGACTCATCCGCGCCATCGGGCTGCTCCTCGTCGACAACTGCGACCTGTCGTCCGCAGCCGCCGCGACCCGCGCCGACGGTCGCCGGGCCGGGGCGCTTGCGATCGCGCCGATCGCGATACCGGGCGGCACCGGGTGCGCGGTCACCCCACTCCTGATCCGGTGAAGCCTGAGCCGGTGAAGCCTCGAGGGGCGCTGCCGTCGGGGAGTGCCGAGGCCCCGGCTCGAGGCGGCTCGTCACCGCCCCTTCCTGTCGACCCGGCCGGGACAATGCCGGTCAGCTCGACGGAGAGCGGAACTAGCGGCCGATGCGGCGCCGGTCCTGCTCCCGGAGGAGCCGCTTGCGGACCCGCAGGTGGCGGGGTGTGACCTCGACGAGCTCGTCCTCGGCGATGAACTCGATGG
>JBFWQW010000015.1:0-38699 GCA_050249235.1 Acidimicrobiia bacterium | reverse complement strand
GCCCACGCCGCCACCGTCATGCCCGCACCGTCATGCCGTGGCCGCCGCCCGGCGCCACAGCTCGGCCAGCCCGGTCGCGGTCCGGGCCCAGGTGTAGGTCGCCTCGCGCGCCCGGCCGGCGGCGACCAGGCGGTCGCGGACCCCGGCGTCGGTGGTAGCGGCGACGAGGGCCTCGGCCAGGCCACCCACGTCGTCGACCTCGACCAGCAGGGCGGCGTCGCCGACGGTCTCGGGGAGGGCGCCCGCCCGGGTGGCGACCACCGGCACGCCGACCGACATGGCCTCGAGCGGCGGCAGGCCGAACCCCTCGTCGCGGGACGGGTAGGCGAGGGCGGCCGCGCCCCGCAGGAGCGACGCCCGGAGGTCGTCGTCGACGGTCCGGAGGCGGGTCACCCGGGCCCCGGACTCGCGCCCGGCGGCCGCGACGGCCGCCTCGGCGTCGCCCTCGGCGCCGGCCAGCACGAGGTGCAGGCCGGCCGCGGCCACCGCCCGCACGAGCACGTCGAAGCCCTTGCGGTGGATCGTCGTGCCGATGGCGAGCACGTACGGGCCCTCGACGGGGGAGGCGCCGCCGGGGGGCACCGGGGAGGCCGCCAGGGGCACGACCGCCACCCGCTCCGCCCCGTAGATCGCCCGGACCTCGTCGGCGCCGACCTCCGAGGTGACGTGGACCCACGCCCCCCGCCTGACCGACCGGTGGACGGTGGCGACGGCGGCGGCGATGGTCGGGTGGCAGCTGGGGGGCTGCTTCGCGCACCAGCAGTCGTAGACGGTGACGACGGCGGGCCGGGCCGCGGGCGGCACGACGAAGTTGCTGCCGTGGACGACGTCGGCCTCGGGCACGATGCCGCGGCCCGAGGGGTGGTCGCCCCGGGCCCACAACCGCACGAGGAGGGCGGGCGGGAGGTGGCGGCCGTGCCTGGTGAGCTCCCACGGGACGACGGTGACATCGGGCGCGGCGTCGGGGAGCGCTCCGACGACGCCGGCGACCATGCGCCCGACGCCGGTGGCGGATCCGGTCGCCACGCCGCGGAGCGGCGTCACGTCGAGGGCGACCCGCATGAGGGGTTCACGCTAGTCCCGGCGGTAACCTCGGCCCCCGCCATGGCGCAGGACCCGGTCACCGCCCCCACCCGAGCACCGACCACCGTGGTGGCGCCGGGCCGCTCCGCCGTCAAGCACGTGGCCACCGTGTGGGCCTACCGCGAGCTGCTCGTGAACCTGGTCCGCAAGGAGCTCAAGGTCCGTTACAAGAACAGCGTCCTCGGCTTCGTGTGGTCGCTGCTCAACCCGGCGCTGTACCTGGCCGTCTTCACGATCGTCTTCCAGGTCGTGCTCGGAAACGGCATCCCCTACTTCGCCATCTACCTCCTGTCCGGCCTGCTGGCGTGGAACCTCTTCTCGGCCTCGTTGGCGGGGGCCACCGGGTCGATCACCGGCGGCGCCTCGCTGGTGAACAAGGTCTACTTCCCGCGCGAGATCCTCCCGCTCGCCTCGGTCGGCGCCAACTGCGTCCACTTCGTGCTCCAGGCAGTGGTGCTGCTCGTCGCGGTTGCGCTCTCGCCCATCGAGTTCGACCTGGCCTGGCTGTGGCTGGTCGTGCCCACCCTGGTGGTGCTGATCGTCCTCACCTCGGCACTGGCCATCCTCCTGGCGGCCGTGAACGTCTACGCCCGCGACACCCAGCACCTGCTCGAGCTGCTGCTCCTGGCCTGGTTCTGGATGACGCCGATCGTCTACCAGTGGGGTCTCCCGGCCGGGAAGCTGGCCTCGAACGACCTGCCGACGTGGCTGCTGCTGCTCAACCCCGTGGTCCCGGTGACGCTGGCGCTCCAGCGGGCCCTGTACGGGGTCGTGAGCTTCGTCGACGGTGCCGGCAACCGCCAGCTGCTGCTGCCCGAGGACGGCCAGCTCTGGTACCTGCGAAACCTCGGCATCGCGGGGGTCGCCAGCGTGGTGCTCCTCGTCGTAGCCATGCGGGTGTTCGACCGCCTCGAGGGCAACTTCGCCGAGGAGCTCTGAGGGGGTCTGTGGCCAACGCCATCGAGGTCGTCGACGTCTCCAAGCGGTTCCGCCTCACCACCGAGCGGCACTCGTCGCTCAAGGAGCGGGTGGTCCACGCCGGCCGGCGCAGCAGCGCGGTCGACTTCTGGGCGCTGTCTGGCATCGGCTTCGACGTGGAGGAGGGCCAGACCGTCGGACTCCTCGGCCACAACGGGTCGGGCAAGTCCACCCTGCTCAAGTGCATCGGCAGCATCCTGCGGCCGACGTCCGGCGAGATCCGCACCTGGGGCCGCATGGCGTCGCTGCTCGAGCTGGGTGCTGGCTTCCACCCCGACCTCACGGGCCGCGAGAACGTGTACCTCAACGCGTCGATCCTCGGGCTTTCGAAGCGCGACACCGACGCCCGCTTCGACGAGATCGTCGCCTTCGCCGAGCTCGAGCGGTTCATCGACCAGCAGGTGAAGCACTACTCGTCGGGCATGTACGTGCGCCTCGGCTTCTCGGTGGCGACCAGCGTCGATCCCGAGATCCTGCTCGTCGACGAGGTCCTCGCCGTCGGTGACGAGGCCTTCCAGCACAAGTGCCTGGACCGGATCAAGCGGTTCCAGCGCGAAGGCCGCACGATCGTGTTCGTCACCCACGCCGCCGACCTCGTCCGCCAGATCTGCGACCGGGTGGTGGTGCTCGACGGCGGCCGGCAGATGATCTACGGGCCGCCGAGCGATGCGGTCCGAGCCTTCCGCGAAGGCCTCTACCACGTGGCCGAAGGCGAGGGCGCGCCGCGCGAGGGCAGCGACGCCCCCGCCGCGCCCGGGCTCGGCGACCGCATCCGGATCCGCAGCGTCGTGGTCGAGTACCCCGACGCGGCCCGCCCCTACGTCCACAGCGGCGAGCCGCTCGCCGTGCGCATCTGCTTCGAAGCCTTCCAGCCGGTGGAAGACGTGGTCTTCGCGCTCACCATCGGCTCGACCGACGGGCGGGTGCTGCACGGCACGAGCACGACCGTGCTGCGCGAGCGGCTCCCGGTGCTCGACGGGGTGGGGGAGATCACCTTCGAGTACGGGGCCGTCAACCTGCTCGAGGGCCGCTACCCGCTCACGATGGCGATCCACAGCGGCGACGGGGGCCAGATGTACGAGTGGCGGGAGCAGTACGAGCACGTCGACGTGGTCAACGCCACCGGCAACCTCACGTGGGGCCTCATCGACCTGCCCGTCGGCGTCGACACGTCGAGGCTCGACGCTGCGCCGGCCCGGGGCGTCCGTTGAGCGACGCGGTGCCCGCCATCGACCTCGACCGCGTCCGCCGGGAGATCGACGAGGAGGTCCGGGCCCGCCGGGCCGCCGGCGACTTCCCGCCCGGGATGGAGCGCGAGCTCGACCTGGCCTTCGCCCGCGTCTCGCCGCCCGCCACCACCGGCCGCGACCTCCGGGGCCTGCTCGAGGCGGCCGACCGGGCCGCGTTCGTCGAGGCCAGGCCGCCGACCGCCTCCCGCCTGCCCCCGCTCGTGCTCGTCAAGAAGGCGGAGCGCAAGCTGCTGGGCTGGTACTTCAACCACCTGGCCCAGCAGGTCACGACCTTCGCCGGAGCCACCGTGCGGACCCTCCAGGTGCTCACCGAGCGGCTCGAGCACGTCGAGCAGGCCCTGCCCCGGGGCGCGGTCGCCGGCGTCGGTGCGCCGGCGCCGAGCCGGCTCGAGGACGGCCTCGCCGACCGGCTCCTGGCCGGGCTGCACGCCTCGCCGGGTCGGGTGCTCGTCGCCGGCGAGGACGCCGGTCTGCTCGACCGGCTGGTCGAGGCCGGGGTCGACGCCTACGGCGTCTCGGCGGGCCCGGGGGGCACGGGCGCCGCGGGGGTCGAACGCCGGTCGGGCGATCCGCTCGACCACCTGGTCAACCTGGCGCCCGACTCGCTCGGCGGGGTGGTGCTGCTCGGCCTCGACCCGCTGGCGACGGCCACCAAGCTGGCCTTCGTGGAGGCGGCCGTCGACGCGCTGGCCGACGGCGGGCGCCTCTCGGTCGTCGGTCACCGCCCCGAGCGCTGGGGCGAGGCCAACCCGGTCGAGGCCGACCTGGCCCCGGGCCGCCCCCTCCGCCCCGGCACCTGGGTGGCGGTGCTCGAGGCCGGCCGCTTCGTCGACGCCGTGGTCCACGACGGCGGCGACCACCACGTGGTGTCGGCGACGCTGCGGCGGTGACGGCCGTCCACCAGCTGGTGGCGTCGTTCGCGCCGCGGGACGCCACCGGCAACCAGACCATCCAGGTGCAGGGCGTCCTGCGGGATCTCGGCTACGAGTCCGAGATCTTCGTCGGCGACGCCCGCCCCGAGCTCAGGCGCCGCTCCCGACCTTTCCAGGAGCACCCCGGCGGGGGTTGGCTGCTCTACCAGCTCGGCACCGGCAGCGCCGTGGCCGACTGGCTCGTCGGCCGGCCCGAGCGCAAGATCGTCAACTACCACAACATCACGCCGGCCCGGTTCTTCGCCCCGTGGGAGCCCCACGTGGGGGTCGAGCTCGACGCCGGCCGCCGCCAGCTCCGCCAGCTGGCCCCCCTCACCGAGCTGGCCATCGCCGACTCGTGCTTCAACGAGGAGGAGCTGGTCGCCCTCGGCTACGCCCCAACGACGGTCGTGCCGATCCTGCTCGACACCGCGGACTTCGACCACGCCGTCGACGAGCGGGCCCTGGCCCGGCTCCGCGAGCAGACGGGCACGGGGGCGGCCTGGCTGTTCGTCAGCCGGTTCGCGCCGAACAAGTGCCAGCACGACCTGATGAAGGCGTTCGCCGTCTACCGCCGCCTCTACGACCCGGACGCCCGGCTCCGGCTGGTGGGCGGGGCGTCGTCGGCCGCCTACGCCGCCGCCCTGCGCCGCTTCGCGGACGGGATCGGCCTGGCCGAGTCGGTCGACTTCGTCACCGACGCCCCGGACGCCACCCTCGGCGCCCACTTCAAGGCGGCCGACGTGTACGTCTCCGTGTCCGAGCACGAAGGCTTCGCCGTCCCCCTGCTGGAGGCCATGCACCACCGGCTCCCGGTGGTCGCCTTCGGCGCCGCCGCCGTGCCCGAGACGCTCGGCGGCGCCGGCCTCTGCCTCGACTCGAAGTCGCCGGCCGTGGTCGCCACCGCCGTGCACCGGGTGCTCGCCGACGGCGCCCTCCGGGCCGCGCTGGTGGCGGCCGGCACGGCTCGGCTGGCCACCTTCGACCTGGCGGCCAACCGCCGCCGCTTCGCCGACGCGGTGCGGGCGGTGGTGGGCTGAGGTGACGGCGATCCACCACTTCGTGCCGACCTACGAGCCCGGCGCGGTTGGCGGCCACATCGCCGAGCTCCAGCGCCTCTGCCACGAGCTGGGCTGGGACTCGGAGGTGTTCACCGAGCACCGCCGCTTCGACGGGAAGCCGTCCCGTGACTTCCGCGACTACCCCAGGCTGGCCCGGCCCGGCGACGTCCTCGTGTACCACGTCGCCATCGGCTCGGACGTGGCCGACTTCGTCGGGAGCCGGCCCGAGACCCTCGTGGTCGACCACCACAACATCACCCCGGCGGCCTACTTCGAGGTCTGGGACCCGCCCGTCGCCCACGGGGTGGCGTGGGGCCGGCGCCAGCTCGCCGAGCTCGCAGACCGCACCACCCTCGGCCTGGCCGACTCGTCCTTCAACCGGTCGGAGCTCGACGACCTGGGCTACCGGCCGACCGCGGTGGCGCCCATCCTGTTCGACCCGTCCGAGCTCGAGCGCGACGTCGACCCGGCCGCGGCCGAGCGCCTCGCGGCCGACGGCACGGTCTGGCTCTTCGTGAGCCGGTTCGCGCCGAACAAGTGCCAGCACGATCTGGTCAAGGCCTTCGCCGTCTACCGGCGGGTCTACGAGCCGGGCGCACACCTCCGCCTCGTCGGGCGGCTGCCGTCCGGCCCCTACGTCGACGCCCTCCACCGGCTGGTCGCCGACCTCGGGCTCGAGGACGCGGTGAGCTTCGTCGGGGCCGTCGACGACGGGACGCTCGGCGCCCACTACCGGGCCGCCGACGTCTACGTCACCGTGTCCGAGCACGAGGGCTTCGCGGTCACCCCGCTCGAGGCCATGCACCACGGCCTCCCCGTCGTCGCCTTCGCCGGGGGGGCGGTGCCGGAGACCCTGGGCGGCGCCGGGCTGTGCCTCGACTCCAAGGAGGCGGGGACGGTGGCGGCCGCCGTGCACCGGGTGGTCGACGACGCCGACCTCCGGGCCTCGCTGGTCGCCGCCGGTCGGCGCCGCCTGGCCGGCTTCTCCCTCGAGGCCAGCCGCACGGTGATGGCCGACCACCTCCGGCGGGTCGTGGCCGGCGCCGGACCGGGGGCGGTCGGGCCGTGAAGGTCGCCTACGTGGTGCCCCGCTACGGCACCGAGTTCCACGGCGGCGCCGAGTACGCGGCCCGGATGCTGGCGGAGCGGCTCGTCGCCCAGCGGGGCTGGGAGGTGGAGGTGCTCACGACCTGCGCCGTCGACACCCAGACCTGGGCCGACCGCGTGCCGGCCGGGACGACGGTGGAGGGTGGCGTCACGGTGCACCGCTTCCACGTCGACTCGGGCCGGCACCACCGCTTCGACGCCATCTCCCGCAGGGTGCTGAGCGCGCCGACCCGGGCGTCGATGGCCGACCAGGTGCGGTGGATCGAGATGCAGGGGCCCCGCAGCGACGCCCTCCTCGGCGCCGTGGCCGACACCGACGCCGACCTGGTGGCGTTCTATCCGTACCTCTTCCACCCGACCTTCCACGGCGTCCCCCGCGTCGGTCCCCGCCGGTCCGTCTTCCACCCCGCCGCCCACGACGAGCCGCCGCTGCGGCTCCCGGCCTTCGGTCGGGTGTTCGCCGGCGTCGGCGGCTTCGTGTTCCAGACCGAGAGCGAGCGGGCGATGGTCGAGGAGCGGTTCGGCATCGGCGCCACGCCCCAGCTGGTCCTGGGTCTGGGGGTGGAGGAGGGGCCGGGCCGGCCGGAGGACGCGCTGGCCCGCCTGGGCCTCGACGACCGGCCCTACCTCGTCTACGTCAACCGCATCGACCACGGCAAGGGCACCGGGGCGCTCGTGGACTTCTTCGCCGCCTACAAGTCGGCCCGGCCCGGGCCGCTGCGGCTGGTCCTGGCCGGCGACGTGGTGCACGCGCCCGAGCCCCACGACGACGTGGTGCTCGTCGGCCGGGTCGACGAGGAGACGAAGTGGGGCCTGTTGCGGGGGGCGATGGCGATGGTCAACCCGTCCGCCTTCGAGGCCTTCTCGCTGCTGACGATCGAGGCGTGGACGGCCGGCGTGCCGGTGGTCGTGAACGGGCGTTGCGGACCCACGCGTGAGCACTGCGTGCGGTCGGGCGGGGGGCTCTGGTACGAGAGCTTCGCCGAGTTCGTGGCCGTGCTCGACCACCTGGCGGGTGACCCCGGCCTGCGGGCCGCCCTGGGGGCGGCCGGGCACGACTACGTCCGGGCCAACTTCGAGTGGCCCGCCCTGATCGACCGCTACGCGGCCTTCCTCGAGCACCTCGCCGAGCGGTCCCGCCGCCCGCTTTCCCGACGTTCCGTGGTCGTCTGAACACGAATCGCCAGGTCGCTCCCCTAGGCTGTCCCGCTCATGGAGCGAGGCGGCGGGCACCGGCACGGGCCTGCGGTCCCGGAGCCGGACGGGCCTGCACCCGCTCCGGGTCGGGGGCCGGAGGGGGCCCTCGGCGGCTTCGGGCGTCGCGAGCTGCTCCGCCGGGGCGCCATCACCGCCGGGGCCGTGGCCCTCGCCCCCCACCTGCTGGCCCGCCTGGTCGAGGCGCCCGTGCCCCTCGGGCCCACCCGGTTGGCGACGACCACGCTCGGCGCCCCGCCCGTCATCGCCCGGGCGGCGTGGGGGGCCGACGAGACGATCGGCACCCGCACCCGGTTCTTCGCCCCGCTCCGCAAGGCGATCGTGCACCACACCGCGGTCGACTCCCCGGACCCGTACGGCGATCCCGAGGGCCAGCTCCGGGCCGTGCAGCGGGCCCACGTCAACAACGGCTGGGCCGACATCGGCTACCAGTTCGCGGTGGCGCCGGACGGCCGGATCTTCGAGGGCCGCTACGCCCGCCCCTTCGGCCCGGGGGAGGTGCCGAGCGGCGAGGACGCGAACGGCAACCTCGTGATCGGCGCCCACGCCGAGAACCACAACACCGGGTCGCTCGGCGTGGTGCTGCTCGGCGACCTCTCCGGCCGGGACCCCACGCCCGAGGCGCTCAACGCCGCCGCCCGGGTGATCGCCTGGAAGTTCCGACCCCGGGGCATCGGCGCCTACGGGTCGGCGCCATACACCCGGGTGGGTGACGGCGTGACCGTGGTCTTCCCCGACGTCTGCGGCCACCGCGACGTGAAGGCCACGGCCTGCCCGGGCTCGCTCTACGACCACCTCCCCGACCTGCGGGACCGGGTCCACGCCCTCTCGACGGCCGGGCTCGTCGGCTTCCGGGTGCTCGGCGCCGACGGCTCGCTCCAGAACGCCGAGGTGGCGCCGGGCTTCGCCGCCACCCAGGACATCGGCGACCCGAGGCGCAACGTGCGGGCCGGGCTCCCGGTGCAGGCGCTGGCGGGCACCCCGACCGGCGACGGCGCCTGGGTTGCCGACGAGGGCGGCTCCGTCTACTGCTTCGGCGACGCTCCCTTCCACGGCTCGCTCGGCGGGCGGCGCCTCAACCGCCCGATCGTCGGGATGGCGCCCACGCCGTCGGGCGGTGGCTACTGGCTGGTGGCGTCGGACGGCGGGGTGTTCGCGTTCGGCGACGCCCGCTTCCACGGCAGCACGGGCGCCATCGCCTTGAACCAGCCCATCGTCGGGATGGCATCCACGCCGTCGGGCGGTGGCTACTGGCTGGTGGCGTCGGACGGCGGGGTGTTCGCGTTCGGCGACGCCGGCTACTTCGGGAGCACGGGCGCCATCCGCCTGCAGCAGCCGGTGACGTCGATGGCGGCCGCGCCCGACGGGCGGGGCTACTGGCTCGTCGCCAGGGACGGCGGCGTGTTCTGCTTCGGCTCGGCCGCCTTCTTCGGCTCGGGCGTCGGCCGCTGGCTCTTCAGCGCCCCCGCCGCCGGCCTGGTGCCCACCGGCGGCGCCGGCTACTGGCTCCTCGACGCAGCCGGGGGCATCCACCCTTGCGGCGACGCGGTCGGCGTCCGCAGCGGCATCCCGCCCTCGGCCCGCCCGGCCCGGGCCTTCGTGCCCGTCGTGCGGGCCTGACCCGACCCCACCTTCCGTTCCTTGGTCGACAGAGAACGGGGTCGGAGCGGTCGCCCGACGATCCGTGCAGGTCCCGCCACCCGTGTCCAGGGCCGCCCCACCACCGGGGGCAGCGCCTCCTAAGGTGCGGGACGTGCGGGCGCTGGTCACCGGAGCGACCGGATTCGTCGGTCCGTACCTCGTGGAGCACCTCGTCGGCGCCGGTGACGACGTGGTCGGCGTCGACCTGCCCCTCGACGTCACCGACGCCGAGGCCATGCACCGGATCCTGCTCGAGGCCAAGCCCGAGGTCGTCTACCACCTGGCCGCGCTGAGCCACGTGGGGGAGTCGTGGAACGCCCCGAGCGAGGTGTTCCGGGTCAACACCATGGGCACCCTCAACGTCCTCCTGGCGGCCCGGTCGTCGGGCGTGGACCGGGTCCTGGTGGTGGGCAGCGCCGAGCAGTACGGCCGGGTCGAGCCGGGGGACATGCCGATCGACGAGGACCAGCCCCTCCGCCCGATCACCCCATACGGGGCCAGCAAGGCGGCGGCCGAGATGGCGGCCTCCCATGCGCATCTGGGCCGGGGCCTGCCCGTGCTCTGCGCCCGGGCCTTCAACCACATCGGGCCCGGCCAGTCGCCCGGGCTTGTCGTGTCGGCCATCGCCCAGCAGGTGGCCGTGAACGAGCGCACCGGCGCCGACGTGGTGCTGGCCGGCGACCTCACGCCCACCCGGGACTTCACCGACGTCCGCGACGTGGTGCGGGCCTACCGCCTGCTGGTCGAGCGGGGCCAGCCCGGCGAGGTCTACAACGTCTGCAGCGGGCGGGCCGTCGCCATCCGCGAGGTGGCCGAGAAGCTGCTGGCCCTCGCCGACCGGCCCATGCGCATCGAGACCGATCCCGCCCGGCTGCGGCCCGTCGAGGTGCCGGCCCACTGGGGCGACAACACGAAGCTGCGCTCCACCACCGGCTGGCTGCCGACGATCCCGCTCGAGCGCTCGATGGCCGACGTGCTGGCGTGGTGGCGGACCCGGACCGAGCCGGCCGCCGCCGACACCGACCCGGCCGCGTCCGCGTCCGCGGCCGCGGCCGCGGCGGACCTCGACCCGGCCGCCGCCGTCGAGATCCCCCGGGCCGGGTCCTAGTCCCGTCCCCGGCGCCGCCGGGCCTACCTGGCCAGGCGCTCGAGGCCGGCCAGGTCGGCGTCGACCATCGAGGTCACGAGGTCGCGGAAGGGCGTCTTCGACGCCCAGCCCAGCTCTGCCTTCGCCTTGGACGGGTCGCCGATCAGCAGGTCGACCTCGGCCGGGCGGATGAAGCGCTCGTCGATGACCACGTGGTCCTCCCACCGGAGCCCGAGGTGCTCGAAGGCGATCTCGCAGAACTCCCGCACCGAGTGGGTCTCGCCGGTGGCGATCACGAAGTCGTCGGGCTCCTCCTGCTGGAGCATGAGCCACATTGCTTCCACGTAGTCCCCGGCGAAGCCCCAGTCCCGCTGGCCGTCGAGGTTGCCGAGGCGGAGCTCCTCCTGGAGGCCGAGCTTGATGCGGGCCGCGGCGTGGGTGATCTTCCGGGTCACGAACTCATGGCCCCGGCGGGGGCTCTCGTGGTTGAAGAGGATGCCCGAGGTGGCGTGCAG
Source organism: Acidimicrobiia bacterium (assembly GCA_050249235.1). GTDB lineage: Bacteria > Actinomycetota > Acidimicrobiia > Acidimicrobiales > CADCSY01 > JAEKLB01. Next base: position 27,851 of record JBFWQW010000015.1, on the reverse strand, counting down.
CCCGTAGGACTCCCGGTAGTTGACCGTGATCCAGTGGCCGTAGAGCTTGGCCACGCCGTAGGGGCTGCGGGGGTAGAAGGGCGTGGACTCGACCTGGGGGACGGCCTGCACCTTGCCGAACATCTCGGACGACGACGCCTGGTAGAAGCGGATGGCCGGGTCGACGATCCGGATGGCGTCGAGCAGGCGGGTCACGCCGAGGGCGGTCGTCTCGCCGGTGAGCACCGGCTGGAAGAACGAGGTCTGCACGAACGACTGGGCCGCCAGGTTGTAGACCTCGTCCGGCCGGAACTCGTTCAGGATGTGGATCAGCGATGCCTCGTCGAGCAGATCGCCCTGGGGGAGCTCGATCCGCTCCTGGATCTGGGCGATGCGCTCGAAGTTCACGGTGCTCGAGCGGCGCAGCACGCCGATCACCTCGTAGCCCTTCTCGAGGAGGAACTCGGCGAGGTAGGAGCCGTCCTGGCCCGTGATGCCGGTGATGAGCGCTCGCTTGGTCATCCGACCGTTCTACGCTCCGTCGCGACGCCCGTCTGCCAAGTGAGTTGGCACTGGTCCGGAGGGTCGACGCTGCCCGAGAGCCGAGTGCCCGAGAAGCTGGGTCGGCGCATCGCCGAGCGGCGGGCGGTCCTGGGCTGGACGCAGAGCGACCTGGCCGACCGCCTCGGCATCTCCCGGGTGGCCGTGTCGCACCTGGAGGCGGGCATGAGCCAGCCCGGCGAGCGCACGGTGGCCCTCCTGGCCGGGGTGTTCAAGGTGGAGCCCCGGGAGCTGGTGGACGGCACGGACTACCCGGTGGCGAAGGCCGAGCGACTCCCGCTCGTCGCCGCCCGGTACACCGAGGTGGAGCTCCAGCTGGCCCTGCTCGGCCGCGACCTCCAGTGGCTCGGCGAGGCGGCGGCCAATCCCGCCGGGGTGCTCGGCGACTGGGCCGAGCGCCTGCGGGCTCTGGCGGCGACGGCCCACGACCAGCGGGAGGCGGCGGCCGTGGCCGAGGCCGCCGACCGGGTGCGACGCCTGCGCTCCAGCCACCGGCCCGGGCTCGACTGACGGTCTCCCTGCGCCCGCGTCCCTGCTCCTGCTCCCTGCGGCCGGCCGTCCCGTCCGGCCGGGCCCGCCCTACGACGCCGGGAGGTGGCCGGCGAGCCAGGCCACGTCGGCGAGCGAGCGCAGCATGTCGTTGAGGTGGGTGCACGACTCGGCCGCCGGGAGGAGCTTCGGCACCGTCCGGCGCAGGTCGTGCACCGTCTGGCCGGCCAGGGACGGGGTGCTGGCCGCCGCGAACGGGCAGTCGGTCGGGAAGGGGAGGCTGCGGGGCTCGGCCTCGATGGCGAGGATCGTCAGGGTTCGGGGGTCGAGCGCGGCCGTGAGGGCGTACTCGTGGACGACCCGCTCGGTGCCGTCGGGCTCGACGGCGCTGTCGCGGAACATGGCGTCGACGGCGAGGTGGTCGCCGACCGGACCGAGGTCGAGGCGGCGGAGGCGACGGGTGATGCCGACTTCGAGGGTGGGCATGGCGTGCCACGCCAGGTCGTCGTCGGAGGCCAGGCTCGGCGCGGGCGGCGGTACGCCGACCGGCATCTCGCCCCCGGTCTGGCGCCGGATCGTCGGGATGCCCCCGGCCCGCCAGCCGGCGCACACGTCGACGTTGGTGGCGCCGCCGGCCGGCAGCGCCGTGCCGGGCGGCAGGGCCGGCACGGCGGGCTGGCCCGAGAGGAGCCGCTCGCGGATGGACAGGTAGCCGGACGCCGCCGACGCCCCGGAGAGGTCGTCGACCAGCAGCCCGAGCGGGGTGCCGGCGGTTGCTCGGAGGAGGGGCAGGGCGCTGCCCCGGAACCCGAAGCCGGGGTGGAGCCCGACCAGGTCCCGGCAGGACGGCTCGGCCGGCGACTGTTCGACGGTCGCGATGCGCCCGGCCTCGAGCGTGATCGTGAGGGTGGCCTCGCCGAGCACCTCTGCGCCGGTGCCCGTGCCCGTCGTCCGTAGGTCCCGGGCCGCCCCGCCGACGCGCGCCGCGCCCCGCATGACCCCGTCGGCGGCCCGGACGGTGTCGAGGTGGCTGGTGCGCCGCAGCCAGCCGGCCCGGCGCTCGGGCGCCGATCGGGGGAGGGGTCCCGGCAGGACCCCGGGGTAGCTCGGCTTGGCGTCGACGTCGGCCATCGCCGGGGACGGTACCGGCCCGGGGTCGGGCGCGGGCCGGCCGTCCTCGGTCGGACGCGCGCCGCGGGCCCCGGTGCCGGCGGCGTGCCCCGGGGCGCGCCCGGTCGCCCGACCCCCTCGACTACCCTCCACGGCGCGTGAGGATCCCCCACTCTTCGTCGCCAGACTCTTCTTCGTCGCCTCGACGGCCGCGCCTGCTCGTCGTCCTGGTCCTGGCCCTCGTCGCCGGGCTGCTCCCGGTGGCCACCGCCGGCCCGGCCGGCGCGCTCTGGCCGGGCGGGGTCGTCGACCTCCGGGGCCATGGTTGGGGCCACGGCCGAGGGCTCGGTCAGTACGGCGCCCTCGGCTACGCCGTCGACCACCAGTGGACCCACCCGCAGATCCTCGACCACTACTACGGCGGGACCACGGCCGGCGCCCAGGCCGACGGCGACATCACCGTCCGCCTCGCCGAGCTCGACAACGCGCCGCTCGTCGTCACGACCGATCAGGCGGTCTTCACGGTCGGCTCGAACACCTTCCAGCCGGGCCAGGCGGCCCGCATCCGGCGGAACGCCCTCGAGTGGGTCATCGAGGCCGGCCCCTCCTGCACCGGGCCGTGGACCGTCGTCCAGGACCACGTCGACCTGAACCAGGAGCCGACGGCCGCCGTCGTCGACGACCCGGGCGACGACATCGGCCGCATGATCTCGGCCTGCGGGTCGAACCGGCGCCACTACCGCGGAACGCTGAAGGCCATCTGGTTCGACCTCGGCACCCGGGCCGTCAACACGGTGCGGATGGAGTCGTACCTGCGGGGCGTGGTACCGAGGGAGATGCCGATGTCGTGGGCCGACCTCGGCGGGGGGCGCGGCCTCGAGGCGCTGAAGGCGCAGGCCGTGGCCGCCCGCTCGTACGCCTGGGCCGAGGGCCGGGACGCCCGCTTCAAGACGTGCGACACGATCTCCTGCCAGGTCTACGGCGGGGCCGGGCTCAACGGGGTGCGGATCGAGGACGCCCGGACCGACCGGGCCGTGGCGGAGACGGCCGGGCTGGTCCGGTTGCGCAACGGCGTCGTGCAGCGCACCGAGTTCTCGTCGTCGACGGGCGGCCACACCGCCGGCGGGACGTTCCCCGCCGTGCCGGACGCCGGCGACGCCACCGCCAGCAACCCCAACCACGACTGGTCGGTGCGGCTGCCGGTCACGCAGGTCGAGGCGGCCTACCCGTCGATCGGCCGGCTCGAGCACATCGCCGTGATCGAGCGCAACGGCATCGGCAAGGACGGCGGGCGGGTCAAGCGGCTGACGATGCGGGGCCAGTCGGGATCGGTCACGGTCACCGGCGACGCCTTCCGCTCGGCCGTCGGGATCAAGTCGGACTGGTTCCGGATCATCGCCCTGACCAAGCCGGCGGTGTCGCTCACGCCCACCGGGAGCGGTGACGGCTACTGGCTGACCTCGAACGACGGCGGGGTGTTCTCCTACGGCGACGCCGTGTTCCACGGCTCGGCCGGCAACCTGGCGCTGAACGGCCCGGTCCTCGGCATGGCGGCCCGGCCGAACGGCGCCGGCTACTGGCTGGTGGGCAGCGACGGCGGCATCTTCAGCTACGGCGACGCCCCGTTCTACGGCTCGACCGGCAACATCAAGCTGAACCAGCCGGTGGTCGGCATGGCGCCCACGCCGAGCGGCCACGGCTACTGGATGGTCGCCAGCGACGGTGGGATCTTCGCCTACGGCGACGCGTCCTTCCACGGGTCGACCGGTGGCACCCGGTTGAACAAGCCGATCGTCGGGATGGTGCCGACGGCGACAGGCAACGGCTACTGGCTGGTGGCGACCGACGGTGGGATCTTCGCCTTCGGCGACGCCGTGTTCCACGGCTCGGCCGGCGCCATCGCCCTCAACCGGCCGATCGTCGGGATGGCGGCCCGGCCGGACGGGGCCGGCTACTGGCTCGTGGCCGACGACGGCGGGGTCTTCACCTACGGCGCGGCCACCTTCCGGGGCGCCGCCACCGGGGTCGGCCAGGCGATCGTCGCCATCGCCGCCACCCCCTCCGGCGACGGCTACTGGGTCCTCGCCGTCGACGGGGGCGTCTACGTCTACGGCGACGCCCAGCTCTGACCCCGGGTCCCGATCTCCGTCGACTGGGCCGGCGTCGTCCCGGCTCGGTCGACCGAGAACGAGGGGTCAGGAGGGGTCGGGGGTCCGGCCGTGGTCGTCGAGCTCTGCCGCGATCCGGTCGAGCCACTCCTCGAAGCGGTGCCGCTCGGCGTGGAAGCGGTTGATCCCGAGCACGGCCGCACCCACGACGACGTGCAGCGCATCCTCGAGCGGGCTCGGGCTGTCTGCCATCGCCACACCGTAGGTCTAGGTTTCCTAGCCCGTGACGGCGACCGACGAGCTGGACCCGACAGTCCTCGCGCCGCCGGCGGTCGTGGTGGTCGTGAGTCACGACCCCGGCCCCTGGCTGGCCGAGTGCCTGGCGTCGATCGGCGCCCAGGACTATCCGGACCTGGCCGTGCTGGTGATCGACGCCGCCAGCGGGGAGCCGCTCCTGCCCCGGGTGGCCGAGGTCCTCCCGGCCGCCTTCGTGCGCCGGCTCGACACCAACCCCGGCTTCGGGCCGGCGGCCAACGAGGTGCTCGGCATGGTCGAGGGCGCCGCCTTCTACCTCTTCTGCCACGACGACGTCGTGCTCGACCCGGGCGCGGTCCGGGCGCTGGTGGAGGAGGCCTTCCGGTCCAACGCCGGGATCGTGGGCCCGAAGCTCGTCCTCTGGGACGCGCCGGGCCGGCTCCTCCAGGTGGGCATGGCGGCCGACAAGGGCGGCGTGCTCATGCCCCTCGTCGAGCGGGCCGAGCTGGATCAGGAGCAGCACGACGCGGTGCGCGACGTCTTCGTCGTGCCGGGCGGCTGCACGCTCGTCCGGGCCGACCTGTTCGAGACGCTCGGCGGGTTCGACCCCGGCATCGACCTGTTCGGGGAGGACCTCGACCTCTGCTGGCGGGTCCAGGTGGCCGGGGCCCGGGTCGTGGTCGCGCCGACGGCCCGGGTCCGCCACCGCGAGGGCCTCGTCGAGCGGGTGGGCGTCGAGCGGGCAGCCGGGCTCCGCAACCGCCACCGGCTCCGGACGGTGCTGGCCAGCTACGGGCGCTTCCACCTGCTCCGCGTCGTTCCGCAGCTGGTCGTGCTGTCGATCGCCGAGCTCGTCTACGCGGTGGTCATGAGGCGCCGAGCCCACGTGGACCGGGTGGTCGGCTCGTGGTGGTGGAACTGGCAGCACCGGCGCGAGATCGCCGAGCGGCGGCGCCGGCTGCGGGAGGTGCGGGGCTTCCCGGACGGCGAGGTCCGAAAGCTCCAGGTCGGGGGCAGCGCCCGGTTGCGGCGCTTCATCCGGGGCGAGCTGGCCGCCAGCAAGCTGGGTGAGGAGCTGGAGGGCTTCGGCGACGAGCTCGAGGAGATCGTCCGGGCCCGCCCGAGGAAGCTGGCCGCCGTTGCCTGGACGGTCGCCGCTGTCCTCTTCGTCGTGGGCACCCGGGAGCTGCTGCTCCAGCGCATCCCGGCCGTGGCCGGCTTCGCCCCGTTCGACGTCGGCCCGCTGGACCTCGCCCGCCGCTACCTGAGCAGCTGGCAGCCGGCCGGCGTCGGCTCGGCCGAGGGGCAGCCCACCGCCGTCGCCCTGCTGGCCGCCGGAGGCGGCCTCCTGCTCGGCGGCATGGGCCTCCTGCAACAGCTGCTCGTGCTCGGCGCCGTCCCCGCCGGCGCGGCCGGCATGTGGCGGCTGACCCGCTCCCTCTCGTCGCCGAACGCCCGCGGCGTCGGGCTGCTGCTCTACGTGGTCACCCCCCTGCCGTGGGACGGCATCGGACGGGGCAGCTGGGCCGGGCTCCTCGCCTACGCGGCGGCGCCGTGGCTGCTCACGGCGCTGGCGGAGGCGTCGGGCGAGCCGCCGGGCGACGAGCCCCGGCCGCCGAGGCCCTACCGGGAGGCCGTCCTCGCCTTCGGGCTGCTCCTGGCGTTCGTGGCCGCCTTCGTGCCCATGCTCGTCGCCCTCGTCGTCGTGGTCGCCCTCGGGATCACGGTGGGCGGCCTGGTCGGTGGCGACCGCCGCCGGCCCCTCCGGCCCCTGGCGCTGGCAGTCGGCGGTGGCGTCGTCGCCGCCGTCCTGCACCTCCCGTGGGCCGTCGCCCTGGCGAACGGCGACCGCTGGTCGCTGGCCGGCATCGCCGCCGGTGGTGTCGACGCCATCCCGGCCAGCCAGCTCCTCCGCTTCGGGACCGGACCGGTCGGGGTGTCCTGGCTGGGCTGGGCCATCCCGCTGGCCGCCGCGCTGGCACTGCTCATCGGCCGCTCGTGGCGGCTGCGGTGGGCCCTGCGGTGCTGGACGATCGCGCTCCTGTGCTGGGGCCTGGCCGTGGTCGGCGGGCACGTCGACCTCGGCCTCCCACCGGTCGAGGTGCTCCTTGCACCCGGGGCCGCCGCCCTGGCGCTGGCGGCCGCCCTCGGGGCGTCCTCCTTCGAGCTCGACCTCCGGGGCTTCCGGTTCGGTTGGCGCCAGGTGGCGTCGCTCGTCGCCGCGGCAGCCGTCGGGGTGGCCACCCTGCCCATCGCCTTCGGGGCCCTCGACGGGAGCTGGGAGCTCCGCGAGGCCGACCACGCCCGGTCGCTCGGGCGGGTCGGGATCGGCAACGTGACGGGCAGCGCCCGGGTCCTGTGGATCGGCGACCCGGCGGTGCTGCCGGTCGCCGGCCACCACCTCGACGAGGGCCTCGCCTACGGGGTCACCACCGACACCCTCGGCGGGGTCCTCGACCGCTGGGCCACCGACGGGGGCGAGGCCGCCGCCGTCCTGGCCCGCTCGATCGAGGTGGCCGAGTCGGGCGGGACGGACCGGCTCGGGAGTCTCCTGGCCCCGTTCGGGATCCGATACGTCGTGCTCGTCGAGCGGGCCGCGCCCGAGCGCACCGGCGCCGAGCGACGGGTGCTGCCGGCACGGCTCGTCGACATGGCCACCCGCCAGCTCGACCTGCGGGAGCACGAGGTCGAGCCGGCGGTCCGGGTGTTCGAGAACACGGCCGAGGCCACCGTGCGCACCGCCTTCGCGAGCGCCCCACCGGCCGGCGGCGGCGCCGCGCCGGCCGTGGCCGCCGCCACCGGGCTGGCCGACGACGACCCGCTGCGGGGGGCGCTGCAGCTCGGTCCCGGACGGGGCGCCCTGGAGGCCACGTCGACTCCGGGCTCGACGTCGGCCGCCGGCCCGGTCGCCGCCGGCGAGCTGCTCCTCGGCACGTCGGCCGACGGCGGCTGGCACCTCGAGGTCGACGGCGAGGTGGTCGAGCGACGGGACGCCCTCGGGTGGGCCAACGCTTGGACGGTGCCGAACGGTCGGGCCCGGCTCTCCTACGACACCTCGCCGCTGCGCCTTGTCGCGGTCGGCGTGCAGGTCCTGGCCTGGCTGGCCGCCCTGTTCGCGGTGGCGCGCCGGTGGCGGCGGCGATGAACCGCAACGCGGTGCCGGCGCTCGTCGTGGTGGTCGCCCTGGCCGGACTGGTGGCCTTCGGCGGGACCGACGAACCCGACGTGCCGACCGCCGAGATCACGGCCAACCCGGCCGCCGACCCGACGGGCACCCTGTCGTCGAGCTGGTTCTGCCCGTCGGCCCAGGGCGGTCCGGGCAACGACCTGGCCACCGCCGTCGACGTGGCCAACGTGGCCTCGACGGCCCGCACCGGCACGGTCACCTGGCGGGCGGCCGCCGACGGTGCGGCGACCACGCGCTCGTTCACCGTGGCGCCGGGCGCGGTGCTGCGGCTACGCGCCGTCGACGCCGGCCCCACCCCGGCCGCCTCGGCGCTGGTGGAGACGGTCGGTGGTGGGGTGGTGGTCGAGCAGGCCGTGAGCGGCGCACGGGGCGCCAGCATCGCCCCGTGCGCGTCCGACGCCTCCCCGGACTGGTACCTCGCCAACGGCACGACCCTCAGCGACGCCACCGAGGTTCTCAGCCTCTTCAACCCGTTCCCTGCCGACGCGGTCGTCGACATGGAGCTGGCCACCGACCAGGGGCGGGAGGCGCCAGGCCGGCTGCAGGGCCTCGTCGTCCCGGCCGGCACCACGAAGTTCGTGCAGATCTCGGAGGAGAACGTCCGCCGCCAGGAGATCACGGCGACCGCCATCCGGGCCCGCACCGGCCAGCTCGTGGTGTCCCGGCTCCAGAGCTTCGACGGGAGCCTGGGCCGCACCGGGGTGTCGGTCGGGCTGGCGGCCCGGGCCCCGGCCGAGGTCTGGTCGTTCGCCTTCGGCGTCAACGCCCCCGGCGTCACCACCCGCTGGCACGTGTTCAACCCCGGCGAGGACGAGGCCGAGGTGAGCATCGAGGTGATGCCGTACACCGGCGACACACCGGAGCCGATCGACGTCACCGTGCCGGCCCGGTCGCAGGTGGTGGTGGCCCTGCCGGCCGAGGATGCCGGCGTGGCGCCGGGTGTGGGCTTCTCGAGCACCGTGCGCTCGGGCAACGGGGTGGCCGTCGTGGCCGAGCGCTCCGTCGACGCCCGGGCGCCCTACGACCGTCGGGGCTGGTCGTCCTCCCCGGGCGTCACCGCCTCGGCGGGTCGGTGGGTGCTCGCCACCGGGGCCGCGGCCGCCTCGGGCGAGGAGTGGGTGGTGGTCTTCAACCCGGGCGCCATGGCCAGGCGGTTCTCCGTCGTCGCCCTCGGCGCAGCCGGGTCGAACTCGCTCACCCGGCTCCAGGACGTGGCCCTCGGCCCCGCCGCCCACGTCGCCTTCCGCCTGCTCGATCACGTCGCCGCGGCCGACGCCGCCGGGCCCGTGGGCGTCGGTGTCTCGGCCGACGGCCCGGTCGTGGTGGAGCGGATCGTCTACGGGACGGGCCTGGTCGGTCTCACCGCCGGCTCCGCCGTCGCCCTGGCACCGGACGGGCCAGGGTGAGCGCCGGGACCGGGTCCTGATCCCGTGGAGCGCCTCGCCCTCGCCCTCGCCCTGGTGGTGGTCGCCGTCGCCGTCGCCGCCCTGCTCGAGCGCCGTCGCCCCGATGCGCCGACGCAGTCGAGCTGGTCGGTGCCGGCGCAGCTCGACCGCGACGACTTCGTCCGTCCCGATGCGCCCTGGCTCGTGGTCGTCTTCTCGTCGGCCACCTGCGACTCCTGCCGCGACTCGGTGGCCAAGGCGGCCGCGCTGGAGAGCGCCGACGTCGCGGTCGAGGACGTGGAGGTGGGCGCCTCGCCGGACCGCCACCGGCGCTACGCCATCGACGCCGTGCCGGTCGTCGTCGTCGCCGACGCCTCGGGAGTGGTGCGGTCGTCGTTCGTGGGACCGCCCACGGCGGCCGAGCTCTGGGCCGCCCTGGCCGCCGTGCGCGACGAGCCTCCGCCGGACTGATCCATCCCGCTGACTGATCCAGCCCGGCGGTGACCCCTCCCGCGCCGCCTGTCGGCTCAGGCGAGCTCGGGGGCGGGCTCGGGCTCCGGCCGGCTCGGCACGGGGGACGCGGCGGCGTCGGCCTCGGCGATCAGCCGCCGCACCTCGGCGCCGTCGATCGTCTCCTTGGCGAGGAGGGCGGCGGCCACCGCGTCGAGCCCGGCCCGGTGCTTGCGCAGCGTGAGCCGGCACCGGTCCTCCTGCTCGCGGAGGATCCGCTCGACCTCCTCGTCGATCACCCGGGCCGTCTCCTCGGAGTAGTCCCGGCCGTGCATGAGGTCCTCGCCGAGGAACACCGCGCCCTGGGCCCCCCAGGCCATGGGCCCGACCCGCTGGCTCATGCCCCACTCCCGCACCATCTTGCGGGCCAGCTCGGTGGCGCCCTGGAGGTCGTTGTTCGCGCCCGTGGACACCATGCCGTAGACGAGCTCCTCCGCGATCCGCCCGCCCATCCGGACCACGAGCGAGTCCTCGATGTAGTCCTGGCGGTAGAGGTGGCGCTCCTCCGGGAGCTGCTGGGTGACGCCGAGGGCCATGCCCGTCGGCAGGATCGTCACCTTGTGGAGCGGGTCGGCGTTCGGGAGCACGGTGGCGCAGACGGCGTGGCCGCCCTCGTGGTAGGCGACGGCCTCCTTCTCCTCCTCGGACAGCGCCATCGAGTCGCGCCGCAGGCCCATGAGCACGCGGTCGCGGGCCGCGTCGAAGTCCTCCATGTGGAGGCGGTCGGCACCCCGGCGCACGGCGTAGAGCGCGGCCTCGTTCACCAGGTTGGCCAGGTCGGCGCCGCTCATGCCGGGCGTGCCCTTCGCCACCGTCAGCAGGTCGATGTCGGGGGCCATCCGCTTGTCGCGGCAGTGGACCGTGAGGATGGCCAGCCGCTCGTCGGCCTCGGGCAGGGGCACGACCACCTGGCGGTCGAAGCGCCCCGGCCGCAGGAGGGCGGGATCGAGGATGTCGGGACGGTTGGTGGCGGCCAGCATGACGATGCCCTCGTGGGGCTCGAAGCCGTCCATCTCCGAGAGCATCTGGTTGAGGGTCTGCTCCCGCTCGTCGTGGCCGCCACCGAGGCCGGCGCCCCGCTTGCGCCCGATCGAGTCGATCTCGTCGACGAAGATGATCGCCCGGCCCATCTTGCGGGCCGACTGGAAGAGGTCGCGCACCCGGCTGGCGCCGACGCCCACGAACATCTCCATGAAGTCCGAGCCGGTGACGGAGAGGAACGGCACCCCGGCCTCGCCGGCCACGGCCTTGGCCAGGAGCGTCTTGCCCGTGCCGGGCGGGCCCACCAGCAGCACGCCCTTCGGGATGCGGGCCCCGATGGCAGCGAACCGGCTGGGGTTCTTCAGGAAGTCGACCACCTCGGTGATCTCGCGCTTCACGCCCTCGTAGCCGGCCACGTCGGCGAACGTGGTGCCCGGCTTCTCCGTGGAGTAGGTCTTGGCCCGCGACCGCCCGATCTGCATGATCGAGCCCATCTGGCCCTGCGCCCGGCGGTTCATCCAGACGAAGAAGCCGATGATCAGCGCCACCGGCAGCAGCACGGGAAGCCACGACAGGAAGACGTTGGGGGTCGGCGTCTTGAAGTCGAAGGCGACCGAGTGCTCCTTGAAGAGCGCGAGGTCGGCGTCGGGGATCTCCTTCGGCCCGTCGACGGTGAACTCGGTGCCACCCTCGGTGACGCCGCTGATCTTGTTGCTCTGGTTGTCGATCTTGACCGACTCGACCTCGTCGGCCCGGACCCGCTCGAGGAACTGCGAGTAGGTGAGGTGCGAGCCGCCGTCGTCCTGGAACAGCGGGGAGACCACGAGGAGCGAGAACAGGATGCCGATGGCTGCCCACATGCCCCAGCGGGGCCACCGGGCGATGGGGCGCGGCCCGCCCGGGCGATCGGGCGTGGGGCGATCCGGCGCCGACGGTGGCCGGGTCTCGGGAGGCATGGGCGCCAGCCTATGGCCGGCCCTCCCCGGTTCCGTGGGCGCCCCGGTCCCGGGATGACGTCCCCGTGGCGGTGGGGCCTCGCCTGTACGGTTCGGGCCGATGTCCCGTCTGTGCTGCCGCCCGGGCTGTGCGGCAACCGCCACCGCCACGATGACCTACGACTACCGCGCCCGCACCGTGTGGGTCGACACCCTCGAGGAGCGCGACGACCCCAACGGCTACGACCTCTGCACCGCCCACGCCGACGGCACCGGCGTGCCCCGGGGCTGGCAGTGCCTCGACCGGCGGGCCTCGCCGCTGACGCTCTCCAGCTTCGGCGTGGCGTCGGTCGCCGCCCTGCGGACCGCCTAGGCCCGCCGACGGCGCGCATGGCGGAACGCCCTGGAGGTGGGGCGGAACGCCCTGGAGGTGGGGCGGAACGCCCTGGAGGTGGGGACGCGGGCCCGGGAGACGAGCTCGGCGCCGGCACGGCGGTGCCGTCGTGGGGGCTGGGCGAGGTCGCCGCCGGCATCGGCCTGGCGCTGGTGGTGCCCTCGATCGTGATCCTCGTGGCCCTGGCCGCGGTCGGCGTGGACGCCGACGACACCGACACCATCCCGCTCTGGGGGGTGGCGCTGCTGCAGCTCCCGCTCTGGGCGGTGCTGGTGGGCGTGCCGTGGTGGGCGGTTCGCACCAAGGGGAGCGGCAGCTTGCGGGCCGACCTCGGGCTGGCGTTCCGGCTCCGGGACGCCTGGATCGGCCTGCTGACCGGCTTCGGCACCCAGATCGCCCTCGGCTTCGTGCTCCTCCCCGTCTACGAGCTGCTGGGCATCGACCGCGACGAGGTCGGCCGGACGGCAGAGGAGCTGGCCGACCGGGCCCACGGCGCCGTCGGCCTCGTCAGCCTGTTCGTCGTGGCGGTCGTCGGGGCCGCCCTGGTCGAGGAGCTCTTCTACCGGGGCCTCGTGTTGCGCGCCCTGAGGAAGCGCTCGGGCGCCACCGTCGCCATCGTGGGATCGGCGGTGATCTTCGGCGTCATGCACTTCCAGCCGGTCGACACGATCGCGCTCGGGCTCTTCGGCGCGGTCTGCGCCTGGCTGACCGTCCGCCACGACCGGCTCGGACCGGCGGTGTGGGCCCACCTCGGCTTCAACCTCACCGCCTTCGTGGCGCTGGTCTGGAACTAGCGATCCGGTGCGGGGAGCCGGTTCAAGGTTTTCGGGTGTCCTGCCGACAACCAGATCCATGTCGTCCGGTTCCCTGTCGTCGTGTCCCCGCTGCGCAGCCCCCCTCGTCGAGATCCGCCTCGCCGCCGCCGCGTCGAACCTCGTGATGCGGTCCTGCGCGCGGTGCGACGGCCGGTGGTGGTCGCGTGACGGCGAGTCGGCCGACCTGCACGAGGTGCTCGGCAGCGTCGCCCAGCTCTCCCGCAAGGCGGGCTAGCTCCCCGCTCCGCGGCCCTCCGGGGCGTCGCGACAACCCGGGGCCGATCCGCGAGGATGGCGCCGTGGGTCGGGCGATCGAGTGGCTCCGCCGGCGCCCTCTCGAGACCTGGGTCACGTTCGCCCTGGTCGCCGGCTCGGTCCTCTTCGTGTGGACCGCGCTGTTCCCCGACCTGCTGCTGGCGGACACGACGCCGAACGGCGGCGACCTCGGTGCCCACGTCTGGGCGCCGGCCTTCCTCCGTGACGAGCTGCTCCCGCGCTGGCGGCTCTCGGGCTGGGCACCCGACTGGTACGCCGGGTTCCCGGCCTACCACTTCTACATGGTGGTCCCGAGCCTGCTGATCGTCGCCCTCGACGCCGCCGGGCTGCCGTACAACATCGCCTTCAAGCTCGTCAGCGTCTCGGGGCTCCTCGCCCTCCCGGTGTGCGCCTGGGCCATGGCCCGGCTGGCCCGACAGGCCTTCCCCGTGCCGGCGGCCATGGCCGTCGCCGCCACCGCCTTCGTCTTCGACCGGTCGTACACGATCTACGGCGGCAACGCCCTGTCCACGCTGGCAGGGGAGTTCGCGTTCTCGATCAGCCTCTGCTTCGCGCTGCTCTTCCTCGGCGTCGTCGCCCGCGGGCTCGACACGGGGCGCCACCGGGCGTGGGGCGCCGTCCTGCTCGCCCTGTGCGTCACCTGCCACCTCATCCCGGCGGTGTTCGCGCTCCTCGGCGCCGCTGTGCTGGGACTGGTGTCCTGGTGGTCGGGCCGGCCAACCGCGGTCGTGCCAGCCGCGGTCGTGCCAGCCGCGGTCGTGCCAGCCGCGGTCGTGCCAGCCGGGGACGGGGCCGGGCCTGCCGGGGACGCCGGGCCGGCCGGGGAGGGCGCCGCGCCGGCCGGGGCCGGGCCGGCCGGGGAGGGCGCCGCGCCGGCCGGGGCAGGGCCGGCTGGGGATGCCCCGGCGCCGCCGACGGGGAGCGGCGCCCGGACGGTCCGGTGGCTGGTGGTCGTCCTCGGCACGGGCGGCCTGCTGAGCTCCTTCTGGACCGTGCCCTTCCTGCTGCGCCGGGCCTACCTCAACGACATGGGGTGGCAGAAGCTCGAGACCTACCTCGAGGCGCTCTTCCCCGGACGGATCGGCCGGTCGCTCACGAGCCTCTTCCAGGGCACCCCCACGGCCCAGGTGCCGGCCGACAGCACCTGGGTGGTCGTCTTCGCGGTGGTCGGTGCGATCGCGGCGGTGGCCTTCCGACGCCGGTTCGGCACCGCGCTCGTGGTGCTCGCCGCCGTCCTGGCCCTGGCGGTGCGCCTCGCGCCCCAGGGGCGGCTGTGGAACGCCCGGCTCCTGCCCTTCTGGTACCTCTCGCTCTACCTCCTGGCGGCCATCGCCGTGGCCGAGGTGCTCCTGGCCCTCACCGCCCTCGCGACCCGTGCCGACCCGGGCGGGGGAGCGCCGTCGTCCGGCTGGGGGGCGCGGGGGCCGGGGCTGGCGAGGCGGGCGACCCTGGCGGCGGGGGTGGTGGGCGCGGCCCTCGCGGTGGCGGTGGCGGTCGCCTTCCCCCTCCGCATGCTGCCGCTGGCCACGACCTCGCCCGACGGGCTCACCTACCGCTGGTTCGGCCGCTCGACGACCGACCAGAGCCTGGTCCGCCCGTGGGCCCGCTGGGACTACACCGGCTACGAGCGCAAGCCGGCCCACGCCGAGTACGACGCCCTGGTGCGGACGATGGGCGAGGTGGGCCGCACCGAGGGCTGCGGTCGGGCGATGTGGGAGTACGACCGGTCCCTCGACCGGTTCGGGACCCCGATGGCGCTGATGCTCCTGCCGTACTGGACCGACGGCTGCATCGGCTCGATGGAGGGCCTGTTCTTCGAGGCCTCGGCCACCACCCCCTACCACTTCCTCAACCAGTCCGAGCTGTCGGCCGCCCCCTCCCGGGCCCAGCGCGGCCTCCCCTACCCGCCGCTCGACGTGAGCCGGGGAGTGGGCCACCTCCAGCTGCTCGGCGTCCGCTACTACCTGGCCTTCTCGCCGGCGGCCGTCCAGCAGGCCGACGCCGAGGCCGACCTCTCGCTCGTCGCCACGTCGGGGGTCTTCCGCGTCTACGAGGTGGCCGCCTCCGAGCTGGTCGAGGGGCTCGCCCACGAACCGGTGGTGATCGAGGACGCGCCGGCCGGCGGCGGGGCCTGGCAGGAGCTGGCCGTCGACTGGTACCTCGACGACGACCGGCGCCCCTACCTCGTCGCCGCCACGGGACCGGACAGCTGGGCCCGGTCCGACGCCGACGAGCTCGACCGGGCCGCGCACCGGGCCCTGCCGGCGGTGACCGTCGGCGCCATCGAGAGCGACGAGGACACCATCTCGTTCACGGTCGACCGCACGGGCGTCCCGGTGCTGGTGAAGACGTCCTACTTCCCGAACTGGCAGGCGCGCGGCGCCGAGGGCCCGTACCGGGTGGCGCCGAACCTGATGGTCGTGGTGCCGACCTCCGCCCACGTCCGGCTGACGTACGGGCGGACCCCCGTCGACTGGCTCGGCATCGGGATGAGCGGGGCCGGCCTGCTCGCGCTGGCCGGCCTGGTCGTGGTGCCCCGCCGCCGACGGTGGGCCGAGGCGGGCGGCGGCCGGCCGCCGGCCGCCGGGACACCCGCCGTCGAGCCGCTCGCGCCGCCCGCCCCGGTGGCGCCCGGGCCCGGTCGGCACGGCACCCCCGACCGGTGGTGAGCCGGCGGGTGTCCGTCGTCGTCCCGGCCTACGACGAGGCCGACCGGATCGCCACCACCGTCGACCGGCTGCGGACCGAGCTGGCCGACCTCGACCCGGAGGTGGTGGTGGTCGACGACGGGTCCCGGGACGCCACCGCCGCCGAGGCAAGGCGGGCCGGCGCCCGGGTGGTCGCACTCGACCGCCACCGGGGCAAGGGAGCGGCCGTGCGGGCCGGCGCGCTGGCGGCCGAGGGCGCCGTCGTCGTCGTGACCGACGCCGACCTCGCCTACGCGCCGGACCAGCTCCGCCCCTTCGTCGACGCCGTCGAGGCCGGGACCGACCTCGCCGTCGGCAACCGGTCGGACGAGCGCTCGGCCACCGTCGGTCGCCGGCCGGCGAGCCGGGCCGTCGCCAGCCGGGTGTTCAACCTCGTGACCGCGGGCCTGCTCGCCGGCCGGTACCGCGACACCCAGTGCGGGTGCAAGGCGTTCGCGGCGCCGGCGGCCCGGCAGGTCTTCGGCCGGGCCGGGGTCGACGGCTTCGCGTTCGACGTCGAGGTCCTGCACGTCGCCGAGCGCCTCGGGCTCGCCATCGCCGAGCTGCCGGTTCGGGTGAGCGCCGGCGGCGCCTCCACGGTGCGGCTGTGGCGGGCCGGCCCGGCGATGCTGCGCGACCTCTGGCGGGTGCGGCGGTGGAGCCGCGGCGGCCGGTACGACGAGCGTCGCGACGAGGGCGCGGCCGAGGGCGCGGTCGAGGGCATCGATGAGGTCGACGGCGAGGGCGGCGGCGAGGGCGCGGCGTGAGCCGTCGGGGCGGGCCGGACCGGCTGGCTAACGTCGCCGCGGCATGAAGGAGCCCAGCGAGCGGATCACCGGGACGGACGAGCGCGGCGCCCGAGGGGGAGGGGAGCGCCCGTGAGCGCCCTCGACGCCCTCTTCAAGGCCTACGACATCCGGGGCACCGTCCCCGACCAGTTCGACGCCGCCATCGCCCGGCGCATCGGCGCCGCCTTCGCCATCTTCTCGGGCGCTCCCACGATCCTGCTCGGCCGCGACATGCGCCCGAGCGGCGTCGGCCTGGCGGCCGCCTTCGCGGAGGGGGCGATGGCGCAGGGCAGCGACGTGGTCGATCTCGGGCTGGCCTCGACCGACCTCGTGTACTTCGCCTCGGGCCGCCTCGACGCCCCGGGCGTGATGTTCACCGCCTCGCACAACCCGGCCGCCTACAACGGCATCAAGCTGTGCCTGGCCGGCGCCAAGCCGGTGGGCGAGGACACCGGGCTCGGGACCATCAAGGAGCTGGCCGGCACCGACCACCCCCCGGCGGCCAGGCAGGGCGTCCGGAGCGAGCGCGACCTGCTCGACGAGTTCGCCGCCCATGTCCGCTCGTTCGTCGACGTCGGCGCCCTCAGGCCCCTGAAGGTGGTCGCCGACACCGCCAACGGGATGGGCGGCTACGTGGCCCCCCGGGTCTTCGACGGCCTGCCCTTCGAGGTCGAGTACCTCTACCAGGAGCTCGACGGCACGTTCCCCAACCACCCGGCCGACCCCATCCAGCCCGAGAACCTCCGCGACCTGCAGGCCCGGGTGCTGGCCACCGGGGCCGACATCGGGTTGGCCTTCGACGGCGACGCCGACCGGGTGTTCCTGGTCGACGAGCGGGCCGAGCTCGTGTCGGGCTCGCTCACCACGGCCCTCCTCGCCAAGGCCATCCTGGCCCGGAGCCCGGGCTCGACGATCCTGCACAACCTCATCTGCTCCAAGGCCGTGCCCGAGGTCATCCTCGAGCAGGGCGGCGTGCCGGTCCGGACCCGGGTCGGTCACTCGTTCATCAAGCAGGTCATGCTCGAGACCGGTGCCGCCTTCGGTGGCGAGCACTCGGCCCACTACTACTTCCGGGACAACTACCGGGCCGACTCCGGCCTGATCGCCTCGATGATCGTGCTCGAGCAGCTCTCGGTCAGCGGCCGCCCGCTCTCGGAGCTGATCGCCCCCCTCGACCGGTGGCGGGCCTCGGGCGAGCGCAACACGCCGGTCGCCGACCCGCACGCCGTCATCGATCGCATCGCCGCCGAGTTCGCCGGCGCGGCCCAGGACCGCCTCGACGGCCTCACCGTCGACCTCGGCGACTGGTGGTTCAACCTGCGCCCGTCGAACACCGAGCCCCTGCTGCGGCTGAACCTCGAGGCCCGCACCCGCGAGGAGTGCGACGCCCGGACCACCGAGCTCCTCGCCCGAATCCGGGAGGGCTAGCCCGTGTCGCTCGATCCGCTCTTGCTCGAGATCCTCGCCTGCCCGGAGGACAAGGGGCCGCTGCTCTACTTCGCCGACGAGTCCGCCCTCTACAACCCGCGGCTCCACCGCCGCTACGACGTCCGCGACGACATCCCCGTGATGCTGGTCGACGAGGCCACGACGGTCGACGACGCCGAGCACGACCGCCTCCTCGCCAAGGCCGAGGCCGACGGCGTCCGACCGACCTTCGACGCCTGATGGCCGCCGCCGATCGCAGCGAGGTCCTCGACTCCGAAGGCATGTTCGACGTCACGGCCGGGCTGCCCGAGCAGGTCTTCGACGCCGCCGTCCGGGCCCGCGGCCTGTCCGGCCTCCCCGACCGCGAGCGCATCGAGCACGTCGTCGTGCTCGGCATGGGCGGCAGCGGGATCGCCGGCGACGTGCTGGCCGCCGCGGCCGGGCCGTTCCTCCCGGTGCCCGTCGTCGTGGCCAAGGGCTACGAGCTGCCGGCCTTCGTCGGCGAGTCGTCGCTCGTGTTCGCCGTCTCGTTCTCCGGCGACACCGAGGAGACGATCGAGGCGGCGTCGGCGGCCGCCGTCGAGGGCGCCCACATGGTCGTCGTCACCGGCGGGGGCGAGCTCGGCCGGCTGGCCCGGTCGTGGGGGGTCCCGACCGTCGGCGTGCCGAGCGCCATCCCCCAGCCCCGGGCGGCGGTGGGCGCCATGGCCATCCCGGCGCTCATCGTGCTCGAGGAGATCGGGCTGTTCCCCGGCGCGCAGCAGTGGGTCGACTTCGCCGTCGAGCAGCTGACCCGGCGTCGGGACGAGCTGACGGGCGAGGCCAGCCCGGCTCGGGAGCTGGCCCGTCGCATCGGCCGGACGGTGCCGCTGATCTACGGCGGCGGCCAGCTGGGTGCCACCGCCGCGGCCCGCTGGAAGAACCAGGTGAACGAGAACGCCAACGCGCCCGCGTTCTGGAACACGCTCCCGGAGCTGTGCCACAACGAGCTCCAGGGCTGGGGCCAGCACGGCGACCTCACCCGCCAGGCCTTCACGCTCGTGAACCTGCGCCACGAGTTCGAGCACCCCCAGGTGGCCCGCCGGTTCGACCTCGTCACCCCGCTGGTGGACGAGGTCGTGTCCCAGGTGATCGAGGTGCAGGCCGCCGGCGAGGGCGAGCTGGCCCAGCTCCTCGACCTCATGCTCATCGGCGACTTCGTGAGCCTGCACCTCGCCGCCGACGAGGGCATCGACCCCGGACCGGTCGACGCCCTCCGCTCGCTGAAGGCGGCCCTGGCCGGCTGAGCCCCGGGAGCGGGGGAGAAGGCCCGAGCGGCCGGGAGCGGGGGAGAAGGCCCGAGCGGCCGGGAGCGGGGGAGAAGGCCCGAGCGGCCGGGAGCGGGGGAGGAGGCCCGAGCGGCCGGGAGCGGGGGAGAAGGCCCGAGCGGCCGGGAGCGGGGGAGGAGGCCCGAGCGGCCGGGAGCGGGGGAGAAGGCCCGAGCGGCCGGGAGCGGGGGAGAAGGCCCGAGCGGCCGGGAGCGGGGGAGAAGGCCCGAGCGGCCGGGAGCGGGGGGAGGAGGTCGTGGCGGGGGCCGCGGCGTAAGATCCCCCGGTCGGGCTGACTCGAACGGTGCCAGCAGGCCCCAGCCCGTCTTGGGATTCAGTTCCACCGCTCTCGAGACGAGGTTCCACCATGCCCGCACTCACGTCCCACGACTTCAAGGTCGCCGACCTCTCCCTGGCCACGTTCGGCCGCAAGGAGATCGACCTCGCCGAGCACGAGATGCCCGGCCTCATGGCCCTGCGCCGCGAGTACGGCGGGTCGAAGCCCCTCAGGGGCGCCCGGGTGTCCGGCTCGCTCCACATGACCATCCAGACCGCCGTCCTCATCGAGACCCTGATCGAGCTCGGTGCCGAGGTCCGGTGGGCGTCCTGCAACATCTTCTCCACCCAGGACCACGCCGCCGCCGCCGTCGTGGTGGGCCGGGACGGCACCCCCGAGGCGCCCGCCGGCGTCCCCGTCTTCGCCTGGAAGGGCGAGACGCTCGAGGAGTACTGGTGGTGCACCGAGCGGATGCTCGACTGGTCCGGGCAGGGAGCGCTCGGCCCCAACCTGCTCCTCGACGACGGCGGCGACGCCACCCTGCTCGTCCACTGGGGCGACGAGTTCGAGGCGGCCGGCGAGGTGCGCGACCCGGGCAGCGCGTCGTCCGAGGAGGAGGGCGTCATCCTCCGCCTGCTCCAGCGCACGATCGCCGCCGACGGCAACCGCTGGACGGCGGTCGGCAAGGACATCCTCGGCGTCTCCGAGGAGACCACCACCGGCGTCCACCGCCTCTACCAGCGGGAGGAGGCGGGCACGCTCCTGTGGCCGGCGATCAACGTCAACGACTCGGTCACCAAGTCGAAGTTCGACAACCTCTACGGCTGCCGCCACTCGCTCATCGACGGCATCAACCGGGCCACCGACGTGATGATCGGCGGCAGGGTGGCCGTGGTCTGCGGCTACGGCGACGTGGGCAAGGGCTGCGCCCAGTCGCTGCGGGGCCAGGGCGCCCGGGTGATCGTCACCGAGATCGACCCCATCAACGCGCTCCAGGCCGCGATGGAGGGCTTCCAGGTCACGACGCTCGACGAGGTCGTCGAGACGGCCGACATCTTCGTCACCGCCACCGGCAACAAGGACATCATCACGGCCGCGGACATGGCCCGCATGAAGCACCAGGCGATCGTGGGCAACATCGGGCACTTCGACAACGAGATCGACATGGCCGGCCTGGCCCGCTGGCCCGGCGTGCAGCGGGTCGAGATCAAGCCCCAGGTCGACGAGTGGACCTTCGACGACGGCCACGCCGTGATCGTCCTGGCCGAGGGCCGGCTCCTGAACCTCGGCTGCGCCACCGGCCACCCGAGCTTCGTGATGTCGTGCTCGTTCACCAACCAGGTGCTGGCCCAGATCGAGCTGTTCACCAACGGCTCGGCCTACGACCGCCGCGTCTTCGTGCTCCCCAAGCACCTCGACGAGCAGGTGGCCCGGCTGCACCTCGACCACGTGGGGGCCAAGCTCACCTCCCTCACCGACGACCAGGCCGAGTACCTCGGTGTGCCGCTCGGGGGGCCCTACAAGTCCTCCCAGTACCGGTACTGAGCGCCCGGCGCCGCGGCACCGGTCGGCCGCGACCTCCCCGGCGGGCTACTCGCCGTCGGGGAGGTACTGGCTGGTCGTGGCCGAGGTGCCGTCCACCGACGCCGGCACGTTGGCGGTGCTGAACGACAGCGTCAGGACGATCAGGGCCAGCACGGCGGCGAGCCCGATGGACACGACCAGGGCCAGCGGGGCCGTCGGGCTGGCGGCGGGCGACGACTCGGTGGAGGCGGTGTCAGTCACGGCCGGGGACGGTAGCCGTCACCGGCCGTTCCTACGATCTCGGCCCGTGCCCACCCCCTGGTCGACCGTGTCGTCGAGCGCGTCGTCGAGCGCGTCGTCGAGCGGCCCGTGGCGGGTCGCCGGGATGCTGCTCGGCGCCACCTGCGGGGGCTGCGGCGCGGCCGGGCCCTCCCCCTGCCGGCGCTGCCTGGCCGGGCTGCGGCCGGCACCGGCCCTGCCCCCACCGCCCGGCCTCGACGGCTGCCACGCCCTGGTCGCCTACGAGGGCGCCGGCCGCGAGCTCCTGGCCCGGCTCAAGTACCGCAACCACCGGGCCGCCCTCGGCGGGCTGGCCCGGGCCGCGGCCTCGCTCGTGGCCGTCCGGCCGACGGTGGTGACGTGGGCGCCCACCGGTCCCGAGCGGCGGGCCCGGCGAGGCTACGACCAGGCCGAGCTGCTGGCCCGGGCCGTCGCCCGCTCGCTCGGGTGCCCGGCCCGCCGGCTCCTGGTTCGGGCGCCCGGCCCGGCCCAGACGGGTCGCGACCGGGCCGGACGCTGGGCCGGCCCGTCGTTCACCGCCGCCCCCCGAGCCCGTCGCGCCGGCCCGGTCGGCGGGCCCACGATCCTGGTGGTCGACGACGTGATCACCACCGGCGCCACCCTCGCGGCGGCGGCCGCGGCCCTACGCGGCTCGGGGGCGGCCTCGGTGCACGGTCTGGCGATCGCTCGCACCCCGGCGAGGCCCCGGCGCCGAGGTCCCGACCCCGCCGGCAATCCTCAAGGCAACCACTGTCCGTGACGAAGGTGCTGCATGGCCATTGACGGAGAGCGGTTGCAGCTTTGCCGTGCGGTCCCGGACCTCCCGGCCGAGCTGTGGGGGTGGCTGACCGGTCCGTCCTTCGTGCGCCCGGACGTCGTCGCCGACGTGCGAGCCCGGCTGCTGGCCGGTGAGCGCCGGACCCCGCTCGAGCTCGCCGAGGCCGTGATCCGACCTCGTTCCGTAGCCCTCGGGCCAAAACTCCTGGTCCCGTAGGGTCCCTCGGCGTCCGCCGGCGTGCACCTACCGTGATGGTCCCATGACCATGACCGAGGGCGGCGTGGCAGTGCACCACGAGGCCATCCGCGTGCTCATCGTCGACGACCAGCGCCTGTTCCGGCGCGGGCTGGCCCAGCTGCTGCTCCTCGAGGAGGGCATCGACGTCGTCGGCGAGGGCGAGGACGGCGAGGAGGGGGTGCGCCGGGCCGAGGAGCTGGCCCCCGACGTGGTGCTGATGGACGTGCGCATGCCGCGGGTCTCGGGGATCGAGGCCACCCGGCGCCTGGCCGCGGCCCTGCCGGCGGCCCGGATCCTGATGCTCACCGTGTCCGACGAGGAGGACGACCTCTACGAGGCCATCAAGGCCGGCGCGGCCGGCTACCTGCTGAAGGAGACCTCCATCGAGGAGGTCACCGACGCCGTGCGGGCCGTCATGCACGGCCAGACCCTCATCTCCCCGTCGATGGCGTCGAAGCTGATCCAGGAGTTCAACAACCTCTCCCGCCGGGCCGAGACCCGCCGCACGATGCCGGTGCCCCGGCTCACCGAGCGGGAGATGGACGTGCTCAAGCTGGTGGCCCGGGGCCTCACCAACCGCGACATCGCCGACCACCTCTTCATCTCCGAGAACACCGTCAAGAACCACGTCAGGAACATCCTCGAGAAGCTGCACCTCCACTCCCGCATGGAGGCCGTGCTCTACGCGGTCAAGGAGCGCATACTCGACCTCGACGACGGTGAGGAGGAACGGTGATCGAGTGGGTGTGCCCCGAGTGCGGTCTCGACTACGGCACCCTCACCGCCGACGCCCTGCCGCTGCGGGCCGAGCCCCTGCCGGGCCGGTGGCGGGGCACGCTCGGCGGGCTCGACGACGTCCGGCTCCGCCGCCGCCCAACGCCCACCACCTGGTCGCCCATCGAGTACGCGGCCCACACCCGTGACGTGGTCGCCGACCTGCGGGCCACCCTGCTGGCCATGCTCGGCCGCGGCCCGATGCCGTCGCCCGGCGACCCCGACGAGGTGGTGCTCGAGCGCCGCTACGCCGAGGCCGACCTGGCCGAGGTGCTCGACTCCCTCGAGGCCGAGACCGACGCGCTCGTGGCCTTCCTGCGGGGCGTCACGGCCGAAGAGGCGGTCGTCGAGCACGAGTTCGAGTGGGGCCGACGCGACCTGCTGACGATCGCCGGGAACGCCGTGCACGAGCACACCCACCACCTCTTCGACGTCGAGCGGATCCTGGCGGGGAGCGGGGGGGCCGGCATCGGGGACGGCCCGACCCCGGCCTAACCTTCACGCCGATGGGAGTCCTCGACCGCATCCTCCGCGCTGGCGAGGGCCGCAAGCTCAAGGCGCTCGCGGGCCTCGTCCCGGACATCAACGCCCGGGAGCCCGAGCTCGTGGCCCTCTCGGACGAGGACCTGCGCCACCGCACCGTCGAGTTCCGCGAGCAGCTCGACCGGGGCGCCGACCTCGACGACCTCCTCGTCGACGCCTACGCGGTCGTGCGGGAGGCCGCCCGCCGGGTGATCGGCCAGCGCCACTACGACGTGCAGCTCATGGGCGGCGCCGGGCTCCACTTCGGCTGGGTCGCCGAGATGAAGACCGGCGAGGGCAAGACGCTCGTGTCGACGCTCCCCGTCTACCTCAACGCCCTGCCAGGCAAGGGCGTCCACGTCGTCACCGTCAACGACTACCTGGCCCGCCGCGACGCCGAGTGGATGGGCCAGATCCACCGCTGGCTCGGGCTCTCGATCGGTCTCGTGATCCCGGAGATCAGGGGCTCGGCCGAGAAGCGGGCCGAGTACGCCTGCGACATCCAGTACGGCATCAACAACGAGTTCGGCTTCGACTACCTGCGCGACAACATGGCCATGCGCCTCGACGAGAAGGTGCAGCGGGGCCACGGCTTCGCGATCGTCGACGAGGTCGACTCGATCCTCATCGACGAGGCCCGCACGCCGCTCATCATCAGCGGCCGGGTGGCCGACGCCGCCAACCTCTACTACAAGTTCGCCGCCATCGTCCGGGGCCTCTCCCGCGACGTCGACTACGACGTCGAGGAGGAGAAGCGCCACGTCGCCATCCTCGAGCCCGGCATCGAGCGGGTCGAGGCCGCCCTCGGCGTGGACAACCTCTACGACGAGATCTCGCAGAACCTCGTCCACCAGCTGCAGGTGGCCCTCAAGGCCAAGGAGCTCTACCGGCGGGACAAGGACTACGTCGTCATCGGCGGCGAGGTGAAGATCGTCGACGAGTTCACCGGTCGCATCCTCGAAGGCCGCCGCTGGTCGGAGGGCATCCACCAGGCGGTCGAGGCCAAGGAGGGGGTGAAGATCAAGGAGGAGAACCAGACCCTCGCCACGATCACCCTCCAGAACTACTTCCGCCTCTACGACAAGCTCGCCGGGATGACCGGCACGGCCATGACCGAGGCGGCCGAGCTGGGCTCGACCTACGACCTGGCGGTCGTGCCGATCCCCACCAACCGCGAGGTCGCCCGCATCGACCAGCCCGACCTCATCTACAAGAACGAGGCCGCCAAGTTCGTGGCCGTGGTCGACGACCTCGTCGCCCGCTACGAGTCCGGCCAGCCGGTCCTGGTCGGCACGGTGTCCGTCGAGAAGTCGGAGCTCCTGTCGGGGTTGCTGCGCAAGCGGGGCATCCCCCACGAGGTCCTCAACGCCAAGGAGCACGCCCGGGAAGGCGAGATCGTCGCCCAGGCCGGGCGCCTCCACTCCATCACCGTCGCCACCAACATGGCCGGCCGGGGCGTCGACATCATCCTGGGCGGCAACCCGGAGGGCCTCGCCGGCCGTGAGCTGCGGGCCGAGGGCCTCGACCCGCAGACGCCGGAGGGCGAGGCCCGGCTCCGCCAGCTCCTCGACCGCTTCGAGCCGGAGTGCCGGGCCGAGGGCGACAAGGTGCGGTCGCTCGGCGGCCTCTACGTGCTCGGCACCGAGCGGCACGAGAGCCGCCGCATCGACAACCAGCTCCGGGGCCGGGCCGGCCGCCAGGGCGACCCGGGCGAGAGCCGCTTCTACCTGTCCCTCGAAGACGACCTGATGCGCCTCTTCGCCACCGGGGCGATGTCCTGGGTGATGGGCAAGGCCCTCCCCGACGACGTGCCCATCGAGGCGAAGATGGTCTCGAAGGCCATCGAGCGGGCCCAGACCACCGTCGAGGCCCGCAACGCCGAGATCCGCAAGAACGTCCTCAAGTACGACGAGGTCATGAACGAGCAGCGCAAGGTGATCTACCGGCGCCGCGACCAGATCCTCGAGGGCCACGACCTGCGCGACGAGGCGCTCGCCGCGCTGGCCGACGCCGTCGAGAACACCGTGCGCGAGTCGTGCGTGTCCGACGCCCCGGAGGAGTGGGACGTCGAGGCGCTCGTCGCCCAGCTCGGCGAGCTCTACCCGACGTCGATCGAGGCCGCCGAGCTGGCCGGGATGGACGAGGTCGACCAGGTCGTCGACCGGGTGCTGCCCGAGGCGGTGGCCCACTACGAGGCCCGCGAGGCCGAGTTCGGGCCCGAGAACATGCGCCAGATCGAGCGCCAGGTGATGCTCCAGGTGATCGACACCCACTGGCGCGAGCACCTGCTCGAGATGGACTACCTCCAGGAGGGCATCCACCTGCGGGCCATGGGCCAGAAGGACCCGCTCGTCGAGTGGCAGCAGGACGGCTACGCGATGTTCGGCGCCATGGTCGACGCCATCGCCGAGAACTTCGTCAAGTACGTCATGCACCTCCAGGTCGTGCGGGAGGAGGCCCCCGCGGCCGAGGTCCGCAACCTGCAGACCTCCGGCCCGGAGGCCGTCCAGGGCGCCCAGAACATGCGGGCCGCCGCCGCGGCCGGGTCGGTCGGCGACCTCGATGCGGGACCGGTGGTCGACGAGGCGCCGGTGAACGTGCCCGTGACGAAGGACGAGCACGACAAGGTCGGGCGCAACGACCCGTGCTGGTGCGACTCGGGGAAGAAGTACAAGCACTGCCATGGGCGGTGAGGGGTCCCCGACGCCCTCGTCCCGGACCGGCTGAGGTGGCGAACCGCCGGCGGGTCCTGTCACCGTGGTGGGCCCCTCCCGCCCCGACCCACCCACATCGTGGGCCCCACCGGGCGGGCCCCTCCCCACGGCGCCACCCGCCCGCTCCCCGCCGAGCCGGGGGCGGCTGGCGCGCCACCCCGAACCGGACTGAGGAACGACCACTCGATGCGTGACTTCTCGGAGGAGATCGGGGGGTTGCGGGGGCGGTTGGAGGAGGCGCGGGGCTACCTGCGGGTGGAGCCGTCGCGGGAGCGGGTCCGGGAGCTCGAGGCGCTGGCGTCGGAGCCGGGCCTGTGGGACGACCCGGACCGGGCCCGGTCGGTGACGACCGAGCTGTCGAACCTCCGCGCCGACATCGACCTCTGGGACGACCTGGCCGCCCGCCTCGACGACGCGGCCGTGCTCGACGAGCTGGCCCGGGAGGAGGCCGACGAGTCGCAGGAGGCCGAGATCACCGCCTCGCTGGCCGGCCTCGACCGGCGCTTCGCCGAGCTCGAGCTGCGGGCCCTGTTCGCCGGCGAGTACGACGAGCACGATGCCATCTGCGAGGTCCACGCCGGAGAGGGCGGCACCGACGCCCAGGACTGGGCCGAGATGATGGTCCGCATGTACCGCCGCTGGGCCGAGCGGCACGGCTTCTCCGTCGAGATCGACGAGGTCTCGGCCGGGTCGGAAGCCGGGCTCCAGTCGGCCACGTTCATCGTCCAGGGCCGCTACGCCTACGGCTGGCTGCGGTCGGAGCAGGGCGTCCACCGCCTCGTGCGGATGTCGCCCTTCGACTCGGCCCATCGGCGCCAGACGAGCTTCGCCGCCCTCGACGTCACCCCGATGATCGAGGACCTCGGCGACGTGGTGGTCGACGACAAGGATCTCCGCATCGACACCTACCGTTCGTCCGGCGCCGGCGGCCAGCACGTCAACGTCACCGACTCGGCGGTGCGCATCACCCACCTGCCGACGGGCATCGTCGTCTCCTGCCAGAACGAGCGCTCGCAGACCCAGAACAAGGCCCGGGCCATGCAGGTGCTGCTGGCCAAGCTGGCCGACCGCCAGCGGGAGGACCGCCGGGCCGAGCTGGAGGCCATCGCCGGCTCGGCCGGCCAGGCCGCCATGGGCAGCCAGATCCGCTCCTACGTCCAGGCGCCGTACCAGCTGGTCAAGGATCTCCGCACCGAGCACGAGACGGGCAACGTCGAGGCCGTCCTCGACGGCGACCTCGACCCCTTCATGGAGTCCTTCCTCCGCTGGGAGCGCGGCGCCCCTTCCCCCACCTGACCGAGTTCGGTTCTGGGTTCGAGGTTCCGAGCAGGTGCTCCACGCGTGCTCCACGCGTGTGTGCAGGAACCGTGAACCCGGAACGCGGGCGTCGGGGGAGGGGTGCCGCGAGGGGGTGGGGGGGCGCCGGTACCCTTGCTCGGCCCCATCGACCCTCTGGAGCGACCCCACCCGGTGATCAAGCTGGAGAACGTCACGAAGGTGTACAAGGGCGACGTCGTTGCCCTCCGTGACGCGTCGGCCGACATCCAGAAG
>JBFWQW010000014.1:0-39496 GCA_050249235.1 Acidimicrobiia bacterium | reverse complement strand
GACGGTGGCCATGGGTGTCTCCTCGGGCTGTGGTGCGGGTGGGTGACGGGAACGGGTCGGGCGGGGCCGGCGGCGGCCCCGCCCGAGGTGGGTGGGATCAGGCGAAGGCCGGCTGCGCGAGCTCCTGGTCGTCCGCCGGCGGGGCGCCGACCGGGGTGCCGGGCACGGCGGGTGTGCGGAACCCCTTGACGGCCATGTAGATGCCGAAGGAGAGCTCCCAGGTGGCGATGGGCAGGGCCATGAGGACGGCGGTCCCGGAGACCTGGTCCCAGGCGCCGAACAGGCTGGCGGTGCTGGAGGCGAGCAGGAGCGGGGCGCCGATCAAGCCCATCGTCGGGATGATCCTGGGGACCAGGCCGGTGCGGTACATGACCGTGCCGATGCACAGCGCGCTGATCGCCGGTGCGAGGCCCGGGCCGAGGAGGAAGGTCCAGTCGCGCAGGGCGACCAGGCCCCGCCCGGTGGTGAGGAGGGAGCCGGCCTCGCCCGCCGGGGCGCCGGCGTCGTGCAGGGTGACGAGGGACAGCACGCTGAGGACGCCCACGAAGATCATCGACGCCTCGAGGACCCGGGACGTGATGAACCCCAGTGCCGCCCGCTCGCTGTGGCGCCTGGCGATCGGGTACAGCGCCACGGCGGTGACGATGCCGGTGAGGGCGCAGACGATCTCGCCGAGGGCGCCCCAGAGCACGCCGGTGTCGGACGCGTTGCCGAGCAGGTAGTCCGGGTCGTTGAGCAGGTCGTGGTACAGCGGGAGGGCCGGGATCGAGCCGATGAACGTGAGGATGTAGGCGACGCCGGCGATCAGCGCCGCCTTCCTCGTCGGGGACATCGGGGACTTCGGGGTGCGGGTGGTGGTGGGCACGTCAGTTCCTTCCTGTGTCGGGAGCCGGAGGCTCGGTCGGTGCGTCTGGTGGGAGCGGTGTGACCGAGACGAGCGGGATGCCGACGTCGCGCAACCGCTGCAGGACGCCGTGCAACGCCGCCTGGTCGACGACGGAGCCGTGGATGACGGTGGTGCCGTCGTCCTCGATGGTGAGGCTCAGCCCTTCGAACCAGGCCGACCAGCGGGGCCCGAGGTGTCCCTTGACGCGGATCTCGTACCGCGGGGTCGCCTCGTCGGCCGGCGGTTCACCGGCCGGGGGGCGGGTGGAGCGGTCGTCTGCGGTCACCTCCGGACCGTACGAACGGCCCTGGTGACCGCGCATCACATCATCTGGTGATTGACGTGGTGATCGTCGCACCGACGTTGGCGCCGGCTCGCCCCGGTGCCGGCCGCCGGTGCTAGAGACCCAGCTGGCCGGCGCGTGTGATCGCTTCCCGGCGGCTGTTCACGCCGAGCTTGGCGTAGATGTTCTTGGTGTGCGTGCGCAGCGTGTTCAGCGACACCAGGAGCTCGCGGGCGATCTCGGGCCCGCTGAGGTCGCTGCGAAGGAGCCTGAGCACGTCGAGCTCCCGTCCGCTCAGGTCGTCGATCAGCCCGGAGCGCGTCGGTGCCGGCACACCGTGCCGGACCGTTCCGAGGACGCGCCTCGCATGGGCGGCCGCCGCGGGCGACAGCTCGGGGGCGTGCAGCAGCGCGGTCATCGCCGGCCCTTCGTCCAGGAAGAGCCGGACGTAGCCCGCCGGCGCAGCTCGCAGGAGCGCCCGGTCGAGCATCTCGGTCGCGAGGGCGTGGTCACCCCGGGTGTCGTGGACCAGGGCGAGCAACGCCAGCGCTTCGGCGACGGCGCCGTCCCGATGCCCTTCTTCGGCGGCGGCGGCAGTGCGCTCGAGGAGCCCGACGAGGTCCTCGCCGAGGTCCTCGACCGTGCCGTCCCCGGCACGGAGCTGGGCGAGACGGAGCCGAGCCAGGGTCAGGTGCTCGTACTCGTGGAGGTAGTCGACCTCGTCGTCGAGGCTGATCTCGCGACTCTCTGCCCACGCCGAGGCGGCCTGGAGGTCGCCGTCGGACACGTGCAGCCGGGCGAGCACGGCCCTGACCGGGCGCACGGCCGGCGAGAAGTCCGTGTCGTAGAGGTCGATGGCCTCGTCGAGGAGCCGCTGCGCGCCGGCTGAGTCGCCCTGGGCGTGCAGGAGCCGGGCGACGGCGACCCGCCAGCGGTAGGCGTTCTGCGGCAGCCCGGCGCGGTCGCCGTGTTCGCGCGCCCGGCGCTGGTGGGCGCCGGCCGCGTCGAGGTCGTTCCGCTCGAGTGCCAGCTCGCTCAGGCCGATGTGCATGTCGGCGGTACCGCGGAGCCCGGGTCGACCCCGTGCGAGGTGGAGGGCCCGGTCGAAGGTCCGCCCGGCATCACCGAGGCGGCCCTGTGCGAGCTGGATGTCAGCGAGAGCGAGGGAGCAACCCAGCACGTCCGGGATGAAGTCAGCGGCGACGAAGTGCTCGACGGCGTCGCTGTAGAGCTGGCCTCCTCGTATGAGGGCTCCCGTGGCCCAGTGGGCGAGGCCGCTGAGAGCGGATGCGGCGCCGAGGCGGACGTGGTCGGTCGGCTCGGCCAGCTCGGCGATGCGGCTCGCGTGGGCGATGGTCGAGGGGAGGTCTCCCTCCAGGAGCGCGAGGCCGGCGCGGTACATGGTGATCTCGGCCGGGAGGCGGGCGAACTGCTCATCGTCGACGACGATCGGCGCGTCGCGACCGGGTTCGACGTGGAGCCAGGGCTCCGCGCGCTGCAGGAGCTCCTCGACGCCGGTCGGGTCGCCGGTCCCCATCCGTGCGCCGGCGAGGACGACGCTGAGCACGGGCCGGTTCCCGAAGAGGTCGTCCGGGAGCGCCTCGAGCCATCGGCGAAGCGTCGCCTCCTGCCTCGACTGGCGCATGGCCGGCGTCGCCAGCTCGATGAGCCGGGCCGCCGAGGCGTCGTCACCAGCGGCCATCGCGTGGGCGACGGCATCCGGCAGCTCGCCGTTGCGCTCGTACCACTCGCTCGCCCGACGGTGCAGCTCCGGTACGACACCCGGGTCCTCACCCAACAGGCGAGCACGGAGCACGTCGCCGAACAGGTGGTGGTAGCGATACCAGCGCCGGTGATCGTCGAGGGGGACGACGAACAGGTTCGTCCGGTCGAGCATCTCCAGCATCGCTCCGCTCCCGACCTGGCCGGTGACGGCGTCGCAGAGCGCGGCGTTGAGCCCCGCCAGGACGCTCGTCTGGAGCAGGAACCGGTGGACCTCCGGTGCCTGACGTTCGAGCACCTCTTCGATCAGGTAGTCGACGACGAAGCGGTCGTCACCCGTGAAGCTCTCGATGAAGCCCGAGACGTCCGCTCGACCACGAAGGGACAGGGCGGCGAGTTGCAGCGCCGCGATCCATCCTTCGGTCCGCGCTTCGAGGGCGGCCACGTCCCGGTCGGTGAGGTCGAAGGCCATGGCTTCGCGGAAGTAGGACGAGGTCTCCTCGATCGTGAACCTGAGGTCCGCGGCCCGGATCTCGAGGAGCTGCCCGCGGGCGCGGAGACGGGCCAGCGGGAGGGGCGGGTCGGCCCTGCCGGCCACGACGAGGTGCACCTGCGGCGGCAGGTGCTCCAGGAAGAACACGAGCGACGCGTGCACGTCCGGGGACTCGATCACGTGGTAGTCGTCGAGCACGAGGGCGACCTGTGACGCGGAGGTGTCGAGGTCGTTCACCAGCGAGGCGATGGCCGACTCGGCCCCGGACGGATCGGCCCGCAGCGCCGCGGCGGCGTCCTCGCCCACATCGGGCATGACCACCCGCAGCGAGGCGATCACGTACGACCAGAAGCGGACGAGCTCGGAGTCCCCGGCATCCAGCGACAGCCAGGCCGTGGGGCACCGACCTTGCGCCATCCACTCGGTCAGGAGCGTGGTCTTGCCGAACCCGGCCGGCGCCGAGACGACTGTCAATGCCGGCTGGGCCTCGAGGAGCCGCTCGGTGAGCCGGGCCCGCTGGAGGGCATCGCCCCGCCGTCGGGGTGCGCGCAGCTTGGTCTCGATGAGACGGTTCGGCACCACGGTCGCGTCCGTCACGATCTCGCCCGCGCTCGGGGCGCGGCCCGCACGTGGATCCGCTCGCCCTGCCGACCCAGCAGGCTGAGGATCTCCACCGGCCGATCGCCGGCCGCGCCGAACCAGTGCGGCACCTGCGTGTCGAACTCGGCGACCTCGCCGGCCTTCATCACGACGTCGTGCTCGGCGATCAGGAGCCTCAGCTCGCCGCTGAGGACGTAGAGCCACTCGTAGCCGTCGTGCGACCGCAGCTCGGGCGCCTTGCGCTCGGGCGCGATGACGACCTTCCACGCATGCATGCCGCGCGGCTGCTGCGTCAGCGGCACGACGAGTCGCCCGTTCCGCTTCTGGGGACGAAGGCGGATGCGCGGGTCGCCGACCTCCGGTGCGCCCACGAGCTCGTCGAGCGGCACCCGGAACGCCTCGGAGATCGGGAGGAGGAGCTCGAGGCTCGGCCGCCGCTGCCCGGACTCCAACCGGGACAACGTGCTCTTCGAGATGCCGGTCGCGGCGGCGAGCTCGGTGAGCGTGATGTCGCGTTGCGTCCGGATCCTCCGCAATCGGGCGCCGACATCGGCGAGCACGCTCTTGACCTCGTCCGACGGCATCGGTCGAAGTCAACTTCCCGTTCCCGGCTTCGGCAACAGGAGTTGTCGGGACGAGGACCCGGGAGCAGTCTTCAGCGAGGAGGTGATCGCGATGGACGCGGAGGCCAGGGACGTGGTGGTCATCGGTGGCGGGGCGGCGGGCCTGAGCGCCGCCCTCGTGCTCGGGCGGGCGCGACGCCGAGTGGTGGTGATCGATGCCGGTTCGCCCCGCAACGCGCCCGC
This sequence comes from Acidimicrobiia bacterium, assembly GCA_050249235.1. Classification (GTDB taxonomy): domain Bacteria; phylum Actinomycetota; class Acidimicrobiia; order Acidimicrobiales; family CADCSY01; genus JAEKLB01. The sequence goes on along the minus strand of JBFWQW010000014.1, from coordinate 34,706 downwards.
GGCGCACATGCACGGCTACCTGTCACGCGACGGCATGCCGCCGTCCGAGCTGCTCGCCTCGGGACGGGCCGAGGTCGCCGGCTACGGCGTCGAGGTGCGGCCGGGCGAGGTCACATCCGTGGCGCCAGGGTTCGAGGTGACGCTCCAGACCGGCGAGCGCCTCTTGGCCCGCCGGCTGCTCGTGGCGACGGGCGCCGGTGACGAGATCCCCGACGTTCCGGGCGTGCGGGAGCGGTGGGGTCGGGACGTGCTGCACTGCCCGTACTGCCATGGCTGGGAGGTGCGGGACCGCCCGCTCGGGCTGCTCGCCGAGCTGCCCGGGTCGGTCCAGCACGCCCTGCTGATCCGCCAGTGGTCGGACGACGTCGTCTTCTTCAGCCACACCTCGGAGCTGGCTCCGGAGGAGCGCAGGCAGCTCACGGCGCGGGGGATCCGCATCGAGGACGAGGCCGTGAACCGGCTCGTGATCGAGGACGACCGCCTGGCAGGGGTCGAGACGTCCGACGGGCGGGTCGTGCCTGTGGCCGCGGTGTTCGTCCGCCCCCGCATCCGCCCCCGTGACGGCGGGCTCCTCTCCCTCCTGGGCTGTGCCTTCGACGACGCCGGGTTCGTCCGGGTCGACGGCATGGGCAGGACGAGCAACCCGGGCGTCTGGGCGGCGGGCAACGTCGCCGACCCCCGGGCGCAGGTGATCACCGCCGCGGGCGCCGGCTCGGCGGCGGCAATCGCGATCAACGCCGACCTGGTCGACGAGGACGTCGCGCTCGCTCTACGAGGCGAGAGGGCCACCACCGGGTAGGCGCCCTCGGCCACACCCGATGAGCCGGACGATGTGTCGAGGAGCTGAGATCAGCGGAGCTGATTCAACGGCTTCCGTCGAGGTCCTCGAACTCGGACCGCAACTCGTCCCACGCGGTCTCGTCATCTGCGTCCCGGATCCGGTCGCATAGCTCGCCGACGCGCTCGGCGTCAGCGTCGTCGGCCTGACGGAGGTCTTCCAGCGCGTCGCGGCACTCCTCGAGCAGCTCGTCCTGGGCCTGGTCGTCGCCGGTTGCGGCTTCGTCGACCAGCCGCTCGAAGCCGGTGCGCAAGGTCGCCCACGCGTCATCGGCCGCGTCTCCCGCGTCCTCGGCGCCCTCCCGGATGTTCTCCTCCACCCGGTCGAGGGTGTCCTCGGTGTCGTCGTCGTCGCCGCAGCCGGCGAGAAGGACGAAGCCGAGGCTGAGCGTCAGGAAGGCACGTCGGGCTCGCACGGCCGAGCGCTACCCACGAACGGGTGCGCCAAACACCCGTGGCGCTACCACCAGCTCACCGCCACGTCGTCGACCTGGCGGGCCGGCGGCTCGGCGACCCGTGGGCCGCTGGCGGCGGCCGGTGTGCTGCGGCGGCCGGTGAGCCGGATGCCGGCGAGGAGGAGCCAGAGCAGCAGGCCGTTGGCCACGACCTGTTGCTCGACGTCGGGGGAGAGCCAGCCGCTGTCGGCGAACGAGAGGACGGCGGGTGTCACGGCCACGGCACCGGCGGCGGCGAGCCGGGACAGCCACCGCGGGCGGATGCCGCCCCCGGCGGCCCCGCCGAGCAGCAGCGCCACGCCGATGGCGAACACCGGGACGGTCAGGATCGTCGCGACGAAGAGCCCGCCGGCGTCGCCGCCGTAGGCCAGCGTGGTGTAGGCGACCTGCAGGAAGGCGAAGTAGCCGGCGGCGATGCTGCCGCCGGCCCGCACCGCCGCCGCCGGGCGTACCGACAGCTCGGCGGCCAGCCCGAAGGAGAACAGGCCGATCGCCAGGGCGGTGAGGTAGCCGAACGGCGCCGAAGCCAGCACGGCGTCACGGTGCAGGGTGAACCATGCGGTGATCTCGGCGTCGCCCAGGTGCGGATCGGGCGCGTCGCCGACGCCGGCCAGTGCGAGCGGGGTCAGGACGAAGGTGGCGATGCCGAAGGCCGGCCACCAGGTGCGTGAGGTCATGGTGACACCGTCCCACCCGCACCGACGGAGGTCATCCGCCCTGCGTCGCTTCGTGTCTCCGTCTCGGGGATGACCCGGCGGGCGCGACGGCGCCCTCCCCGCCGATGCGAGGAGGGCGCCGTCAGGGAAGCGGGGATCAGGCGGCGCTCACCGCCTCGAGCACCTTCAACCGTGCCGCCCGGCGGGCCGGCAGCACCGCCGCCACGGCCCCTGCCAACGCCGCGACGCCCGTGACGACCAGGAGGTTGGCGACCGGGATCGTCAGCCCGTCGAGGCCCTCCCCGGCCATGGCTCGCACGACGGCCCACCCGAAGAAGGTGCCGACACCGAGGCCCAGCGTCGCGCCGAACACCGCGATGATCACGGCCTCCCATCGCACGGAGGACCGCAGCTGGCCACGGTGCATGCCGACCGCCCGCAGCAGGCCGAGCTCCCGGGTCCGTTCGAAGGTGGACAGCGACAGGGTGTTGGCGATGCCGAACAGGGCGATCACCACCGCCAGGCCGAGCATGGCGTAGAAGAGCCCGAGCATCGAGTCCACTTCGGCGTTCACCACGTCGAGGAACCCGTCCTCGTCGAGCACCTCGGCCAATGCGTACGCGGCGGCCACCGCCTCGATGGCAGCCCCGTCACCGGCGACGTACACCCGGAAGTCGAGGTCGCCCATGGCCGCGGCTCGGAAGCCGTCGAGGCCGAGGAACTGGTCGCCGACCCAGTCCGTGCCGCGCTCGTGGGCGGCCCGCACGGTGAACGTGGCGGCTCCCGTCGGGAAGGTGACGGGCACGGTGGAGCCGATCCGCAGGTCCTCGCTCGCTGCGTACGCCTCCGAGACGGCCATGCCATCCGCGCCGAGCCCGCCAGGTCGCCCCTGACCTCGCCCAGACGGAAGATGTCGCCGATGGTCCGCGCGTCGAACGCCGACAGCATCGGCGTCTCGATGCCACCGACCAGGGCGGGTGTGATGCGGGCCTGGGCGACGAGTTCGCCCGCCGCCCCGAGCAGGGCGTCGCGGCGGCCGCCGCCGCCAGCCTCGGGCATCTCACGGAGCGGGAGCGGGAGGTCCTGGAGTGGGTCGCCAAGGGGCAGTCCAACGCCGAGATCGCCGCCGGCCTCTTCGTCAGCCACGCCACGGTCAAGACCCACGTGAGCCGCCTGCTCATGAAGCTCGCGGTCCGCGATCGCGCCCAGCTCGTGATGCTCGCCTACGAGACCGGCGTCGTGTCGCCCGGAGGCGCCTGACACCGGGTGAGTACCTGCCGGCGACGGTCGCAGGTCCTCCGTTCGACCGGTGGGCGGTGCGCTGCCTCGTGACTCAGGCCGGGCGGATGTCGACCCGGCGCAGGAGCTGGGCGTTGGCGGCCACGACGATGGTCGAGGCGCTCATGAGGACCGCCCCGACGGCGGGGGGCAGGTTGAACCCGGCCCAGGCCAGCGCACCGGCGGCGAGGGGGATGGCGGCCACGTTGTAGCCGGCGGCCCACCACAGGTTCTGGAGGCTCTTGCGGTACGCCGCCTTCGACAGACGGATGATGGCGACGACGGCCCGAGGATCGGAGCTGGTCAGGATCAGCCCGGCCGACTCCATGGCGACGTCGGTTCCGGCGCCGATGGCGATGCCGACGTCGGCCCGGGCCAGCGCCGGCGCGTCGTTCACGCCATCGCCGACCATGGCCACCTTCCGGCCCCGGCACTGGAGCTCGGCCACCTTCGCGGCCTTGTCCTCGGGCAGGACCTCGGCGAAGATCTCGTCGACGCCGAGGTCGCGGCCGACCGCGTCGGCGACCTGGCGGGCGTCGCCGGTGATCATCACCACCCGGCGGCCGAGCCGCTGGAGCGCCTGCACGGCGGCCCGCGCCTCCGGCCGGACCTCGTCTTCGAGCGCAAGGGCACCCACGATCGTCGAGCCCCGCACCACGTACAGGACCGCAGCTCCCCGGCTCTTCCACGCGCCGACGGCGTCTGCCAGCTCGGCGGGCTCGTCCAGCCGGCGCTCACGCAGCAGCGCGGGGCCACCCACGGCGTAGGTGGCGCCGTCGATATCGGCTTCGACCCCTCGGCCGGTGATCGACCGGAACCCGCTCGCCGCCGCGATCGCACCCCGTTCGCCGGCCGCTCGGAGGATGGCCCGAGCGAGCGGGTGCTCGCTGTCGGACTCCACGCCACCGGCGATCCGCAGCACCTCGGCATCGGTGAGCCCGTCGGCGGCGGCGACACCGATGACGGTGTGCTCCCCCTTGGTGAGGGTGCCGGTCTTGTCGAACAGGAAGGTGTCGACGGTGCGGCTCTGCTCGAGGGCGAGGCGGTCCTTGACGAGGATGCCGTTGCGGGCGGCGATCGCCGAGGTCAGCGACGTCGTCAGCGGGATCGCCAGCCCCAGGGCGTGGGGGCAGGAGATGACCAGGACGGTCACCACCCGGACGACGGCGTCGTCGACGGTGCCGGCGGCCAGCCAGGCGGCTGCAGTGACGAGGGCGGCGGCGGTCGCGACGTAGAACAGCAGGGCCGCGGCCCGGTCGGCGAGGACCTGGGCGCGCGAGGTCGACGCCTGCGCCTCGGCCACGAGCCGCTGGATCCCGGCGAGCGCGGTCTCGTCACCGACGGCATCGACCCTGACCCGCAGCGACGAATCCGTCGCCACCGTCCCGGCAACCACGCGGTCGCCGACGCCCTTGGGGATCGGCCGCGACTCGCCGGTGATCATCGACTCGTCCAGGTCGGCCGCGCCCTCGACGACCTCACCGTCCGCCGGGACCCGGCCGCCGGCGCGCACCAGCACCACCTCGCCGGCGCGCAGCTCATCGATGCCCACCGTCTCGAGGCCGCCGTCGACCACCCGTTCCGCCTCGTCGGGAAGGAGGGCGGCCAAGGCGGCGAGGGCGTCCTGGGCTTGACCGAGGGCCTTCATCTCCTGCCAGTGGCCCAACAGCATGATGGTGATCAGCGCCGCCAGCTCCCACCAGAAGTCCAGGTCGAACCAGTCGAGCGACGTCGCCATCGACGCCACGTAGGCGCCGGTGATCGCCATGGCGATCAGCAACATCATCCCGGGCTCGCGGTCACAGGTCTCCTGCATCCCGCCGGCCAGGAACGGCCAACCCGACCAGAGGAAGATGAACGACCCGAGCACCGGGCCGACCCACTCCATCCCGGCGAAGTCGAGCTCGTAGCCGAACCAGTCCATGATCATGTGGCTGGTCACGACCACCGGCGCGGTCAGGGCCAAGGTCACCCAGAAGCGGCGCCGGAACCGGTCGACGTGGTGGCCGTGATGGGCCCCGTGCCCGCCGCCGTGGCCGGCGTGCCCCTGATGACGGGGCGCCGTGTCCGCGGCGCCGTGGTCGGCGTCCGCGTGCGAGCTCCCGTGATGGGCTTCGTGCTCTCCGTGCGGGCGGACTTCGGCCTTCGACATGGCGACCCTCCTCGACCCGGCCACCATACCCCCTAGGGGTACCGCTGTAAACCCCCAGGGGGTATGGGGCGACCCTGTGGCCCCGCTGAGCTCGTGGCCGCGGGGACGAGGAGGGGGGCGATGCGGTACACCACGACGCGGGCTGCCCCCCGTCCCGGTCCCAGTTCAGGGGAGGGGTCCGCTCCCGGGCGGGCGCATCGACACGGGCGGCCCCAGCACCTCACGGACGAGCAGTGCCTGGCGCAGCGCCGCCGGCGAGCCGAGCATCTCGCGCAGGGCGGCACGGGTCCGGCCACCGGGCGAGGTCGGTGGGCTGGCCGGCGCGGCCCGGCGGCGCTCGACGGGGCGCTCCTCCGGTGGCGGCGGCCCGGGGGTCGCGTCGATCTCGGTCGCCACGATCTCCCCGTCGGCGGTCACCGGTCGGGCTCGTCCTCGCCGGCGATGGAGGAGCGCATCTGGGTGTCGGCCTGCACGTTCTCCATCCGGTAGTGGTCCATCACGCCGAGGTTGCCGGTGCGCAGGGCCTCGGCGAGCGCGAGGGGCACCTGCGCCTCGGCCTCCACGACCCGGGCCCGCATCTCCTGCTCCTCGGCCACGGCCATGGCCCGCCGCTCCTCGGCCCGGGCCTGGGCGATGTTCTTGTCCGCCTCGGCCTGGGCGGTCTGCAGCTCGGCCCCCACGTTGCGGCCGATGTCGACGTCGGCGATGTCGATCGAGAGGATCTCGAACGCCGTCCCGGCGTCGAGCCCCCGGTCGAGGACCCGGGTCGAGATGGCGTCGGGGTTCTCCAGCACCCACTTGTGCGAGTCGGCCGAGCCGATGCCCGAGACGGTCCCCTCGCCGACGCGGGCGATGATCGTCTCCTCGCCGGCCCCGCCCACCAGGCGCTCGATGTTGGCCCGCACCGTCACCCGGGCGACCGCCACCACCTGGATGCCGTCCTTGGCGACGGCCGCCACGCGGGGCGTGTCGATGACCTTGGGGTTGACGCTCATCTGCACCGCCTCGAGGACGTCCCGCCCGGCCAGGTCGATGGCGGTGGCCCGCTTCCACGGCAGCGGGATGTTGGCCCGGTCGGCCGAGATCAGCGCGGTGACCACCCGGTCGACGTTGCCCCCCGCCAGGTAGTGCGCCTCCATCTGGCCGATGTCGAGGTCGATCTCGGCCTTGGTGGCGCTGATGAGCGGCCGGATGATGGCGCTCGGCACGACCTTGCGCAGTCGCATGCCGATGAGGGTGCCGATGCGAACCCGCACCCCCGAGAAGATCGCCGTGATCCACAGCCCGATCGGCACGAAGTAGAAGAACAGCACCGCCAGGAGCAACACGGCCCCGGCGGCGACCAAGAGCACGATGCTGCCGGTCTCCACGTCACCCATGGGGTCCCCTCGCTGGCGCCGGTCGTTGCCGCTTCGACCCGCGACCCTATGGCAAGGGCGACCCGGCCTGGCCTCGGCGCCGGCGCACGACCCGCCGGTAGCCCTCGTCGAGCACCACCTCGATGGGCTCGCCGTGGCCCAGGTACTCGCCCGAGGTCACCACGTCGACCCGCCGGCCGTCGATCTCGGCGATCCCGCCCGGTCGCAGGTCGCTGAGGGCCACACCGGTCGCGCCGACCATCGACGGCGCCTCCGCCCCCACGGGCGCCGTCCCCGGCCCGGGCCCGAGGTCCGGAGGGGGCGCCGGCGGGGGGCGGCGGGAGGCCGGCAGGCGGTCGCCGGCGCCGAACCAGCGCAGCCATCCCGCCACGCCCCGGTCGGTGACCGGTGCGGCGACGCCGACCCGGCCCCGCAGCACCAACCCGTCGCCCCGCCGACGTGACAGCGCCGTCACCATCAGCACGAACCCGGCGACGACGACGACGAGCGTCACCAGCATGGTCGACCCGGCCCGGACAAGGTCGTCCCGGGTGACGAAGTCGAACTCGCGGTAGAGCATCGCCAACGTGCCGCCGGCCACCAGCGCGACGAGCCCGAGGACCCCGGGAACGCCGAAGCCGGGCACGACGAGCACCTCGACGGCGATCAGCGCCAGTCCGAGACCGACCAGGGCGGCGTCCTCCCACCCGGCGAGACCGGCCAGCATGTGGCCCCAGAAGAAGGTCGCCAGCGCGCCGGCCCCGAGGACCGCGCCGATGCCGATCCCGCCCCCGGCCAGGTCGGCGATGAGCGCGAGCAGGCCGATGGTGAGCAGGAGCGACGCGAGGATCGGGTTGGTGATGATGCGGACCAGCTGCTCGGCCAGGCTCGGGCTGGTCTCGACCACCTCGAGGTCGGCCAGGCCGAGCTCGTCGAGCAGGGCGTCGCGGTTCGACACGACACCGTCGGTGTAGCCGAACGTCTGGGCGTCGGAGACGGTGAGGGTGAGGAGCTCCCCCTCCTCGACCAGCCCGTCCACGACGACGTCGGGATCGACCATCGCTCCGGCCACCCGCGGGTCTCGACCCCGCTCCTCGGCGGTGGCCTCGAAGGTCGCCCGGACCGCCGAGATCGTCTTCTCGTCGGCTACTTCGCCGGTGCCGCCCAGCACCGGTGTCGCCGCGCCCATCACCGAGCCCGGGGTCATGTAGATCTCCTCGCAGGCGATGGCGACGAGAGCGCCGGCGGAGAAGGCGATCGAGTCGACCAGCGCGATGGTGCGCACCGGGCTGTCGAGGAGCGCGCCCCGCATCTGGATCACCGCGTCGAGGCGGCCACCGGGCGTGTCGATCTCGACGACCACCGCCGAGGCGCCGGCCGCGTCCGCCTCGCCGAGCACCCGGTCCAGGTAGGGGGCGAGGCCGAGATCGATGCTGCCCGTCACCTCGATGACGTAGACCGGCCCGGCGTCCTCCGACTGCGCGGCCGCCGGCTGGCGACCCCCGGGGCCGACGATCGTGAGCACCACCCCCAGCGCGACCGCGGCCAGCCACGGCACCCGCCGGCACCTCGCCCGGGCCGCAACCATGGGTCCATCCTCGCCCACGTCGCCGGACTCGCGTCGACGGCCGCGCCGGCCGTCCATCTCGGTCGGGGCTTCGCCGACCCGGGCATGGTCGGGATGTCCCCTCGCACTACGCCGGTGGGGTGCCGCTAACCACGACGACGGGGAGGTGGGTGCCCCGGACCACCCCCGATGCGACCGACGGGTCGAAGAGTCGGGCGAGGGCGCTCTTGTCGTGGGAGCCGACAACGATCACGTCGACGTGGTTGGCATCGGCGGCCGCGCAGATCTGTTCGACGGCGTCGCCGGCGCGCACGATGGGTCGGGCATCGGGGAGACCGGCCCCGGCGGCCTCGTCGAGCAGGGCACGCTCGAGGTCGTCCTCGTCGGGCGGGTCGGGCTGGAACCAGCGCGGGTCGACCATCATGGGGCCGACCCAGCCGTAGCCGACGCCGGCGGCCCACGGGGTCGGGACGGCGGCCACGTTGATGACGAGGAACTCCGTGTCCGGTTGCGAGCCGAACAGGCGGGCAGCGCTGCGCGCCGCCCGGGCGGACACGGGCGAGTCGTCCAGCGCGACGAGAACCTTCATCCGAGACGCTCCCCTTCCGGCGCATCGGAGTCGCCGATGCGCTCGGCCGAACGTAGCCCCGACGGTCCCGGCTCCGCCCGCTCACGGAGAGTGGTGGCGACGTCGGCGGGCGCGCCCGGGTCGGTCGGGTCGGTCCTCTCGTGGCAGCCGTCCGGACGCCGGTTCGCCGCCGCCGGTCGGGTGAGGGCCACGGTGCCCTCACCGTCATGGGTGAGGGAGTCCGGCGCTGACCCGGACGCCCTCAACCGGATGGCGGCGGGCCGTGTGACCGCCGCGGTCAGGTGACGTCGTCGGTGTGGACGAGGGGCGGGCATCGTGAGAGGAGCGGCTGCCGGCGGTCGCCTCTGGCGACGGTCAGGAGGTCGTCGGCCATGGCGGCGAGGCGTCGGCGAACCTGGATCGAGTCGGATCCCCAGTGGGCGATCTCGTCGAAGGCGAGGCCGACGTGGTCCTCCCAGTCCGGTTGCCGGACGACGGCGCGCACGACGCCGGCGTCGTCCCGGTGGACGACGGGCGGGTACGGCCGGTCGACCAGGCGCCGTAGGAGGTCGTGGAGCTGGTCGATGCACTGGACCGCGGTGGACGGGTCGTTGACGCCGGGGGACAACGCCCGTTCGGCGATGTCGACGAGTTGGCGCAGGCCGAACGCGACGTCCTGCCGGCTGTCGCGCTCGGCGGCGAGCGCGATCGCGGCGCGGAGGTCGTCGTCCCGATCCTCGAGGCCCTCCACCCGGAGCAGGGGGGCGCCGGTCGGGACGAAGTCGCCGACGCAGGGGACGACCGTGACGACCCCGTCGCCGTCCGTGGCCACGCGGACGAGGCGATCGACGTCGACGCCGGTGACGGTGCCGTGGCCACGTGACGCCACCACCCGGCCTTCACCGGGTGGCGGGGGCTCACGCTGCAGGCTCCCTTCCGCCGGGTGCAGCCGTTCGACTGTCCTCCTGGCCTCGTCCGCGATCCGGCCGACGATGGTCACCACCCGGATCGCCTGGGCGATGTGGTGGATGTACTGCACGAAGAGCCCGATGCTCACGATCACGAGCGCGAAGGCGATCGTGATGGTCACGCCCGGCACGAAGCGATCGACGACACCGTCCTCGCCGCGCACCTCCCGGAGGGCGACGAGCGCGTAGACGAACGTCGCGAGGAACGTGCCGAGGGCCAGCTGGTTCTGGCGATCGCGGAGGAACGCCCGCAGGGCACGCGGCGAGAACTGGCTGCTGGCCAGCTGCAGCACGACGATCGTGATCGAGAAGACGAGCGCGGTGAGGGTGAGCATCGAGCTGGCGATGGTGGAGAGCAGCGAGCGGGCGCTCTCGGGTCCACCCGTGAACGCCAGGCTGACGCCCTCCCGCTGGAGCCCCTCGTCGAGCCGCACCAGGGCGAACGCGAGGCCTGCCGCGACGGTGACGCAGGCAGCGGGAATCGGCCAGTAGCCGTCGCTCATGCGCCGCAGGAGCCTCACCGGCCCACCCCGGAGCTCGAGGGCGGGGCGGGTGCGGTCATGGCTGCCGCGCCAGCTGTGCGGCGGCGGCGTCGGACAGCTCGCGCCCCGCACGGCCTCGACCCGGTAGCGGTCGACCGGCGCGTCGTTGGGCCATCGTCCTCGTTTGTCCGTAAGGGCGCCCGGATAAACGCCACGGATGGGAACCGACGACCGCGCATCGACGGGCGGTGTGCCCGGCACCCGTGCGGGCCGGGGACGGGGGTAGCGGTGTTCGGCGCCTCGGTCCGGGACTTGGTGCTGGTGGTGGTCACGGGCGGCGCGCTCTACGCGACGACCTTCGTGCTCGTCAGGGTGGCCGGCAGGCGGACCGTGTCGCAGCTGTCGGCCTTCGACGCCCTGATCACCATCGCGGTGGGCAGCGTGTTCGCCACCACCATCGTCTCGGACCCGCCGTCGTACGGGCGCGGCGCCGCCGCCGTGGTCACGCTGCTGCTCCTCCAGGTCGTCGTCGGCCTCCTCCGGCAGCGCCACCCGCGGCTGCGCCGCTACCTCGACTTCTCGCCCGAGACCGTCTTCGAGCACGGCCGGATGCAGGCGGGCCGCAACCCCTTGGGACCGCAGCTCACCGCCGACGAGCTCGACGCCGCCATCCGAGCCGCCGGCTACGACGATTGGGAGCGGATCGCCGTTGTCGTTTTCGAGAGCAACGGCACCTTCTCGGTGATCCCGAAGCACGACGGGGCGGGACCGTGACAGGCGGAGCGGCGGGGTCGGCCCGGCACCGTCCCGGTCACCGTGCCGAGGCCGTCGCCGCCGGCGAACCGCTCGTCCCGCGGCGGGGGACGGAGGCTCCCCGCCGATGAGGTCCGTCCCCGCCCAGCAGCCGTCGGACGAGATCGGCGAGTCGGCCCAGTCGCTGTGGGAGACGGCGCTCGAGGCGCTCCCGCGGATCGGCGTCGCGCTGGCCGTCATCGTGATCGGCTGGGTCGCGAGCCGCGGCGCGCGTGTGCTGCTCCGGCGGCTGCTCAACCGCCGTCGGACACCGAGCTTCGCGAGCGTGATGTCGAAGGTGTTCGGCTGGGCCCTGCTCGCCGTCGTGATCCTGGTCGCGCTCGCCGTGACCTTCCCGTCGGTGCGCCCCGTCGACCTCCTGGCCGGCCTGGGCTTCTTCTCCGTCGCGATCGGCTTCGCCTTCCAGGACATCCTGGAGAACACGCTCGCCGGCATCCTCCTGCTGTTCCGCCAGCCGTTCCGCGCCGGCGACCAGATCGAGGTCGTCGGCGTGCTCGGCTCGGTGGTCGAGATCAACATCCGGGAGACGCGCCTGGTCACCTTCGACGGCGACACCGTCGTCATCCCGAACCGCGACGTCTACAAGAACGTCATACGCGTCCGGACCGAACGGTCGCATCGACGCCTCGGCTTCGAGGTGGGCATCGGCTACGAGGCCGACGCCGACCGCGCCATCGCTGACATCGTGGCCGCGCTCGCCGAGGTGCCGGACGTCGCCCGGGAGCCGGCGCCCGCTGCGGTGGTGAGCGAGCTGGGCGAGTCCACCGTCACGATCCGCGTGCTGTTCTGGGCGCCGTCCCGCCAGCAGGACGGCATCCGCACGCTCGACGCCGCCATCCGGGCGGTCAAGGCGAGCCTGGACGCCGACGGCATCGAGCTTCCCGCCCAGATCGTCGTCCTCCAGGCTGCACCGAGCTTCAGGGCGGCGATCCACGGCGACGCCGACGTCACGCCCGGCGGCGGCGTTCGGCCCGACGGACCGGCGACCTGACGGTCGAGCGACCGGGACGGGCGGCCCCGGAGGGCTCGAAGGCCGCCGCCAGCGGTCTCACCCGTGGTGGGGACGCGACCTCGAGGCCCGCCCGTCCGAGGTCACCTCGGCGGGCGCCCGTCCGGAGTCGGCCCCCGACCCGGCGTCATCCGGTCGGCGCGAGTGCCGATCGGGCCTGGCGGGCGATCTCGAGATCCTCACGGGAGGCGATCACGACGGTGCGGGTCGCGGCGTCGGGCGCGCTGAGATCGGCGTCGCGCCCGTCGTCGGCGGCGTCGTTGGCCACGGTGTCGAGGTGCACGCCGAGGAAGCCCAGTCCGGCCGCGGTCGCGGCCCGGACCTCGGGCAGGTGCTCGCCGACGCCGCCGGTGAAGGCGAGCACGTCGATCCCGCCGAGGGCGGCGGCCATGGCCGCGACCGCCTGGCGGAGCCGGTGGACGGCCACGTCGAAGGCGAGCGCGGCGGCCTCGTCGGCCTCGCGCCGGCGGTCGAGCACGGTGCGCATGTCGCCGTCGGTGCCGCTGAGACCGGCGAGCCCCGAGCCGCGGTCGAGGCCCTCGGCGACCTCGCCGCGGGTGAGGCGGCCGTCGAGCAGCCACAGGAGGAGGCCCGGGTCGACCGAGCCGGAGCGGGTGGCCATGACCAGGCCGTCGAGGGGCGTGAAGCCCATGGTGGTGTCGATCGAGCGGCCGCCGGTGATGGCGCAGGCCGAGGCGCCGGCCCCCAGGTGGCAGCTCACGAGCCGCAACCGGTCGCCGCCCCGCCCGGCGACCACGGGCGCCCGGGTGGCCACCCAGGCGTGGGAGAGCCCGTGGAACCCGAAGCGGCGCAGGTTCCAGCGTGCCCGCCACGCCGCCGGCAGCGCGTAGGTGTGCGCGGCGGGGGGGAGCGTGGTGTGGAAGGCGGTGTCGAAGCAGGCCACGTGATCGACGCCGGGGAGCGCCCGGCGGGCGGCGCGGAGCGCGGCGAGGGAGCGGGGCTGGTGGAGCGGCGCCAGGTCACCCAGGGCTTCGAGCTCGGCGACGAGGTCGTCGTCGACGACGGCAGGTCGCGTCCGCTCACCACCGTGGACGACCCGATGGCCCACGGCGTCGACACCAGACGAGGCGCGCAGCAGGTCGTCGATGCGGTCGGTGGTGGTGCCGTCCCACGGCCCGTCCTGCCGGACCTCGACGCGGTCGCCGTCGAGGACGACGAGCTTCAGGGTGGTGGAGCCGGCGTTGACCACGAGCACACGGCTCACCGCGGCCAGCGCCAGTCGCGTATCTCGGGGAGGTCCTCGCCGTGCTCCCGGATCCAGTGCCCGTGGCGGGTGCGCTGGTCGACCATCGCCTGCCGCAGCCCGGCGGCGCGGAACCCGAGCGTCGGGACGCGATCGATGACGTCCATGACGAGGTGGTACCGGTCCATGTCGTTCATCACCAGCATGTCGAAGGGCGTGGTGGTCGTGCCCTCCTCCTTGTAGCCCCGGACGTGGAGCTGGTCGTGGCCGGCGCGCCGGTAGGTGAGCCGGTGGATCAGCCACGGGTAGCCGTGGTAGGCGAAGATCGCCGGCCGGTCGGTCGGGAAGAGGCTGTCGTACTCGCGGTCGGACAGCCCGTGGGGGTGCTCGCTCTCCGACTGGAGCCGCATCAGGTCGACGACGTTCACCACCCGCACCCGCAGGTCCGGGAGCCGCTCCCGCAGGATGGCGGTCGCGGCCAGGACCTCGATCGTCGGGATGTCACCGGCGCAGGCGAGCACGACGTCAGGGTCGCCTCCGTCGTTGCTGGCCCACTCCCAGATGCCGATGCCCCGGGCGCAGTGGGCGATCGCCGCGTCGACATCGAGCCAGTCGGGCGTCGACTGCTTGCCGGCGACGACCACGTTCACCTGGTTGCGGGTGCGGAGACAGGCGTCCGTCACGGCCAGCAGGCAGTTCGTGTCCGGCGGGAGGTACACGCGGATGACGTCCGCCTTCTTGTTGACGACGTGGTCGACGAAGCCCGGGTCCTGGTGGCTGAACCCGTTGTGGTCCTGGCGCCAGACGTGCGACGTGAGCAGGTAGGTGAGAGACGCGACCGGCTCCCTCCAGGGGAGCTCGCGGATGGTGTCGAGCCACTTGGCGTGCTGGTTGAACATCGAGTCGATGATGTGGATGAACGCCTCGTAGCAGGAGAAGAGCCCGTGGCGGCCGGTGAGGAGGTAGCCCTCGAGCCAGCCCTGGCAGGTGTGCTCCGACAGGATCTCCATGACCCTGCCGCTGGGCGCGAGGTGCTCGTCACCGGGGAGGATCTCGGCCTGCCACACCTTGTCGGTGACCTCGTAGACGGCGTCGAGACGGTTGGAGGAGGTCTCGTCCGGCCCGAACAGGCGGAAGTCCCGGTGGGCGGCGTTGGCGGCGATGACGTCTCGGAGCCACCGGCCGAGGACCCTGGTCGGCTCGGAGGCGCCCCCGCCCGGTCCTTCCGTCGTGGGGGCGGCATGGGCCCGGAAGTCGGGCAGCGTCAGGTCGCGGACGAGCGTTCCCCCGTTGGTGTGCGGGTTCGAGCCCATCCGTCGCTCGCCGGTCGGGAGCCAGCCGACGACGCCGAAGCGGGGGCCTCCGTCCTCGTCGAAGAGCTCGTCCGGCCGGTAGCTGCGGAGCCAGTCCTCCAGGGCTCGGCGTCGGGACGGGTTCCCGCGCACACCGCCGAACGGGACCTGGTGCGAGCGCCACGTGCCTTCGACGGCCAGACCGTCGATCTCCTCCGGGCCGGTCCATCCCTTCGGCGTGCGCAGCACGATCATCGGCCACCGCGTCGGAACCCGCTCGCCGTCCCGGGCCCGCCGCTGGAGGTCGGCGATCGCGTCCAGGGCGACGTCGAGGGTGGCCGCCAGCTGCTGGTGCACCTCTGCCGGATCGTCGCCCGCGACCAGGAGCGGATCCCACCCAGAGCCTCGCAGCAGGGCCTCGAGGTCGTCGTCGCCGATGCGGGCCAGCAGGGCCGGGTTGGCGATCTTGTAGCCGTTGAGGTGCAGGATCGGGAGGACGGCCCCGTCGCCGACCGGGTCGAGGAACCGTGTCGACTGCCACGCGGCCGCCAGCGGGCCGGTCTCGGCCTCACCGTCGCCGACGACGCAGGCGACGACGAGGTCGGGGTTGTCGAAGGCGGCGCCGAAGGCGTGGGAGAGCGAATAGCCCAGCTCACCGCCCTCGTGGATGGAGCCGGGGACCTCGGGTGCCACGTGGCTGGGTACCCCGCCGGGGAAGGAGAACTGGCGGCACAGCTGGGCCATGCCGGCCTCGTCCATCCCGACCCCGGGATAGGTGTCGGTCCAGCTGCCTTCGAGCCAGGTGTTGGCGACGAGGGCGGGGCCGCCGTGCCCGGGACCCGTGACGAAGATCACGTCCAGGTCCCGGGCGGCGATGACCCGGTTGAGGTGGGTGTAGACGAGGTTGAGGCCGGGCGTCGTGCCCCAGTGGCCGAGGAGGCGGGGCTTGACGTGCTCGTCGGCCAGCGGCTCCCGCAGCAACGGGTTGGCCATGAGGTAGATCTGGCCGACGGCGAGGTAGTTCGCCGCCCGCCAGTGGCGGTCGAGGCGCGAGAGCTCCTCGTCGTCGAGCGGCATGGCGTGGACGGTCCTCATGGCGCACTCCTGTCGGGGGGGCGGACTGGCGTCTGGGGTGGGAGCTCGAAGCGCAGGGTCTCGGCGGCGTGCAGCTCGACGGGGCCGCCGACGTGGGCGACGCCCACGGAGACGGGGGCGGCCGGTCCCGGTTCGGCGGCGAGCACGAGCTCGTCGTGGTCGACGCGCACCTCCAGCCGCTGACCGCGGTAGCGGATGCCCAGCTCGAGCGAACGGAGCTCCTCGGGCAGCACCGGGTTGAGCCACAGGACGTCACCGCGGGCATCGAGGCCCGGGTAGCAGCGCTGGAGGATGTCGAGGCTGCCGGCCATGGCGCCCAGGTGGATGCCCTCGCGGGTGGTGCCGCCCTGGGTGTCGTCGAGGTCGGCGTGCAGGGCCTCCCTGAGCAGCTCCCACGAGTGGGCACGATCGGTCCGGGCCAGGACCCAGGCGTGGACGATCCGGCTCAGCGTCGACCCATGGCTGGTGCGGGCCAGGTAGTGGGCGACCGTCGCCGGGATGGTGGCCGGGTCGAAGGGGTAGCCCAGCCGCTCGAGCACGGCGGTCAGCTCGTCGGCGTCGAGGAGGTAGAAGAGCATGAGCACGTCGGCCTGCTTCGACGCCTGGTAGCGGTTGGTGGTGTCGCCCTCCGCCTCGAGGATGAGGTCGAGCCGCCCGATGTTCCCGTAGCGGTCGCGGTAGGCGGCCCAGTCGAGCTCCTCGAGGTCCTCGTAGCCGTCGAACTGGGCGAGCAGGCCGTTGCCGAGGAAGGGCACCCGGAGCCGCCGGCTCACCCGGTCCCACCGGTCGAGCTCCCGGGCGTCGATCCCCAGCCGCTCGGCGAGCCCCGTGCCGAGCGGCTGGAGGAGGTCGTAGGCGTCGCGGGCCCGGGCCAGCGCCCACGCCGTCATCACGTTCAGGTAGGCGTTGTTGTCGACGCCCCCGCCAGGGAGGTCGGGGTAGCCGTCGTGGAACTCGTCGGGGCCCATGACGGACCGGAGGTCGTAGCGGTCGTCGCCGGTGTCGTGGTCGGTCCGGGCCGCGAGGTAGCGGGCCGACTCGATGAGCAGCTCGGCGCCGTGCCGTTCGAGGTAGCCGAGATCGGCGGTGATCTGCCAGTGCTGCCACACGTTGTAGGCGACGGCCACGTTGACGTGGCACTGGCGGCGGGAGTGGTCCGGCATCCAGCGCCCCGATCGCGGGTTGAAGAGGGAGCGTGGCGTCTCCTCCCGCCCGTCGCTGCCGCTCTGCCACGGGAACCGGGCGCCGGGCATCCCGTCGTCGCCCGCCAGGCGGCGGGCCGCCGGCAGCCGCCGCCACCGGTAGAGCTGCAGGGAGCGGGTCAGCTCCGGCAGGCGCAGGTCGAGGACCGGGAACACGAACAGCTCGTCCCAGAAGACGTGTCCCCGGTAGCCCTCGCCGTGGAGGCCCCGGGCGGGCACCCCCACGTCGAGGTCGACGGTGTTCGGCGACAGCGTCTGCAGCACGTGGAGGGCCTGCACCCGCACGGCGCGGGCCATGTCGTCACCGTTGTCGAGCTCCAGGCGGAACTGCTCCCACAGCTCGGCCCACCGCCGGCGGTGGGCGGCGGCCAGCTCGTCGAAGCCGCCCGCCCGCGTCGCCGCGTCCACCGCGGCGAGCGCCGGCTCGGCGATGGCGTGGTCACGCGAGGTCGCGATGACGGCGATCTTCTCGATCCCGATCTCGCCGCCCTCCTCGCCCTCGAAGCGGAGCTCGTGGCCGACCAGGCCGTCGGTGTCGACGCCCCGGGTGGTCCCGACCTGGCGGCCGCCGACGGTCGCGGTGCGGATGGCGACCGCCACCCGCACCTTCGACGTCGTCGTCGTCGTGACCAGGTACGAGACCGGGCCGTGCCGGCCGGTGTCCTCGACGGTGAGGTGGCGGCCGGCCAGGGCCCGGTGGGCGGTGACGTTGTCGTTGCCGACCCGGGCATCGACCGCGGAGCGGACGGCGAGCGGCCCGGACCAGTTCTCCGGGGTGAGCCGCCACTCGACGGCGGCGAGGTGCGGGTCGTCCATCGACACGAGCCGCCGCTCGTGGAGGCGGGTGCGCCGCCCGGCCGGGTCGACGACGGTCAGGTCGCGGGTGAGCATCCCGGTCCGCAGGTCGATCGCCACCCGGTGGGCCCTGAGCGAGCCCGTGCTCGCGGACAGCCAGTCGCCGTCGGCGGCGCGGAAGGTCAGCGGCAGCCAGTTCGGGAGGTTGACGACGGACTCGTCCACCCGGTCGCGGCCCTCGACGCGCGAGGTGAGCCGGTTGAAGACGCCGGCCGCGTACGTGCCCGGATAGTGCACGCCGTCGGCGGCGACATGGGTCATCGCGCCCCGTGTGGCCACGTAGCCGTTGCCCAGCGTCAGCAGCGCCTCGCGGGTGCCCTCGGTGTCCGGGTCGAAGCCCCGGTAGGCGAGCACCCAGGGGTCCGATGGCCCGACGAGGGCCTCGTCGGGGAGGTCGGCCAGGTCGCCCACCACGATGTCGGCGCCGGCGGCTCGGAGGGCGTCGGGGTGGCCGGCCCGGTCGACACCGACGACGAGGCCGAACCGTCCGGCGCCGGCCGCCGCCACGCCCGCCCTGGCGTCCTCGACCACCGCGGTCGCGCCCGGGCTGACACCGAGTCGCCGGGCGGCCTCGACGAAGCTGGCCGGGTCGGGCTTCCCGGCCAGGCCGAGCTCTTCGGCGTCGGTGCCGTCGACCTGGGCGTCGAAGAGCCCGCTCGCGCCCGCGGCCGCGAGGACCAGGTCGGCGTTCCGGCTGGCCGTGACGAGCGCGGTGCGCACCCCGATCGCACGGAGGCGGCGGAGCAGCGCCAGCGTCGAGGGGAAGACGTCGACCCCGTCGGCGTGGACGCTGGCCACGAACAGCTCGTTCTTCCGGTTTGCCAGGCCCCAGGCGGTGTCGGACGACGGCGGGTCGCTCGGCTGCCCGAGGGGCAGGCGGACGCCGCGAGACGCCAGGAAGGTCGTGACGCCGTCGATGCGGAGCCGGCCGTCGACGTGGTCGAGGTAGTCCTCGCCGCTGAACGGCCGGGCTTCCTGGTCACGACCGGCGAGGTACTCGTCGAACAGCTGGGCCCAGGCCCGCCGGTGGACCGGGGCCGTGCCGGTGACCACGCCGTCCATGTCGAAGATCACGGCTTCGTAGCGGTCCCTCACCGGCTCTCCACCCCGTCCGAGTCGTCGTGGGCCCGACCGCGACGACGGACCGCCTTCTCGACCTCCACGGCGAGGAACGCCGACGCGGAGAGAACCAGCACGACGGCGAGCTGCCCGGCGGTGAGCGCCTCGGTGCCGAACACGTCGTGGAGGCCGGGGACGTAGACGGTGGCGAGCTGGGCGGCGGCGCTGGCGGCGACGGCCCACGCGATCCAGGGGTTGGTCCGGTACCCCAGCCCGAAGGTGGATCGGCGCTCGGACCGGACGGCGAGGGCGTGGCCGAGCTGGAGGAACGCCACGGTGGTGAAGACCATGGTCTGCCAGGGCCAGTCGGCCGCCCGGGCGACGGCCTGGAGGGGGAGCACGACGGCGGCCATGAGCAAGCCCACCCACACCGCGTGCTGCCAGAGCCCGCCGCCGAGAATCGACTCCTCCGGGCGGCGGGGTGGGCGGCGCATCGTGTCGGGTTCGGCCGGCTCGACACCGAGGGCGATGGCGGGCGGGCCGTCGGTGACGAGGTTGATCCAGAGGATCTGGATCGGCAGGAGGGGCAGGGGCATGCCGAGCAGGGGAGCGAGGAACATGATCCAGATCTCGCCCGAGTTGGTGGTGAGGAGGTAGCGGACGAAACGGCGGATGCTGTCGTAGATGCGCCGTCCCTCCTCGACGGCGTGGACGATCGTGGCGAAGTTGTCGTCGGCGAGGACCATGTCGGCGGCCTCCTTGCTGACGTCCGTCCCGATGACGCCCATGGCGACGCCGATGTCGGCCCGACGGAGCGCGGGGGCGTCGTTCACGCCGTCGCCGGTCATGGCGACGATGGCGCCGTGGGCCTTCCACGCGTCGACGATTCGCAGCTTCTGCTCGGGGTTGGTGCGGGCGAACACCCTGGCGTCCACGACGCGGGCCCGGAGAGCCTCGTCGTCGAGGCCGTCGAGCTCCTCGCCGCTCACGATCTCGGGCGTCCCGCCCGCTCCGAGGATGCCGAGCCTGGAGGCGATGGCCCGCGCCGTCCGGGGGTGATCGCCCGTGATCATGACCGGGATGATCCCCGCGGTCCGGCACGAAGCCACCGCGTCGGCCACCTCGGTGCGGGGCGGGTCGGCGATGCCGACGAGGCCCAGCAGCCGCAGGCGGCGCTCGAGGCCGTCGAGCGGTTCGGTGAGCCCGTCGACGTGCCGCTCGGCGAGCGCGAGGACGCGGTAGCCGGCATCGGCGAGGTCGTCGGCGGCCGTGACGGCGGCCTCGGCACGTTCCCGGTCGGCGGCGTCGAGGAGCGGGAGGATGGCGTCGAGGGCGCCCTTGGTGGCCACCCAGTAGCCCTCGCCGCTGTGGTGGATCGTGGTCATGCGGCGCCGGGCCGCGTCGAAGGCGACCTCGCCGGCACGGGGCAGCTCCTGACCGAGGTCGCCCCGGTCGACCCCGAGCTTGGCGGCGAGGACGACGAGCGCGCCCTCGGTGGGATCGCCGGTGATCGTCCAGTCACCGTCCGACCCGGGCGGTGGGTGGAGGACGGCGTCGTTGCAGGCCGCGGCGACGAGGGCGACGTGGGCGAGCTCGGGGTCAGCCGACGGCTCGGGTCCACCGGTGAGCGCGCCGTCGGGTGCGTAGCCGTCTCCGCCGACCTCGTAGAGAGCCGAGGGGGTCCAGATCCGTTCGACCAGCATGCGGTTCTCGGTGAGGGTGCCGGTCTTGTCCGAGCAGATCACCGTCACCGATCCGAGGGTCTCGACCGCCGGGAGCCGGCGGATGACGGCGTGGCGGTCGGCCATGCGGCGGGCGCCGAGGGCGAGCGCGACGGTGACGATGGCTGGCAGCCCCTCCGGGATGGCGGCCACGGCCAGGCTGACCGAGGTCAGGAACATGTCCTCGGCGGTCTCGCCCCGGGCCATGCCGGCGGCGAACACCACGCCGCAGACCCCGACGGCGCCAGCGGCCATGCGGCGTCCCAGCACCGCCAGGCGGCGCTGCAGCGGTGTGTGCTCGACGGGATGGGCCTGCAACAGCGCGGCGATCTGGCCGAGCTCGGTCGCCATCCCGGTCGCCACCACCAGGCCGCGGGCCCGGCCGTGGGCCACGGCGGTGCCCTTGTAGGCCATGTTGTGCCGGTCGGCGACCAACGATCGCTCCGACGTGAGCGGGTCGGCGGTCTTGGCGGACGACTCGGACTCGCCCGTGAGCGCGGCCTCGTCGACCCGGAGGCCGTGCACGTCGACGAGGCGGAGGTCGGCCGGCGTGACATCGCCGGCGGCGAGCTCCACCAGGTCGCCGGGCACCAGCTCGGGGGTCGGCACCTCGGCCAGCTGCCCGTCACGGACGACGCGGGCCGCGCCGGTGCTGAGCTGCTTGAGCGCGGCCATGGCCCGCTCGGCCCGGTACTCCTGCGCGAAGCCGACCACGGCGTTGAGGACCACGATCACCCCGATCACGAGGGTGTCCTTGCCGTCCCCGACGACGAGCGTCACCAGCCCGGCCAGCGCCAGCACCACGGTCATCGTGTTGGCGAACTGGCGGCCGAAGATGCGCCAGGGACCCGGTTGCGCCTCCTCGACCAGCGCGTTCGCGCCCACCTCCGCCAGCCGACGGGCCGCCTCGTCGTGGCCGAGCCCGCGGACGAGGTCGGTCCCGAGGCCGTCGGCGACGGATGCCGCGTCCGACGCCCACGGCGCCTCCGACCCGGCCCGGTCCGGGGTCACGCCCTCACGCTCCAGACGGCGAACAGGGCGCCCGCGTACGCGACCAGGAGGAGGATGGCGTCCGGCTCCAGCCGCCGGGCTCTGGTCTCGGTACCGTGCACCAGCGCCGCCAGGGCCAGCGCCATCAGCAGGATCGCCCCCATGCCGGCGGTGGCCTGGCTCGGGTCGACGGCGTGGAGCAGGGCCGCCGGCGTGTAGGCGACGTCGACGAGGACGAGCGCGGCCATGTTGAAGGCGTTGCTGCCGAACAGGTTCCCGACGGCCAGGTCGTGGGCGCCGATGCGGACCGCGGCGATCGATGCCACCAGTTCGGGCAGTGACGTCGTCAGAGCCAGCAGGGCGGTGCCGACGAACGTCTCGCCCAGGCCGCTCTCCCGGGCGATGCTCTGCCCCGAGTACGCGAGAGCCGGTGCCGTCACCAGGATCACGGTCGACGCGGCTACGAAGCGGAGCACCGCCGGGCGCAGCGCACCCCGGCCCGGCCGGGTCCACCCGGTCGGGACGGGTAGCAGCTCGCCCCCGGCGAAGCGCCCGGTCGGCGACCGGCGCATCCACGCCACCGCGGCCGCGTAGGCGGCGGCGATGGCGATCGTGTCGACGCCGACCCACCCGACCGTGAGGCCCGCGGGCGTGACGATGCCCATGGTCGCCAGCGCGGTCAGCGCGACCGCGACGGAGGCGACCCGGGCGTGGCCGATCTCCACGTGGGCCCACACCCGATGACGGTGCAGGAGGTCGACGACGGCGAGGATCGCCATGTTGGCCATGCTGCTGCCGAACAGGTCGCCGACGGCCAGATCCGGCGCGTCGGCGACCGCGGCGCTCACGTCGGTGACGATCTCCGGCAGCGACGTCGCTCCTGCGACCAGCAGCATGCCGACGAACAGCCGTGACAAGCCGGCCCGCTCGGCGATCTCGTCGCCGGCCCTCGCCAGCTGCACGCCGGCCAGGGTGAGGACCGCGGCGGCGGCCGCGAAGACGGGGACGGCCTGCGCCAGCGACATCAGGGAGCCACCCCGGCGGTGTGGACGCGGCGAGCGAGCGAGCGGTCCACCATCAGAGCGTTACCCCCTCGGGGCGCTTCCGGCCGTCGACCCCCGTTCGCCCCTGGTCAGGGCGTGATCGGCGCCCGGTCAGGGCCGGGCCACGGCCGGCTCGGCGGGGACGAGCAGGACGGGCACCTTCGTCCTGCCGGCCAGGTCCGACGCGCAGCTGCCGAGCACCCGCTTGGAGAGGCCCTTGCCCCGGTGGCCCACGACGATCACCTCGTAGCCCTCCGCCAACGCGTGCTGCTCGAGCGCATCGGCCGGCCGGCCGGCCAGGATCACCGAACCGGGCCGCACCCCCGTCCACTCCTGCAGCGCCGTGGCAGCCTCGTCGAGCCGCCGGCGGGCATCGCGTGCCTCCGGCCACGGCTCTGGGTCCGTCACGTCGTCGGCGTGGGACCTGGCGGTGTCGAGGTCGAGCACCGAGGTCAGGGTGACGCGGCGAGCGCGGGGACCGAAGAGGTGCAGCGCGAGGGATGCGGCCGCAAGGGAGGACTCGGAGCCATCCAGGCCGATCAGGAGATCGACCGGCCCCCGGCCCGCCCGGCCCGGCGAGAGCACCACCGTGTCGGGTCGAGCCTGGCGCCGCCGCTGCAGCGCCAGCGGGATCGCGAAGGGTCCGAAGACGGCGGCGACGGCCCAACTGCGTCGCCAGGCGCCGTGCCGGGCCTCGACCAGGCCGACGACGGCGCCGACGAGCAGCCAGACGACCAGGACGAGCGCGTACGTCATGTCGTGATCCAACCCGATCGGGAGCGATGGTGCCCAGGGTCGAACGGCCCACCGCGGCTCATCGCGGTGGCGAGCGGACGCTGGCCGACCAGGCGGTCCACGCCGCCCGTCTGGACTTCGGCACGGCGGTTCTGTCGGCGGCGGGGTCGGGTAGAGGCGCCGGACACCCCAGGGTTCAGCCACGGGCCCGGTCGGTGAACCCCTCTCACGCACCGAGGTACGCAGGGAGTGCCCTTGAATGCGAACCAGCCAGACGTCACCCGATCCGCACGCCCGCGGCCGCCCGCCCGGTCCTCGTCGACGGTCGAATGGCACGTGATCCGGCGTCCGTGGCCCATTCGCGGGCGACGTCCTCCCGGTGCCCGCCCGCGTGGTACCTGGAAGCGAAAGGAGCGACGACGATGCCGCAGCGAGCATGGAGCGACAAGCGCGAACGGCAGTACGACCACATCAAGGAGGGGCTGCTCGATCGGGGTGAGTCCGAGGACACCGCTGAGGAGATCGCGGCCCGCACCGTGAACAAGGAACGGGCCCGAGCCGGTGAGGCGAAGGAGTCGAGTCGCACGTCGACCGACGACATCTCCTCGGGTCGGCGGGGCGGGCTGCGTTCGCACCGGGGCGCCGGCGGTCGGACCCGGGACCAGCTCTACAACGAGGCCCGGGAGAAGGGCATCGAAGGCCGCTCGAAGATGAACAAGGCCGAGCTCGAGCGAGCGGTGGGTCGCTGACAGGGCGACCGGCATGCAGGGTGACGGAACACGCGACGACTGGTCAGCGATCCGGCAGGCCGTCCCCCAAGGCGGATTGCCTCGCACGGGAGCGGACGACTACGGCTCGATGACCGGTGTCTCCCGGCCGGTGAGGAGGAGGATGCGGCCGACCGCTAGGAGCAACAGGGCGAGGCCGACTCGGGCCGCAGGGTCGTCGGATCCGGTCTGAGGCAGGGTGCCTCTCGCCGGGGCACCCGTGGCGGTCCCGCCGACCGGGGTGGTGGTCGCCGGCACAATGGTCGTGGTCGTGGTCGTGGTGGGAGTGGTCGTCTGGGGGGCGGCGGGTGTGGGTGTCCGGTTGCCGCCAGTGCCGTCGGGGCATTGGTCGGGACCCTGGTGGTCGCAGGTCTTCGGTTGGGGTGCGTTGGCGGCGAGGACGTTGGTGCCGTCAGGGGAGAAGGTCGGGTTGTCGCAGGTCTCGATGTCGACGCTCTGGGGATCGGCGCCCGGGATCCGGCGGATCTGCTCGAGGCCGGCCTCGGCGAGCTTCATCGGCAGCGGCGCGTAGCCCAACGATGCTGCCTGCTTCTGGAGTGGACACAGGTAGCGGTGCAGGAAGAAGGCCAGGGACCGGCCCTTGTCCTCGCCGAAGGAGGCACTGAGGGCTGTCGGAACGATGAAGTAGGAGTAGGACGAGAGCTGGTAGTTGCGGGGATCGGTGTCGGTGTAGACGCCGTGAAGGTCCTGGGTCAGGTACGCGTGCAGGTTCGACTGGTCGGTGGCGACGCGTGCCTGGAGCAGGGACACCGCGACGTTCTCAGGGGTGGGCTCGGTGTAGTAGCCGGCGGCATTGAGGAGCTTGGCCACCGGGAAGCCGGCGCTCAGGGCGTAGCTGTAGTTCACGTAGCCGATGGAGCCCCGGGCGAAGGCCTGGCTCACGTAGCCGGCCACACCGAGGTCGCCGGACTGGCCGACCATGTTCCCGACGGCTGGGAAGTACGAGGTCGGGACGCAGTCGGGCGCCCGGGCGGTACGGGTGCAGTAGTCCTTCCAGTGGTCGCCGTGGCGGGCGGCCAACCAGGTGGTGAGATGGGCCGTGGAGCCCGCACCGTCGGAGCGCACGACGGGCGTGAGGGGCAGGTCGGGAAGAGCGAGACGAGGGTTGTCGGCGGCGATGGCGGGGTCGTCCCAGCGGTCGACGAGGCCGGTGAAGATCCGGGCCACCGTGTCGCCGGAGAGACGGAGGTTGGTGACCGGCTGACCGTCGATGTCGAGGTTGTACACGAAGGCGGTGCCGCCGGCCGTCGCCGGTAGGTATGTGTAGGTCCCGGCAGAGGGCCGCTCGGCCAGTGAGCCGTCCTCCGGTTCGAACTGGAAGGGGACGTCGGACACGGCGAAGTCGGTGGTCCCCCTCAGGAAGCTGCGCCGGCCGGCGGTGGAACCACTGGCGGAGTAGTCGATGGTGAGGCCGAGCCGGCTCGCGTCGACCCGGGCGGCGTCGATCATCTGCGCCGCCCACGACGAACCCTCACCCTGGAGCCGGGCGTGCGCCGCCTCGGCCGACGATGGGGTGTCCGCCCCGCCCGCCACGACCGCCACCGCGGCCGACACCAGGAGCATGGCGAACACGGTCCTCGGTCCTGCGCCCACCGGGCCCCTTCTAGTGGCCTCCTTGCTGCCGCCGTCGATACACAGGGTGAACATTCCCAGGACGATCCGCCGAGGCGTCCAGGTCGTTCGGACGTCGGCCGCAACGGCACTTCGTGACGACCACGCTCGTCGGCGCTCGGCATCCCCGCTCCGGTGACGCGGGTGTACCGAGATCGGGGCGCGCTCATCCAGCCAGACCGTCGGCGCCGAAGAGGCGGGGTGCGGCTGGCCGTCGTCGGTTCTGGTGTCTCGGGGCTGGTGGCCGCCCACGGCCTCCGGCACCGCCACGACGTGACGTTGTTCGAGGCCGACGGCCGCCTCGGCGGCCACGCCAACACCGTGGAGGTCACCGTCGGCGGCAGCCCGCTGGCCGTCGACACCGGGTTCCTCGTCTACAACGAGCGCAACTACCCGGGCTTCGTCGCGCTGCTCGACCAGCTCGGGGTCGCGACCCAGCCGTCCGACATGTCGTTCTCCGTGCACGACGAGCGCTCGGGCGTGCAGTGGCGGGGGACCGACCTCGACTCGGTGCTCGCCCAGCGCCGCCGGGCCACCGACCCCCGGTTCCTGCGGATGCTCGTGGACGTGGTGCGGTTCAACCGGACGGCGAGGCGGCTGGTGGCGAGGCCGGCCGACGAGGTCGACCTCGACCTGACCGTCGAGGACGTCCTGGTCGCCGGTCACTACAGCCGTTGGTTCCGCTCCTGGTACCTGGTGCCGATGGGCGCCGCGATCTGGTCGGCCGATCCGTCGACGTTCACCCGGTTCCCCGCCGCCGTGCTGGCCGGCTTCCTCGACAACCACGGCCTCCTCCGGCTGGGCGACGTGCCGAAGTGGCGGACCGTCACCGGGGGGTCGAAGCGCTACGTCGACGCCATGGCCGGAGCCCTGCCCGGTCGCATCCGGCTGTCGACGCCGGTGCAGAAGGTCGTGCGCCGGACCGACGGGGTCGAGCTGTTGACGGAACGGGGCACCGAGACGTTCGATCGGGTGGTGCTCGCCACCCACAGCGACCAGGCCCTGCGCCTCCTCGCCGACGCCAGCGAGACCGAACGATCCGTCCTGGGCGCCATCCGCTACCAGCCGAACGTCGCCACCCTCCACACCGACGGCTCGCTCCTGCCGCCGAACCGGCGGGCCCGCGCCGCCTGGAACTACCACGTCCCGGGCGTCGGCGAGCTCGGCTCGCGGGCATCGCTCACGTACCACCTGAACGCCTTGCAGCGCCTCGACACGGACGTCGACGTGTGCGTGACGCTCAACCGTCCGGAGGCGCCCGACCCCGGCACCGTCGTCGAGCACATCCACTACGCCCATCCCGTGTTCGACGCCGACGCGGTGCGGGCCCAGCGGCGCTTCGACGAGATCGACGGAAGGGGTGGCGTGCACTACTGCGGCGCCTACTGGGGCCACGGCTTCCACGAGGACGGCGTGCAGAGCGGCCTCGAGCTGTGTCGCCGCCTCGGAGCGGTGCCGTGAGGAGCGCCATCTACGAGGGCACCCTCGTCCACCGCCGGTTCGAGCCTGACCACCGCTTCCACGTGCGCCTCGCGATGCCGCTGCTCGACCCGGACGAGGTCGACGAGGTCATGGCGCTGCACCCGCTCTGGTCGCGGGAACGGCCGAACGTCGTGTCGTGGCGCCATCGTGACCACCCCGAGATCCCGTGGAGCGGTGGCCGGGTCGCGGTCCTGGCCCATGTCCGCACCTGGGGCTGGCTGTTCAACCCGATCGCGCTCCACTACTGCTACGGCGCCGACGGCCGCGACGTGGAGCAGGCGGTCGCGGTGGTGACGAACACCCCCTGGAAGGAGCGGCACGAGTACGTGCTCGGCCCACCCGGACGCCACGAGGTGGACAAGGCGCTCCACGTCTCGCCGTTCTTCGGCATGGACCAGCGCTACACGATCACCTACGACCCTCCCGGCGAGCAGCTGCGCCTGGCGATCGACGCCACCGAGGGCGACCGGCGCGTGTTCTCTGCCGCCCTCCGCCTGCAGCGGCACGAGATCAGCCGCGCCGCCCTCGGTCGGGTGCTGTGGCGTCACCCCATGCTGACCGCACGGGTGTCGGCGGGCATCCACACCCACGCCCTGCGCCTCTGGCGCAAGGGCGCGACGTTCCATCCCCACCCGGACCGTGAAGGAGGACCCCGTGCTGACGCGCACGATCGCACGCGCCGCGCTGACCAGGTTCTGTGAGGGACGTCTGACGGTCGTCGAGGACGGTCGAGCCACGAGGTTCGGCTCGGGCGCCGGCCCCTCGGCCGTCGTCACCGTCCACGACCCGCGGGCCTGGGCGGCGATCGTGCGTCGCAGGTCGGTCGGCCTCGGCGAGGCCTACGCCGCCGGCTGGTTCGACGTCGACGACCCGGCGAGCCTGGTCGAGCTGCTCCTCGGGGCTTCGCTGCCGATCCGCCGCCGCCTCGACGGCGTGGCGCGGCGGGTCGCGCCGCTGCGCGACCGGCTCCCGACCCGCAGCCGCGGTGCCGCGGTCGACCGCCGGAACGTCGCCGCCCACTACGACCTCTCCAACGAGCTGTTCGAGCTGATGCTCGACCCGACCATGGCCTACTCGTGCGCCATCTTCGACGACGCCGGGCGTCGCACCCTGGAGGAGGCGCAGCTCGCCAAGTTCGACCGGCTGTGCGACCTCCTCGACCTCGGGAGCGACGACCACCTCCTCGAGATCGGCACCGGCTGGGGTGGGTTCGCGGTCCACGCCGCTCGCCGGACGGGCTGCCGGGTGACGACCACCACGATCTCGGCCGAGCAGCACGCCTACGCGTCCAAGCTGGTGGCCGAGGAGGGGTTGGCCGATCGGGTGACGGTGCTCGACCGCGACTACCGGGACATCGCCGGGTCGTTCGACAAGGTCGTGTCGGTCGAGATGATCGAGGCCGTCGACTGGCGCGACCACGCCCGCTTCTTCGACGCCGTGGCCGGGGCGACGCGCCCGGGGGGGCGGGCCGTCCTGCAGGCCATCGTCATCGACGACCGCTCCGCTGATCGGGCCAAGCGCAGCCAGGACTTCATCAAGGCGTTCGTGTTCCCGGGCGGCTGCCTCCCGTCGGTCGGCTCGATCGTCCGGGACGCGGGCCGCACCGGCCGGCTCCGCCCGGTCGAGGTGCACTCGATCGGGCACCACTACCCCGAGACGCTGGCCCGGTGGTCCGCCAACGTCGGCGCCGCCCGGGGTGAGCTGCGCCGGCTCGGCTTCGACGAGCGATTCCAGCGGATCTGGGATCTCTACCTGGGGTATTGCACCGCCGCGTTCCGATCCGGGCACTGCGACACGGTGCACGTCGTGCTCGACGCAGAGGAGGATGGATGGCCCACTACCGGACGACCGTCGCGTCGACCCTGACCCCGGACGCCGCCCTGGCCTACCTCGCCGACTTCACGTCGGCGGCGACGTGGGACCCGAGCGTCGTGGAGGCCCGCCGCCTCGACGAGGGCCCGGTCGCGGTGGGATCGCGCTTCCTCATCGTGTCCCGGGCCAACGGGCGTGACGTGCCGCTCGAGTACGAGATCGTCGCGCTCGAGCCGGCCCGGCGGGTCGTCCTGCGGGCCGAGAGCCAGCGGCTGACCGGGGTCGACACGATCACCGTCGAGCCGGCCGCGGGTGGCTCGACGGTGACCTACGACGCCGACCTGGCGCTGAAGGGCGTCGCCCGGCTGCTCGACCCGCTCCTCACGCTCGTGTTCCGCCGCATGGCCGACCGGGCCGCCGCCGGCCTGCGGGTCGCCCTCCGGCCTTGACGCTCGCCGGGGCGCTCGACGCGGTCCTCGAGGCGACCGTGGTCCCGTCGTTCTCCCGCATCGGCCCGCGCCTGCGGTCGAGGATCTTCCACTGGTCGGCGCTGCCGGCGCTCGACGGTCGGGTCGTGCTGGTGACCGGCGCGACGTCGGGGCTGGGCGAGACGGCGTCGATCGAGCTGGCCCGGCTGGGGGCGGGGGTGCGGCTGCTCGGCCGCGATGCCGGCCGGGTGGCGGCGGCCGTCACCAGGGTCCGCTCGGCATCCGGTAACGACGACGTGCACGGCGACGTCGCCGACCTGAACGACCTGTCGGAGGTGCGGTCGTTCGCGGCGCGGTTCGCCGGCGCCCACGGCCGGCTGGACGCGCTGGTGCACAACGCCGGCTCGCTCGTGGCCGACCATCGGCTGAGCGTCGACGGGATCGAGCGTACGGTGCAGACCCACCTGGTCGCCCCGTTCCTCCTCACCCGGCTGCTGCTGACCCAGCTCGAGGCTTCGACGGCGGGGCGCGTCGTCTTGGTCAGCTCCGGTGGGATGTACCTCCAGCGGCTCTCCGTCGAGGATCTCGAGATGCCGGCCGCGACGTTCGACGGGGCGACGGCCTACTCGAGGGCGAAGCGGGCCCAGGTGGCACTGGTGCGCCACTGGGCCCCGGGTCTGGCGACCCGCGGCATCGGCATCCACGCCATGCACCCAGGGTGGGCGGACACGCCGGGCCTGGCGAGCTCCCTGCCCCGGTTCCACCGGCTCCTCCGGCCCTTGTTGCGGACACCGGCCGAAGGCGCGGACACGATGGTGTGGCTGGCCGCCGGGGGGGCCGGCTCGGCGACGAGCGGCGACCTCTGGCTCGACCGGCGGCGTCGGTCGGCCCACAAGGTGCCCTGGACCCGCCGGTCGGACGAAGCCGCCGAGGCAGCCCGCCTCTTCGAGTGGTGCGAGGAGCGGGCCGCCCCGTAGGCACGGCCCGGGACCTCGTCGACCGAGCGGTACGACCGCGACCCGTCAGGTCAGGAGCGCTCGGGGAGCAGACCCTGGCGCATGGCGTAGAGGCTGGCGCCAGCCCGGTTGGTGGTGCCGATTTTCGTGTACACGTGCTCGACGTGGTTGCTCACCGTCTTGGGGCTGATCACCAGGCGCCTGGCGATCTCCCGGTTGGAGAGACCCCGGGCCAGGCACTGGAGCACCTCGACCTCCCGGCCCGTGAGACCGGCGGGACCCTGGCGCCGCCGGCCGACCGGCTGGCCCGCCGTGGTGAGCACGGCATCCACGGCCGCGGCGTCGAGCCGTCCGGCCCGCACCTCGGCGTGCAGCGCCTGCGTCGCCTCCCCGTCCGGGAGGGCCGGGCGATGCGGGCGTGGCTCGCGCATCGACTGGTAGGCGTCGGCGGCGGCGAGGACCCGGCTCGGCCGACCGATCGCCGAACCGTCGAGGCCGCGTGGATGGCCCGACCCGTCGAGCCGCTCCCGGATCTGGCCGGCGAGGTGACCGACAGGCGCCAGCGCGGCCGACCGGTGCAGCATCCGCTCCGTGTAGTGGGGGTGGAGGCGGACCCGCTCCCACTCGCCGGCGGTCAGCCATCCGGGCTTGTCCCAGATGGCGTTCGAGACCCCCAGCCGCCCGAAGCCGGCGACCAGCCCGGCGCGGTGCACGAGCCGCACGTCCTCGCCGGACAGGTCGAGCTCCGCAGCCGCCCCCGACGCCAGCGCGGCCACCGCGGCGGAGTGACCGAGGGTGTAGGGCGACTTCAGGTCGACGAAGCGACCGATGGCGGCGAGCGCGTCGTCGCACTCGGCCCGGGTGAGCGTCCGGGTCAGGCCGGGCTCGCCGTCGATCACGGCATCCCAGGAGGCGACGTCGTCGAGGTCGCCGAACACCTTCTCGGCGTCCGCGACCAGCACCTCGACGAGCCCCGGGTCGAACTGGGTGCCGGCCCGCCGCCGGGCGAGGGCGAGCGCGGCCCCGACGCCGCCGGTGCGGTGGGCCACCTCGAGGAACTCGGCCAGGTGGACGATCCGGGACGCGTCGGGGATCTCCTCGCCGGACAGCTCCCCCGGGAACCCCTTGCCGTCCCAACGCTCGTAGGAGCTCCCGAGGGCGGCCAGCACCTCGTCGGCCAGTCCGAGCTCGGCACCCAGCGCCCGGGCCAGCTCGGCGTGGCGGGTGATCATGCCGTCGAGCTCCTTGCGGCCCGCCAGGGCGAAGTCGAACCCGACTCGCAGCCGGTGCAGCGGCGTGCCACCCGAGCCGAGCATCCGGACCATGCTCAGCAGGTCGGCGGCGCTGAACATCTCCGCGTCGTACTTGGTGGACCGCATGGCGATGTCGTCGCCGAACCAGCGGGCCTGCTCGTGGGCGTCGGTGTGGCAGCCGACGTTCACCAGCAGCGCGGAGTAGTAGACGGCCGACCGGGCCCGCTCATCGGCGCCGACGAGCTCACCGATCCGCAGCGCGATGCGGCACTGGCGCAGGACGTGCTCCATCGGCTGCCCGAACCCGAGGTCGATGCCGAGCGAGAGAGCGGCGACGATCTCGGCCAGCCGTACCGGTTCGACCTCCGGCGGGGGGTCCACGGCCGGAGGCTACGACCGAAGAGGGGGTGATCGCCCCATGACCGCCGACCCCTCGGTTCGTACGTTGCAGGCATCGACAGCGACGGAGGACACCATGCCGAGAGCCACGCCTGACTCGATGCCCGAGACCGATCACGGCCCGGTGGTCGAGCGCACCACCGAGCTCGGTCCCTACACCGTCGACCTGGTGACGTTCCGCGAGGACATGGACATGGCCGAGACCTACGCCTCCCTGCCGGGTGGGCGTTGCCAGTGCCCGCACTGGGGGACGCTGCTGAAGGGGCGGGTGATCGTCCACTACGAGGACCACGACGAGGTCATCGACGCCGGCGACCAGTACTACATGGCCCCCGGTCACGTGCCCGAGATCACGGCCGGCACCGAGTTCCTGATGTTCAGCCCCACCGACGAGGTCGGCGCGACGAACGCGGCCATCCAGGCCGCGATGCAGGCCCGCTGACCGACGGCGCCCGGGCGTCGCCGGCCCGCCGCGCCCCGCGACGAGGCCCGGTCAGTCGTCGCGTGCGGCACCGGGCGCCGGCGGCCGGGCCGGCGTCCCGCGATCGGGGAACTCGCCGCCGCCGAGCTCGATCCCGGGTCCGGCGTTCTGCTGCTGGATGACCTCGTCCGGGCCCTCGTCGAGGTCGAGGGGCTCCGACTCGACCTGCTCGTCCCCGGGGTCCATGCCGGGCTGACCCTCGCCTCCCGGGAACGCGGCGGTCGACCGGGTCACGTCTTCTCTTCCCATGGGCTGGACCTGCCCGGGGCCCCCGGTTCGTGAACGCACAGGGCCAGGGTGACCTCGCAGCCGAGCCGGCGTGTTCCAGGTGCGCGGTGAGCGAGCCGGTCCGCCGGTCGTGGACCACGGGTCGCGGCCCGCCCGGCGCGGCGCTCCGGCGCCCGAGCCTGTCGGGAGGCGCCCGGTGGACCCCGGCGGGTTCGTCGGGTAGGGTCGGCTGCGACGCCGTTGTCCTTGAGACGTAGGGATGGCCCGCCGCCGATCGGTAGGTCGTTCCCCATGTCCAGCGATGCCGGCTCCGACGCCCTGGTGGCTCTGTCGCGCTTCTTGGTGTCCGAGTTGAGCCTCGGCGACACCTTGCGGCGGGTGGCCACGATCGCGGTGAAGGCCGTTCCTGGGGCCGAGGTGGCCGGGCTGACGACACCGGGACCCGACGGCAGGCCGGCGACCACCGTGTACACCGACGACACGTCGCCCAACATCGACGCCGCCCAGTACGAGAGCGGCCGCGGCCCGTGCCTGGACGCGTGGCGGGAGAGCCGGGTGGTGTACGTGCCGGACCTGGCTGCCGCCCCTGCGTATCCCGAGTTCGCCGAGCTGGCGCTGCGCCACGGCGTGCACAGCACGCTCTCCTTCCCGCTGGCGGCCGGTGAGCGGTCGGCGATCGGCGCCCTCAACCTGTACTCCCGCCGGCCCCGTGGGTTCACCGACGAAGACCACCAGCGGGGCGTCCAGCTGGCGGCGGCCGCCGCCATCGTGTTGGCCAACGCCTCCGCCTACTGGCAGGCGTTCGAGATGTCCGAGCAGCTGAACGAGGCCATGGCGAGCCGGGCGGTGATCGAGCAGGCCAAGGGCGTCCTCATGGCGACGATGGGTTGCGACGCCGAGCGAGCCTTCGAGCTGCTCCGGGAGCAGTCCCAGGCCGAGAACCGGAAGCTGCGGGACATCGCGCACGAGATCGCCGATCGGCAGCCTCGCCGAGCCACGTGAGGTCCCCGGGTCGATAGGACGCAGGGCGAGGTTCTAGAGCCTCGCCCTGCGAGGAGCGACGGGTTCAGACCGAGCCCGTCGTTCCGCGCGGGCGGCCCGACCCTCGTCCCTTCGTCGGTCAGTCGACGGCTGGCTCGACTGGTTTCTGCATTGGTTCCTGCTCTTCCTGCTCTGGCTCCTGCACGGGCCGCTCGGCAACCGTGTCGAGGAGCTCGTCGACCTCGGCGCCCGGCTTGAGGACGTCGTCGTTCGGGAGAGACATGGACATGGGCCTCCTCCTTTGCGGACTCGTCGGCGGCAAGCAGCGCTCCGAGGCGGTCGATGCCCAAGCGCTCCATCATCGGCTCGGCGAGGGCGTCGGGGAGCAGGCCGACAAAGCCCTGCGCCGCCTTCGCGCCGGGGGAGCCGTGGTGCCTCCTCGACACCTGGCGCCTCGGCCGTGGAAGGCCGCCGGCGTGCCGTCAAGGACCTGCTTCCGTGGTGAGGCCGCCCGGGCCGGGCGCCTTCGGGAGGACAGCGATCCCGTCGCCGGTCCCCGGGGCGCCGGGGGCGAGGGCGTCGGCGGAGGCTGCGGGCAGGGCCGCAACCCCGGGCGGAGCGGTGTCGCGGGCCGAGGGCGCGCCAGCCGCCTCCTGTTGCGGACGTCCCTCCACGGAGATCCGGAGGCCGCCGGCGAGCAGGCGGCTTTCGAGCTCGGCGATGATCGGGACGCCGAT
This sequence comes from Acidimicrobiia bacterium, assembly GCA_050249235.1. Lineage (GTDB taxonomy): Bacteria > Actinomycetota > Acidimicrobiia > Acidimicrobiales > CADCSY01 > JAEKLB01. Next base: position 211 of record JBFWQW010000014.1, on the reverse strand, counting down.
GTGGTTGAACCGGTCCACGCGCCGCAGGTCGATCACGACGCGCGTCGTACCGTCGGAGACGGCCCGGGTCAGGGAGTCGAGGTGGGCGCGTAGTGCATCGGCCGTGGCCTCGGTGACGTCACCGACGAGCTCGAGGTGGAGCACTCCCTGTCCCAGGTGGTACACGGCCGTCATGTTCTGGGGTTCCGGCACCTGCAGCCCCTCTCTCGTC
>JBFWQW010000013.1:0-44088 GCA_050249235.1 Acidimicrobiia bacterium | reverse complement strand
GTGGGCCAGGCCGAGGAGGGCGTGATGCCCGGCGACCCGCCCGGCGCCGGTCGGGGCACGCTCGGGGCGCGACCCACGTCGCCCGACGCCGGCGGCGAGCTCGGCGACCCCGTCGCCGGCGTCGGGACGAGGCGGCGGGGCCGGTCGCCTGCGCTGGAGCCGGACGACGAGCGCCGGGTCATCCTGTCGGCCACCCTCACGGTGCTCCGTCGCAGCGGCTACGACCGGGCCACGCTCGACGAGGTCCTCACCGAGGCCGGCCTGTCGACCCGGGCCTTCTACCGGCACTACGCCTCGAAGGACGAGCTGCTGGTGGCGCTCTACGAGCGGGAGGCCACCGCCGTCGCCGCCCGCCTGGCGAAGGTCGTGGCGTCGGCGCCCGGCCCGGCCGAGGCGGTCACCGCCTGGGTGGACGACGTGCTGTCCATCCGGTTCGACCCCCGCCGGGAGCAGCGGGCGGGCCTCCTGCGCTCGCGCGAAGCGCAGCGCGGCCCCCTCTGGGAGGAGATCCGCCGGGCCACCAGCCTGGCCCTCACCCAGCCCCTCCTCGGGGCCCTCCGGGCGGGAAAGGTGGACGGGACCTTCCCGGACGCGGATCCCGAACTCGACGCCCGCACGATCCACGACCTGACCTTCGGGCTCTTCCAGCTGCTCGAGGATCGGCCGCCGCGGCTCACCCGGGAGGACGCCCGCGAGCATGTGCTCCGCTTCGTGCTTCGGGCCCTCGGGTTCGACCCGAAAGGTTGAGGCGGGCGCCATCGCCACGCTGGCGCCCGGGCTGACCGGGGCGTACGCTGCGGGCACTTGAAAACGGCGTTCTCGCCGGCTGGACCCAGGGGGGGACGGCCGACCCGACCGAGAGAAGGCACGGGGACCATGGACGACACGATCTGGACCAACTCCGGTGACTCGCACGCGATCGAGCCGGCGAACCTCTACCGCGACAACATGCCGGCCCGCTACGCCGAGCGCATGCCCCGCTCCGAGTTCGTCGACGGGAACATCGTCACCCACATCGACGGGCGCACGATCGTCCGTCGGGCCCCGGGCGGTGCCAACCTGGAAATGGCCGCGGCGATGCGGGCCCAGGGCGGCAACGACAACAGCAAGCGGATGGCCGACCTCGACGGGCAGGGCGTGTGGGGCGAGGTCGTGTACCCGTCGCTCGGCCTCTGGTACGGGGAGATGCAGGACGGCGAGCTGGTGAAGGCGGCGGCCGAGGTCCTGAACGACTGGGTCGCCGACGAGATCATGTCGCTGTCACCCCGGCTGGTGCCCTGTGCCACCCTGCCGCTCCAGTCGATCGAGCTGTCCGTCCGGGAGGTCGAGCGCTGCGTGGCCAAGGGCTTCAAGGTCGTCTTCCTGCCGACCAAGCCACCCGTGGTGCACGGGGAGTGGAACTCGGAGGTCTGGGAGCCGCTGTGGGAGGTGCTCGAGGGCACGGGCACCGTCCTCGGCTTCCACATCGGCACGGAGTCGGGCGAGAAGCCACAGAAGTACCGGGGCCCAGGGGGCTACGTCCTCAACTACGTGAACACCACGTTCGGCGGCCAGATCGCCGTGATGATGATGATCGCCTCCGGGGCCCTGGAGAGGCACCCCGACCTGAAGGTCCTGGTCTCCGAGGGCGGGGCCACGTGGGCGCCCTTCCTCGGCGACCGGATGAACGAGGCGGTGCGCCAGCACCACATGTTCGACAAGGGCGAGCTGTCGATGCTGCCGAAGGAGTACATCAACCGGCAGGTGTACGCCTCGTTCCAGCACGACGAGACCGCCATCCCGACGATGACGGCGATGGGGTACCGCAACGTCATGTTCGGGTCGGACTACCCCCACCTCGAGGGCACGTTCCCGCACACCCAGAAGGTCCTGCACGAGCTGTTCGACGGGGTCGACGCCGAGGTCACCGACCGCATCACCCAGGGCGCCTTCCTCGACCTCTTCCCCCACGTCGGCCGGCCCGCCGCCGCGTAGCGTCGGCCACCGACGGACGCCAGGGGGGTTCGGCGGTGCCCGAGGTCCAGCCCATCCGCTTCTCGATCCAGCTGCCCGGCGCGCCCGACCTCCGGTCGTGGTCGGACAAGGTGCGCCGCGCCGACGACCTCGGCTTCCACTCCGTCTCGATCCCCGACCATCTCGGGCCGAGCCTCCCGCAGCTGGCGCCGCTGGTGGCGCTGGCCTCCGCCGCGGCGGTGACAACGTCGCTCCGGCTGGCGATCACCGTGCTGGACAACGACTTCCGCCACCCCGTGATGCTCGCCAAGGAGATCGCCACCCTGGACCTGCTCTCCGACGGTCGGGTCGACATGGGCCTCGGCGCCGGCTGGCTGGAGGAGGACTACACCAAGACGGGCGTGGCGACCTGGGACCCGCCCGCCACCCGGGTGAGCCGGCTGTTCGAGTCGGTTGCCGTGCTCCGGCTGCTCTTCAGCGGCGAGTCGGTGACCTTCGCCGGCGAGTTCTACGAGATCGACGACTTCCGTTCGAACCCGCTCCCCGTCCAGTCGCCGGTGCCGCTCATGATCGGCGCCCGCGAGAAGCGGATGCTCGGCTTCGCGGCCCGCGAGGCCCAGATCGTGAGCGTCCTCGCCGCCACCGGTGAGGGTGGCAACCGGCTCGAGGGGTTCGAGCGGCAGCTGGGCTGGATCGCCGACGCCCGGGGCGATCGCACCGATCTCGTCGTCGGCCTGCGGGTGCCCGCCGGGGAGCTGGCCGCTCCCGGTGAGAGCGCCCGGTCGGTGGCGGCGCGGTTCGGCGGGCGGGTGGGGCTGACGGCGGACGAGGTGCTGGACTCGCCCTTCGTCCTGGTCGGCGACCTGGCCCGCATCAAGGACCACCTGGTCGAGATCCGGGAGCGCTTCGGCGTCACCTACCTCACCTTGAGCGAGGAACTGGCCTTCCAGATCGCGCCGGTCATCGAGGAGATCGGACGCTGATGGACACCGTCGCCGGCAGGGTCGCCCTCGTCACCGGCGGGGCCAGCGGCATCGGGCGGGCCACGGCGCTGGCGCTGGCCGGTGCCGGCGCGCACGTCGTCGTCGCCGACCTCGACCCGGAGCGGGCCGCAGGGGTGGCGGCCGAGGCAACCGCGGCCGGCGCCGAGTCGTTCGGGGTCGACCTCGACGTGCGCTCGCAGGACGCCTTTGACCGGGCCCGCGACCTGGCGGTCGACCGGTTCGGGCGGATCGACATCGTGATGAACAACGTCGGGGTGATCGCGGCCGGCCTCCCCGAGCACATCCCGATGGCCGAGTGGGAGCGGATCGTCAGCACCAACCTGCTGTCGGTCGTCCGGAGCAACCACACCTTCCTGCCCCTGCTGCTGGAGCAAGGGAGCGGGCACGTGGTGAACACGGCGTCGACGGCGGGCCTGTTCGCGTACGCCTACGAGCGCCTGCCCTACTCGGCCACCAAGGGCGCGGTCGTCGCCCTCTCCGAGGCCCTCGCCCTCTACCTCCGCCCCCGGGGGATCGGCGTCACCTGCCTGTGCCCGGGACCGGTCACCACGAACATCGGGTCGTCGATCACGTTCTCGGGCCCGCCCGTGCGGCTGCGCGGCCCGGGCGGTGGCCTGATCGGCCTGGCACCCGAGGTGGTCGGGGAGCAGGTGCTCCGGGCCATCCTCGACGACCGGTTCCTGCTGCTCACCCACCCCGAGATCGGCGACGTGCTCGTCGAGCGGGCCCGCGACCCGGAGGGCTTCCTCGCCGGCCAGATCGCCGCCCTCGAGGACGGCTGAGCCCGGGGGGTCAGGGGCGGCGGAGGAGGCGACCGGGACGGGCCCCGGTGTCCACGCCGTGGCGGCGGGTGACCTCGCCGGCGACGATCGTGGCGTCGTAGCCGGTGGCTCCCTGGAGCAGGCGGGTGCCGCCGGCGGGGAGGTCGTCGACGGCGACGGGCATGCCGAGCGTCATGGCCTCGGTGTCGAGCACGTTGAGGTCGGCCCGGAGGCCGACCGCGAGGCGGCCGCGGTCGGTGAGGCCGTAGAGGTCGGCCGGGTGGGAGGTGAGCCGCCTGACGACGTCGGCGAGCTCGAGGCGGGGTCCGCGCCGACGGTCGCGCACCCAGTGGGTGAGCAGGTAGGTCGGGATCGACGCGTCGCAGATCGTCGCCGAGTGGGCGCCTCCGTCGTTCAGGGCGACCACGGCGTCCGGGTCGCCGAACTGCTCGTAGAGCGCCTGGTGGTCGCCGTCGCTGTAGTTGTAGAGCGGCAGGAGGAGGAAGGCGCCCTCCCGGAGCAGCTCGTCGTAGGCGACCGACTCGAGGCTCACGCCGGCCCGGGCGGCCCGGGCGTCGAGGCGCCGGTCGGGCGTCTGCTCGTAGTCGGGCGTGCCGACCAGCGAGAAGCAGCGGGCCAGCGTGGCCTTCACCCGCTCGCCGTGACGGGTCTCGATGAAGTTGCGGTACTCGTCCTCCTCGCCGAGGATGGCCGCCCGCCGGGCCGGGTCGCGCAGCGCCTCGATGCGCTCCTCGATCGGGAGGTGAGCCACCGCCCGGTAGGAGGGGCGGGCCGAGAAGGGGTGGCGCACCGCCCAGCTCCAGAGGACGCCGGCCGAGCGGCCGGCGATCAGGGGCACGACGGCTGCGCCGCCGGCCCTCCAGGCGGCGGCCCGGGCCAGCTCCTCGCGCCACCGGTTTGGGGCGTCGTTGCACTGGAGGAGGATGAAGGTGGTGGTGAGGCCCGTGGCGGCGGCCAGCTTGCCGATCCAGTCGAGCTCGCCGGCGACGATGGCCGGGTCGTCGGTGGCGGCCAGCCCGCTGGCGGCCACCTCGAAGATGCGGGCCCCGCCGTCGGCCACGGCCCGGGCCAGGGCACCGAGCTCCTCGTCGGGGGCGAACGTGCCGGGCACCGGCTGGCCGTCGACCGAGCGGTGGCCGAGCGTGCGCGACGTCGTGAACCCGAAAGCGCCGGCCTCGACGGCTTCACGCGTGAGCCGGGCCATGGCCTCGATGTCGTCCGACGAGGCGGCGTCGCCGGACCGGGCCGGTCCCATCACGTAGGTGCGCAGCGCCCCGTGGGGGAGCTGGGTGCCGACGTCGGCGGCCCAGCGGCGACCCTCGAGGGCGTCGAGGTACTCGGGGAAGCTCTCCCACTCCCAGGAGATGCCCTCCGAGAGGGCCGCGCCGGGGATGTCCTCGACGCCTTCCATCAGCTCGATCAGGGCCTGGCGGTCGGCCGGGCGGACGGGCGCGAACCCAACCCCGCAGTTGCCCATGACCATCGTGGTCACCCCGTGGGGCGTCGACGGCTCGAGCAGGCCGTCCCAGGTGACCTGGCCGTCGTAGTGGCAGTGGACGTCGACGAAGCCCGGGGTGACCATCCGGTCGGTCGCGTCGATGACCTCGCCGGCCTCGGCGTCGAGCCGGGGCTCGATGGCCGCGATGCGCCCGTCGCGGATGCCGATGTCGGCGACCATGGCCGGCCCGCCGGTGCCGTCGAGCACCCGGCCACCCTTCACCACGAGATCGAACACGGTCGCCTCCCTCGCCGGGCAGCACTGTCGCCCCGCGGCAGCACGGTACCGGCCCCGGCCCGGGACCGGTCCGCCGGGTCAGACGGCGAAGCCGACGAGCTTGGTCTCGAGGTACTCGCCGATGCCCTCGGCGCCGCCCTCGCGACCCAGGCCGCTCTCCTTCACCCCGCCGAACGGTGCCGCCGCAGCGGTGGGGTTGATGTCGTTGACCCCGATGATCCCGAACTTCAGCTTCTCGACGGTGTTCCAGGCCGTCTTGATGTCGTTCGTGTAGATGTAGGCCGCCAGGCCGTACTCGGTGTCGTTGGCCATCGTCACGATGTCGTCGTCGTCGTCGAAGACGATGATCGGCGCGATCGGGCCGAACGTCTCCTCCCGGTAGATCGTCATCTCGGGCGTGACGCCGGTGAGCACGGTGGCGGCGTAGAAGTAGCCGCCGTCGAAGCCCTCGCCGGTGAGGCGCTCGCCGCCCTGGGCCACCGTCGCCCCCTTGGCGACGGCGTCCTTCACTTGGGACTCCATGTGGAGGTAGGCGTCCTCGTCGATGAGCGGTCCGACGGTGTTGCCGTCGACCATGCCGCTCCCCGCCTTCAGGGCGCCCACCCGCTCGGTCACGGTGGCGATGAAGGTGTCGGCGATGCTGCGGTGGACGAAGATCCGGTTGGGGCTGATGCAGGCCTGGCCCATGTTGAGGAACTTCAGGGCGGCGACGCCCTTCGCGGCGTGGACCGGGTCGGCGTCGGGGAACACGATGAACGGGGCGTGGCCGCCGAGCTCCATCGACACCCGCTTCACCTGCTTGGCCGCGTCGGCGGCCAGCTGCTTGCCGATCTCGGTCGAGCCCGTGAACGTGAGCTTCTGGACCTTGGGGTTGGAGAGGAACTCGTCGCCGACCGGGCGGGCCCGCGACGACGACACCAGGTTGACCACCCCCGGCGGGATGCCGGCGTCGTCGAAGATCCGGTACACCTCGCGGGCGCAGAGCGGGGTGTAGCGGGCCGGCTTGAGCACCGAGGTGCAACCGGCGGCCAGGGCCGGGCCGATCTTCCTGGTGATCATCGAGATCGGATAGTTCCAGGGCGTCACCGCGGCGACGACGCCGACCGGCTGGTGCATGACGAGGAACCGCTGGTCGGCCCGGTTCGACGGGATGGTGGAGCCGTAGACCCGCTTCGCCTCCTCGGCGAACCAGAGCAGGAAGTCGGCGGCGTAGGTGACCTCGGTGCGGGACATGCGCAGCGGCTTGCCCTGCTCCTCGGTCATGAGCTTGGCGAGGTCTTCGCGGCGCTCGAGCATCAGCTGGTGGGCCTCGCCCAGGAAGGCGGCCCGCTGGTAGGCGGTGAGGGCCGCGAACGACTCGGACGCGGCGTCGGCCGCGTCGATGGCGGCCCGCACGTCCTCGGTGTCCGCGTCCGCGACGCTGTCGATCACGTCGCCCGTGGCCGGGTTGATCGACTCGAAGCGCTTCCCGGAGGCCGCTTCCCGCCACTCCCCGTCGATGTAGAGCATGTGCCCACCCCCGAGCTCGTGTCCGTCGGTGCCGGTCACCCCTCCCGGGAGCGCCGGCCGTCGGTGGACCCTACCTCCGCGCCCCGATCGCGTTCCGGGCCGGGTGCCGACCGCTCGGCGAGCTCCCTGAAGGCGGTGGGCACCCGGGCGACGTCGGCGAGGGTCGGGCCGGCGAAGCCGACCGCCTCGCGGCCGAAGCGGGCCCGCACCCTGTCGACGGCCCGGTCGACCGCGCCGCGGGCGGAGCCCGGCTCGGCGGCCCCCCGACCGTCTCCGGCGAGCGGCAGCTCGAGCTGGCGGGCCGCGCCGTCCACGAGGTTCGAGACCGAGACGGCGAGGAGGGTGATCTCGGTCTCGGCCGGGTGGTCGGCGAGGGCGGCGCCGGCCAGGGCGACGCCGACGTCGGTGAGGGTGAGCGTGGTGGCCACCGGGGCGGGAAGGGTGGTCGACCGGGTGACCGAGCGGAGCCCGGTGAAGCGGACCCGCACGGTGACGGTGCGCCCGGCCCGGTCCGACGCCCGGAGCCGAGAGGCGACGCGGTCGGCCAGGTAGCCCAGGGTGGCCCGGAGCAGTGCCTCGGTGGCCGTCCGCCGGCCCAGCGCCGACTGGGCACCGACGGACCGGGCCGGGCGGCTCGCCTGGATCCGGCGGGCGTCGTCGTTGGCGGCGAGGGCGCCGAGCTTGGCGCCGGCGGCCTCGCCGAGCAGGCGCCGGAGCGTGTCCGGGGCGGTGACGGCCAGCTCGCCGATGGTCCGGACGCCGGTGGCGGCCAGCCGCTCCCGGGTCACCGGCCCGACACCCCACAGCAGCCCGACCGGGAGGGGACCGAGGAACTCCCGCTCGCGGCCGGCCTCCACCACGACCACGCCGTCGGGCTTGGCCACCTGGGACGCCACCTTGGCGAGGTGCTTCGTCGTGGCGACCCCGACCGAGATGGGCAGGCCGAGCTCGTCGTGCACCCGGCGGCGGATGGTGGCCGCGATCGCTGGCGGCGGGCCGAACAGGCGCACCGAGCCGGAGACGTCGAGGAAGGCCTCGTCGATCGAGACCCGTTCCACCAGCGGGGTGAAGGAGCGGAGCACCTCGATCACCTCGTCGCCGAGGCGCTGGTACTCGCCGAAGTGCCCGCCGGCGAAGACGAGCCCGGGGCAGAGCTGGCGGGCCCGCCAGCCGGGCATCCCGGCCCGGACCCCGAGGGCCTTGGCCTCGTACGACGCCGCCAGCACGACGCCGTCGCCGACGGCGACGGGACGGTTCCGCAGGGTGGGATCGAGCAGCTGCTCGACCGAGGCGTAGAACGCGTCGAGGTCGGCGTGCAGGATCGTGGCGCCACCGAGGCCCATCCCGCCACGATAGTCGAACAGGTGTTCGCCTCCAGGGTTGTCGCTCGCAGCCGACGACGGCGGGGAGGGGACCTACCCCGGCGCCGAACCGCCACCGGCCGGGTGGACGACCGGGGCGCGGCGACACCGTCCGGCCTCACCGTCCGGCGACACCGTCCGGCCTCACCGGGCGGCTGGCCGACGGGTTCAGCCGTCCTGCGGCGGCTCCCCGTCCCACGCTTCGTCCTGGGCCCGCCAGGCAGCGTCGCGGGCCTCGTGCTGCTGCTTCCAGTTCCGGGCCGCCGCCTCGCTGGGGTAGGGCCCGAGGGCGTTGTCCGGATCGTCGCGCTCGTCGGCCGGTTCCGGCCGGGTGTGGGTGAGGCACCAGTACCACTCGGTCGTGTCCATCCCGACCGACGCTAACGAGGCGCCGGCTCCGGCCGTCCGGGTGCGGCACGTCCATTCCATCCGGTTCGTGCCGTCACGTCTGTGCCGTCACGTCCGTGCCGTCACGTCCGTGCCCGACGCGAGCGAGCCGACCGGGACCGGACGCCGCCTCGGACCGCGTGCGGGCGTCGGCGTCCGCGCGGTGCACCGGTCGGCCGGTCTACCGTCGCCCGCATGCGGTCGGAGGCCGAGCTCTTCCCCGGGGCGGCGGCCGACGGCCCGGCTCCGGAGGGCCCGCCGGCGCCCGCCCCGGCGCCGGTGGTCGAGATCCGCGCGTCGGCCCGGCGGCGCAAGACCGTGGCCGCCCACTGGGAAGGCGACGCCATCGTGGTGGTGGTGCCCCAGCGCCTCTCGAAGCGGGACCGCCAGGCGTGCGCCGACGACCTGGTGGCCAGGCTGCTCGCCAGCCGGGCCCGCCAACGGCCGACCGACGAGGGCCTGACAGCCAGGGCGGCGGCCGTGTCCCGCCGCTACCTCCGCGGGCTGGCCCCGCCGGCCTCGGTCACGTGGACCTCGCGCCAGCAGCGTCGGTGGGGGAGCTGCTCGCCCGACGACCGCACGATCCGGATCAGCGACCGGCTCCGGGACGTGCCGCCCTGGGTGCTCGACGTCGTGCTGCTCCACGAGCTCGTCCACCTCGTGCATCCCGACCACGGTCCGGCCTTCCGCGAGCTGGCCGATGGCCACCCGCGGGCAGCCGAGGCCGAGCAGTTCCTCGCCGGCTACGCCCTCGGGCTGGCCCGGTCGAGGCCCTCGACGGGCTGACGTCGCCGGCGCTCGCGGCGACCATCGGCCGGTTCCGGGCATTCTCACGTACCCTGTTCCCCGGAGCCTTTGCGATGGCGCCGCCGATCGGCGGCCTCAGGTTCCGATGGCCCCCCGCCACCGAGTGCGGCCCGGCCACCCTCCAGCTCCTCGAAGGAACACGCTTGAACACCATCCAGAACCCCTCCGGCCGCCGGCGCGGGCGCGGTCGCCCGCCGTCCGACGTGCGGCCCGGCCGCCCGGACGCGACCCCAGCCCGCCTGACCGGCGATGCTTCCCGCCTGACCGGCGATGCTCCCGTCGCCGTGCCGTCTGCCCCGCCCGCCGACCTGACGTTCGAGGAGCTCCGGGTCCCGGCACCGCTCGTCGACGCGCTGCGGCGCCAGGGCATCGACACCCCCTTCCCCATCCAGGTGGCCACGCTGCCCGACACCCTCGCCGGCCGGGACGTGCTGGGCCGGGGCCGGACCGGCAGCGGCAAGACGCTGGCCTTCAGCCTCCCCCTCGTCGCCCGCCTCACCGGCGGCTCCCGCCGGCCCAGGCAGGCCCGGGCCCTCGTGCTCGTGCCCACCCGGGAGCTGGCCAACCAGGTCCTCGCCGTCGTCCAGCCCCTCGCCGAGACGGCCGGGCTCACGGCCACGGTCGTCTTCGGCGGCGTCGGGCAGAACCCGCAGGTGCGGGCGCTCGCCCGGGGCGTCGACATCCTCATCGCCTGCCCGGGACGGCTCGAGGACCTCACCGGCCAGCGCCACTGCGACCTGTCGGCCGTCGAGATCACGGTGCTCGACGAGGCCGACCACATGGCCGACCTCGGGTTCCTCCCCGGCGTGAAGCGCATCCTCGACCGGACGCCCGAGCGGGGTCAGCGCCTGCTGTTCTCCGCCACGCTCGACAACGGCGTCGACGTCCTCGTCAAGCGCTACCTGCACGACCCCACCACCCACTCCGTCGACCCGCCGCAGTCGTCGGTGTCGACGATGACCCACCACGTCTTCAACGTGTCGCTCGCCGACAAGGCGAAGGTCGTGCACGAGCTGGCTGCCGGCATGGAGCGGAGCCTCCTCTTCATGCGCACGAAGCACACCGCCAAGAAGCTGGCCAAGCAGCTCACCGCGGCGGGCATCCCCGCCGTCGAGCTGCACGGCAACCTCAGCCAGCAGGCCCGTGAGCGCAACCTGGCCGCCTTCACCCAGGGCCGCACCAAGGTGCTGGTCGCCACTGACATCGCGGCCCGCGGCATCCACGTCGACGACGTGGCGCTGGTGGTCCACGTCGACCCGCCGACGGAGCACAAGGCATACCTCCACCGCTCGGGGCGCACCGCCCGGGCCGGGGCCGGTGGCACCGTCGTGACCCTGGCCCTGCCGGAGCAGGACCGTGACGTGCGGATGCTCGCCAAGCAGGCCGGGATCCGCCCGGTGAGCCTCTCGGTCCGGCCCGGCGCCAAGGAGATCGGCGAGCTCGTCGGTCCGGCCGCGCCCTACGTCGAGCCGCCGGTCGTGGTCGACACCCCGGCGGGTCCCGGTGGTGGGGGACGGCCCGGCCACGGCCGCGGCAGCCAGAAGCGGGTGGCGAAGGCGGCCGCCCCGCGCCGGGGCAACCCCGGCGCGCCGGCCCGCACCCGGGCCGAGCTGGCCGCCCGGGCCGGCCAGCAGCCCCCCCGCCGCCGGAGCCGCTGAACCGGACCCCCGCCCCGCCGTCATCTCGAACTGGCACCCAGTTCGGGGCGGCGGGCGGTGGGGGGCGGTCCCGGCGCGGGCACGACGACCCTTGACGTTCGTTCTCCGTGTCGACCCCGGGGGGGTTGCTGCGGTTCCGTCGACAGGGAGCGGGTACAGGGCGTGCCATGCGTCGCCGGGCCGGCGCGGGGAGCATGGCGCCGGGCGGAGCGTCCCGGCATGACCCACCTCGGCGGATGGAGGGCAGATGTCACGAGCGGCGGTGGCGTGGGCGTCGATGTGCATCGCGACCGTGGTCGTGCTCGTGGTGGCCCACTGGCCGGCGACCTCCCCGGGTGCCATCACGCCGAAGGGTGAGACCGCGGCAGGCGTCGTCGACCCGCCGGCCGATCCGTCGTCGTCTCCCTCGACGGGTGCGACCACGACCACGGGCGCGTCGTCGACGACGACGTCGACCCGGCCGGTGGGAGCGGTCGTGGTGGACGACCGGGGAGCGGCGGCGCTCTCGGTCCCGGGGCCGGCCACGTCCGCTCCCGGCGCGACGCCGACCTCCACCTCGACGGCACCGGACCCGCCCCGGCCGACCACGACCGCGCCGCCGCCGCCATCGACGACGTCGACGACCGACGCCCCGAAGCCGCCCAAGAGGCCGCCGACCACGACCACCACCCTGGCGCCGCCACCGACGACGACCACGACCACCACCACGACCACCACCACGACCGTCAGGGACGACGGGGACGACGGGGACGACGGGGACGACGGGGACGACGGGGACGACCGGCGCCGGCGTCGCTCCGACAGCGCCGGATCGGGCGGGCTCGACGACCTGCTGTGCGATTTCCTCGGCCTGGCCTGCCCCTGACGACGCGGTCGGGCCGCGACGCCCGCCGCGGCCCGCCCCACCGGGCCGGAGGTGCTCCGGCCCGACGGCGGGCTCCCAGGTTGTGCGATCCTCGCGGGCGATGAGGGACCTCGTGATCCACGTCGCCAACGAGCCGGGCGCGTTGGCGCGGGTCACGGCATCCATCAGCGACGCGGGCGTCAACCTCGCGGCCGCGACCTACATCGGCACCGGCGACGTGGCCGACCTGCACGTGCTCGTCAAGCACGCGGAAGCGACCCGTCGGGTGCTCGAGCCGGCCGGCCTGGCCGTCACCGACGAGCGGGAGGTCGTCGTGGTGGACGCCGAGGACCGTCCCGGGGTCCTGGCCGACCTGGCCCGCCGCGTCGGCGACGCCGGCGTGAACCTCACGCTCGTCTACGTCGCCACCGGCACCCGGATCGTCTTCGGGGCCGACGACATCCCCGCCCTCCGGGCCGCGCTCGGCGTCCCCGCCGAGGCGTCTGCCGACGCGGACGCGGCGCCGGGGCGCGGGGCCTGAGCCGGCCCGGCCAGGTCGGAGGAAGGATGGCGGCACCGGACGACGCGGTCGCAGCGTTGCGGGCCGTGGTGGGCGTCGAGCCGGTCGGCGAGGGAGCCGCCCGGGGGACGACCGGCAACGGCGGCGTCGCCCGGGGCGGCCTCTTCGGCGGGCAGGTGATCGCCCAGTGCCTCTCGGCCTGCGCCCACACGGTGCCGGCCGGTGCGGTGCCCGACTCGCTCCACGTGAACCTGCTCCGGACCGGGCGGTCGGGCGACCCGATCGACTTCACCGTCGAGCGGGTCCGTGACGGCCGGTCGCTCCAGCACCGCGACGTCCGTGGCTACCAGGACGGCCAGCTCATCGTGCAGGCCGCGGTCGTGTCGTCGGTCCAGACCGCTGGCCTCGACTGGCAGCGCGACGAGGTGCCGGACGTCCCCGGGCCCGACGTCCGCCCCGATGCGCCCCCGTCGCTGCACCGCCACCTCGGGTGGGGCGTCTTCGAGGTCGCCCACCCGCTCACCGAGCAGGACGGTGAGCCGCCATCCCACCCGCTGTGGGTGCGGAGCCCGATCGAGCTGCCCGACGACCCGTGGCTCGACGGCGCCGTGAAGGCATTCTGGACCGACTTCGGGATGAACTGGAACGCCCGGGCCACCCACAACGGGCTCGACCCGGCCCAGGTCGCCAGCCTCAGCGCCACCCACTCGGTGTGGTTCCACCGCCGCCGGCCCACCCACGAGTGGCACCTGCTCGACGTCCACACCCGGTCGCTGCTCGGCAACCAGGGCTTCGTCCAAGCCTCGCTCTTCGACGGCGCCGGCGGCCTGGCGGTGTCGATCGCCCAGGGCGTCTTCGTCCGGTGGCCCTCGCCCTAGGCGGCCCGCCGAACGGGGCGTGCCGGTGGCCCGGGCGACCCGGCGCCGGAGGCGCGCCGGGAGCCGGAGCGGGTGGTGACCGCGATTCGGAGGTGCGGCGCCCGCGGGAGGCGTTCGGCGCCGAACGGGCGTCAGCCGGGCCGGCGGGGGGCCCGGTGCGGCGGGCGGACGCCGGCATAGGCACCCCGGAGCAGCACCAGGGGGTCGCCCGGGGGGTCGGGGAGGTCGAGCTCGTCGATCGAGCCCTGGACGACGAGCGAGTCGCCGAGCTCGCCGACGCCGAGCAGGGTGCAGTAGGCCCGGGTGGTGAGGGACTCGACCACCGGTCCCCATGCCGACGCCGAGACGTCCAGGCCGTCGAAGCGGTCGAGGGCGACGGCGGAGCGGCCGGCGAGCTGATCGGCCTCCCGGTGACGACCCTCGGGCACGACGTGGACGACGAAGCGCTTCGTGTCCGCGACGACCTCCCAGAAGTCGGACAAGGGATCGATCAGGCCGACCACGCCAGGCAGGGCGCCTTCGGCGACGGCGATGGACGCGACGGTGATGGCCGCCCGCCGTCCACCTTCCGAGCCGCTCGTCCAGGCCGTGACCGGGGCCGCCAACCGGCCGCGGAAGCGCCGGACCGGGTCGCGGTCCTCGGGCGGGACGGCGAACGGATCGTCGCCCGAGCGGACGACCGTCATCGGTCCGCCGCCCTCGTCGGGTCGAGCGGGGCTGCCGGCACGCCGCCGAGCCTGCGGGGTGGTGCCGAGCCGGGTCAAGCCGTCGCGACCGTCGTCGGCACGGCCCCGGGTGGCCGGCCGCCCGTCACCCGCGCCAGAGTGGCCGGGTGTTGCGGACGCTCGAACGGGTGGTGCCGGCCCGGCCCGGCCGTCCCGACATCGACGGCACCGACCACCCCATGCGCCTCGTCACCGTGGAGGTCGCGGCCGGGGGCGGATGGGACCCGGCCCGGGCCGCCGCGGTCGAGGCCCTCTTCGACGGCGTGGCCGCCGGTTGGTCGGCGCGGGTGGCGGGCGAGGCCGACGCGCCGGTCGGCGACGCCTTCGCGCGGGGTGGCCTGCCGGCCGGCGGGCGTTGCGTCGAGATCGGCTCGGGGGCGGGCGACGTCACGCCGCTGCTCGCCGCCGCCTACCAGCCCGTCGTCTGCGTCGACCTCTCGCGGGAGATGCTGGCCCACGCCCCGTCCGAGCCCGGCCGGCGGGTGCGGGCCGACGCCTCCCGCCTCCCGATCGCCTCCGGCTCCGTGGACGCCGTCGCCGTCGTCAACGCCTTCCTCTTCGCCGACGAGGTCGACCGGGTCCTGGCGCCCGGCGGCGCGGTGCTCTGGGTCAGCACCCTCGGCGACCGGACGCCGATCTACCTGCCGCCGTCGGTGGTCCTCGACCGCCTGCCCGGGGAGTGGGACGGCGTGAGCGCCGCCGCCGGTTGGGGCGAGTGGCTCGTCGCCCGGCGATCGGCCTGACGACCCCCGCCCCAGCGGTAACGGCGGTCGGCCACGCCCTCCCGGACGGCCGGATCGCTTGCGGAGGGCCGGCCGTGTCGCGATCGTCTGGCGATGTGCCCCTCGTCGATGTGCTCCCGTCGATCGCGGCCGCTGAGGGTCGATGCCCCATGACCGACGTGCCGCCGCCCCTCGATCCAGACCCCACGACCGCAGACGAGAGGGAGATGCTGCTCGGCTTCCTCCGCCGCCAGCGGGCCTTCGTGCTGGCCACCGCCGACGGCCTGACCGACGAGCAGGCCCGGTGGGCGCCGCCGGAGGGCCTGATCCCGATCATCGCCGTGCTCAACCACCTTCCGTACGTGGAATGGCGGTGGGTGGACGGCCGCTACCTCCGCGAGGAGGTGTCGAGGTCGGAGGAGCTCGAGTTCGAGGTGCCGGCCGAGCGGACCCTCGCCGACGTGATCGCCGACTACGAGCGGCGGGCGGCCCGGACCGAGGAGATCGTCCGGGGCGCGCCCGGCCTCGACGCCGCCTGCCTCGGCGGGCCGGGCCAGCCGTCCCGCCCCGGGCTCGACCTGCGGTGGGTGCTCCTGCACCTGATCGAGGAGACGGCCCACCACGCCGGCCACGCCGACTCCACCCGCGAGCTGCTCGACGGTTCCCGCCTCTGGTGAACGACCGGACCGCTCGGGCCACGGGTGCACCCTCGGCGCACCCCGCTCAGACGAGCAGGAGGGAGCGCAGCCGGTCGAGGGTCTCGGGGGCCAGCCCGGCCGGGCCGGTGAGGTAGGCGATCGCGCCACCGTGGACGCGGTCGAGGTCGCCGAGCGCCTCGCTCATGGCCCATCGGGGCGAGCCCAGCACGCCGGCCGCGGCCTCGGGCGCCATGCCCGAGCGGACGAGCATGTCGAAGGACTCGTCCTGGTGGTGGCGGAGCCGGTAGCGGGCGGTCATCTCGTAGTCGTCGAGCACGTCGTCCCGGCTTACGCCCAGCAGTTCGAGGAGGAGGGCCGAGGCCATGCCCGTCCGGTCCTTGCCGCCGGTGCAGTGCATGACGGCGGGAAGGGCCTCCGGGTCGGCGAGCCCGGTGAGCAGGCGCCCGAAGAGCGGCGCCGAGTGCTCGAGCATGCCGCTGTACATGTTCCGCAGGAGCCGTTCGCCGTGGGCGTGCTCGACGAGCTCGGCCCGGTCGTCGGCCGGCGCCGCCGCGCCGTCGCGGCTGACCAGCGCGAGCGCGATCGACGGCACCGGGTCGGGCCGGTTCGCCCGCTCCTGGTCGCCGCGGAAGTCGTAGACGGCACGGAGGCCGAGCCGGTCGTAGGCGGCCCGGTCGTCGGCCGTGAACCGGTGGAGCGCATCGGCGCGGAACACCGAGCCCCACCGGGTGCGTCGCCCGTCGGCGGTGCGGTAGCCGCCGAGGTCGCGGAAGTTGGTCACCCCCACGAAGGGCACCCGGCGCTCGGCGGCCACCACGGCGCCCCCGCCCCCCTGCGGCGAGACGGAGACGTAGGTGCGGTCGGCCGGGAGGCGGGGGAGCCGGGCCGAGCGCTCGCCCGCGCCGGCGGTTCGGGCGTGGCGGTGGTCGATCGCCTGTGGCGAGCTGCCCGTGGCGATGTCGACCGGTCCGTCACCGCCGTCGAGGCGCCAGTGGACGACGAGGCCGTCGTCGTCGGGCTCCACGCTGACGTCGACGACGACCGGCTCCACCGGGGGTGCACCGTACCGGGCCGTCCGAGTGGCGCGCCCGCCCCCCGGGCGCCGGCCGGCCCGCGGCGCCTAGCTTCCGGGCCATGGGACTTCTCGACGGCAAGTCAGTGATCATCACGGGGGCGGGGCACGGCGTCGGTCGGGGCTACGCCCTCGACATGGCGGCGGCCGGGGCGCAGGTGGTCGTGAACGACCTCGGCGGGGCGCCCTCGGGCGGCGGTGCCGACCAGCGGGCCGCCGACGAGGTGGTGGAGATCATCAAGAGCCGGGGCGGGAACGCCGTGGCCAACCACTCGGACGTCTCCGACTTCGAGGCGGCCCGGGCCATGGTGCAGCAGGCGATCGACGCCTTCGGCGGGCTCGACGTGCTCGTCCTCAACGCCGGGATCCTCCGGGACAAGATGATCTTCAACATGGAGGAGTCCGACTGGGACGCCGTCGTGAAGGTGCACCTGAAGGGCCACTTCGCACCGGCCCGCCACGCCACCGCCTACTGGCGGGACCGGAGCAAGGAGATCGGCGGCAAGGTCAACGCGTCGGTGATCAACACCACCTCGACGGTGGGCCTGCTCGGCAACACCGGCCAGACGAACTACGCCGCGGCCAAGGGCGGCATCGCCATGTTCACGATCGCGCTGGCCCAGGACATGGCCCGCTACGGCGTGCGCTCGAACGCCATCGCCCCGTCGGGCACCACCCGGCTCATCGGGATCACCCGGGGGACGGACATCGCCGAGATCGCCGAGCCCGACCAGTACGAGACGTTCGATCCCCGCGATCCGGGCAACGTCGCCCCGCTGGCCGTGTGGCTGGCGTCGGACCTCTCGCAGCACGTCACCGGGCAGGTGTTCTTCTCGCAGGGCACCAAGGTCACCCACTTCAACCCGTGGCTGCCGAACGCCGTCGTGGGCGTGCCGGGCGGCGACCGCAAGTGGGATCCGGAGGAGCTGAACGAGGCCATGAACACGGTCGTGTTCCGCACCCAGCACGGCGGCCTCCGCAGCGGCGCCCAGTTTGGCGGCCAGTCCGCCCTGGGCTGACGACTTCCGGCTCCGGGTTCACGGTTCCCACACATGCGTGAGTCCTTGAACCCAGAATCGGGCTAGACATCGGGGGAGGGGGAGGGGGGCCACGTGGAGGACGTCCGACCGATCGTGCCGGTGCCCGACGAGCTGACGGCGTTCTTCTGGGACGGCGCCCGGGAGGGCCGGCTGCTCATCCAGCGGTGCAACGACTGCGGCTACCACCGTCACCCGCCGAGGCCGTGCTGCAAGCGCTGCAACGGCTTCGACCTCTCGCCGGCGGAGATGTCGGGGCGGGGCACCGTGTACTCGTACACGGTCGCCGTGCAGCCCTTCCATCCGTGGCTGGCCACGAGGCTGCCCTACGTCCTGGCGGTCGTGGAGCTGGAGGAGCAGCCCGGCCTCAAGCTGGTGACCAACCTCGTGGACTGCGCCGAGGAGGACCTCCGCTGCGGCCTGCCGGTCGAGGTCACCTTCGAGACGATCGACGACGGGGTGGTGCTCCCGGTGTTCCGGCCGACGGCCGTGGCGACCGGCACCGCCGGGGGAGGGAACCGCTGATGGCCGGGCGCAAGGGCGAACGGGTGGCGATCGTGGGCGTGGGCTACTCGACCGTCGGCCGGCGGACCGGCCTGAGCCTCGAGGCTCTCACCGCGCAGGCATCGGTCGCGGCGATGGCCGACGCCGGGATCACGCCGAAGGACATCGACGGCGTGGCGGTGCACTGCTTCCCCCACCAGTACGTGGCCGCCACCCAGACCGCGGACCTGCTCGGAATCCCCGACGTGGCGTGGTACTCGGGATCGGCCGACGGCGCCGCCTACAGCGTCGCCGCGCTCCACGGGATCGCGGCGGTGGCGTCCGGCTCCTGCCACACCTGCCTGACGGTCCGGCCCGTCCACCAGGTCGGTGCGGCCGGGGGATACGTGCCGGGCCAGGTCGAGGAGGGCGCCGCCGGTGGGCAGCAGTTCCTGCGCCCCTACGGCTCGGTCACGGGCGCGCACTGGGCCGGCCTCTACATGCGACGTCACATGGACCTCTACGGCACGACGGAGGAGCAGTTCGGCGCCCTGGCCGTCGCGCAGCGCGAGTACGCGGCGAGGAACCCGGAGGCCATCCTGCGGGACCCCCTGTCCATCGAGGACTACCTGAGCTCCCGCTACATCAGCAAGCCCCTCCACCTCCTCGACTGCGACTACCCCGTCGACTCCGGCTCGGCGCTCATCTTCACGACGGAGGAGCGGGCGCGCGACATGGCGAGGAAGCCGGTGTTCTTCGACGCGTGGGCGATGGGCACGACCGACGTGCTGGACTTCAACCTGCTGGAAGACATGACGGAGTCGTCGCCGTGGCGGGCCGCGGCCCGGATGTGGGACCGGACGGACCTCACCGTCGAGGACGTGGACGTCGCCGGCCTCTACGACGGCTTCACCTTCATCACGATGCAGTGGCTGGAGGCCCTCGGGTTCTGCGGGAAGGGCGAGAGCGGGCCCTTCGTGGCCGAGGGCAACACCCGGCCCGGCGGGAGGATCCCGACCAACACGGACGGTGGCGCCTGCAACATGGGGCGGCGCCACGGCGCCAACTTCTTCATCGAGGTCACCAGACAGCTCCGGGGGGAGTCCGGGGAGCGCCAGCTGCCCGACCCCCAGGTCGGGGTGGTCAGCAACGCGGTCGGCGGCTTCGCCGCCTGCGCGCTCCTCACCGCCGAGTAGCCCATCCCGCCGGGCGGGCGAACGACCGGCGGCCGGGCCGCTGTGACAACAATGTCGCGCTGGCCACCCGGAAGGTGCGGCACGCGACAAGGAACGGGAAGGTGTGGTGTTGCGCCGGCACGGCGGCGGGCGTGTCGGTACGGTGCTCGTCATGAGCGATGCGGGGCGGGTGGCCTACGACGAGTTCGGTCTCTTCCACGAGAACGCCGCCGAGTACGGCCTTCCCTACGACGGGCCGCCGATCGTCCGACGGGTGGAGACCGAGGTCGCGCCCGGCCGGAACCTGAGCGCGCTGGTGTGGGGCGAGGGGCCGCCCGAGCTGGTGTTCCTGCACGGCGGCTCGCAGAACGCCCACACGTGGGACACGGTGGCGATGGCCCTGCGGCCCACCCCGCTGGTCGCCATCGACCTGCCCGGCCACGGCCACTCCGACGGCCCGGGCGAGCGCCAGCTGGGCGACGGGGGGCCCACCGGCGCGGCCGAGGACGTCGCCGTCGTGGTGCGGGCCCTCGCCCCCGAGGCCAAGGGCGTGATCGGCATGTCCTTCGGCGGCCTCACCACCATCGCGCTCACCGAGCTGGCGCCCGAGCTCGTGCGAAAGGTCGTGCTCGTCGACATCCTGCCGGGGATCAAGGCGGAGCACGCCGCCCACATCGGCGCCTTCGTCAACGGTCCGGCCACCTTCCCGAGCTTCCAGGAGCTCCTCGACCGCACCAAGCAGTTCAACCCGCTGCGCCGCGAGTCGTCGCTGCGCCGGGGGATCCTGCACAACGCCCTGCAGCTGGAGGACGGGAGCTGGGTGTGGCGGCACTCCCGCTGGCGGGTCGAGCGGCCCGAAGGCGCCCCGCCGCCGGCGGCGCCGAACGCCGAGGGGGCGCCGACGATCTACGACGCCATGCTCGACACCCTGGGGCGGATCCGGGTGCCGCTGCTGCTGGCCCGGGGGATGCGGCAGGACTCCGTGCTCCGCGACGACGACGAGGCCGAGCTCAAGCGCCGCCTGCCGGACGCCAAGGTGGTGCGCTACGAGGAGGCCGGCCACAGCATCCAGGGAGACATGCCGCTCGAGCTGGCCGCCACCATCAAGGAGTTCGTCCTCTAGCAGGGTGCTCCTCCGGTCGTGGGGGGCGCCCGTCGGCGACAATGGTGGGATGGCGGAGATCGAGGAGACCCTGCTGCCCGGCGTCGGCGTCCGGCACGAGTTCACCACCGCCGGCGGTGAGCGCCTCGCCGTGCTGACCCACCGCAGCGGCCGCCGCGAGCTCGCGGTCTACGACCGGCGGGACCCGGACACGAGCACCACGGTCCTGCACCTCAGCGCCGACGACGCCCGGTCGCTCACCGAGGTGCTCGGCGGTGGGCAGATCAGCGAGACCGTCGCCGCCGTGCAGCACACCATCGAGGGTCTCGGGATCGAGTGGGTGACGCTGACCCCGGGATCGCCCTTCGCCCGCTCGACCATCGCCGAAGGCGCGTTCCGCACCCGGACGGGCGCGTCGATCGTCGCTGTCATCCGGGACGGGGCCACCGTGGCGGCCCCAGGGCCGGAGTTCGCCTTCCACGAGCACGACGTGGTCGTCGCCGTGGGCACGCCCGAAGGGCTGGCCCAGCTCCGCACGCTGCTCGTCTCGTGACGCCACTCGCCGCGGCCTCCGCAGACGCGGCGGTGGCGTTCGTCGAGATCGGCGCGGTCACCCTCGTCCTCGCGGCCCTGGCCCGGCTGGCCGGTCGTCTCGGCATCACGGCCATCCCGCTCTACCTCCTGGCCGGCCTGGCCTTCGGCGAGGGCGGCCTCGCCCCGCTCGACATCAGCGTCGACTTCATCGGGCTCGTCGGCGAGATCGGCGTGCTGCTGCTGCTCCTGTCGCTCGGTCTCGAGTACACCGGCGACGAGCTCCGGCGCGGCCTCCGCACCGGTCTGGCCCCGGGCGTCGTCGACGGCCTGGCCAACTTCGTGCCGGGCTTCGTGATCGGCCTGGTGCTCGGGTGGGGTGGCGCCGGGGCGGTGCTGCTCGGCGGGGTGAGCTGGGTGAGCTCGTCCGGCATCGTGTCGAAGGTCCTCACCGACCTCGACCGGTTCGCCAACCGGGAGACGCCGCCGATCCTCAACCTCCTCGTGATCGAGGACCTGGCCATGGCCGTCTTCCTGCCGCTGGCCGCGGCCCTGACGACGGGTCAGGACGCCATGGCGACGGTGTCGACCGTGGCCGTGGCCCTGCTGTCGGTCGAGGTGATCCTCACGGTCGCCCTCCGCTACGGCGACCGGCTGAGCGGCCTGCTCGAAGGGGGGAGCGACGAGTCGCTGCTGCTCTCGGTGTTCGGGCTCACGCTCCTCGTCGGCGGCCTCGCGCAGCAGCTCGAGGTGTCCGCCGCCATCGGCGCCTTCCTCGTGGGCCTGGCGCTGTCGGGCCCGGTGCAGGACCGGGCCGGTGCCCTTTTCGGGCCGCTGCGCGACCTGTTCGCCGCCGTCTTCTTCCTCTTCTTCTCGTTCCAGATCCGGCCCGGCGACGTGGTGGGCGCCATGCTCCCTGCCGCCGCCCTGGCCGTGTTCGCCATCGCCGGGAAGATCGGGACGGGCTGGTTCGCGGCGGGGAGAGCCGGCGTGGGCCGGGCCGGGCGGCTCCGGGCCGGGACCACGCTGGTCGCCCGGGGCGAGTTCTCGATCGTCATCGCCAGCCTCGGCGCCGCCCTCCCCGACGGTGACGAGCTCGGCGCGGTGGCGGCCGCCTTCGTGCTGCTCACCGCCATCGCCGGCCCGCTCCTCGCTCGAACCGTCGGCCGGGTGCCGCCCCTCGACGCCCCGCCTCCGGCGACTGCCTCCGGCGGCTGAGCCCGTCGACCGCCTGTCGGACGACCGGGCGACCCGCGAGCTGCTCGGTTGGGACGCTCGCACGCTCGTCCTGAAGGGCTTCGGTCGCCTCCCGCTCACCGGCGACGAGCGGGCCCGGCTCGGCGCCGCGTCCGACCGGTTCCCGGTGGCGGGCTGACCGGGCGGCCGTATCGTCCGGTCGACCGCTGGCGATCCGGCCGGCCCATCACCCCCCCCAAGGAGCTGCGACCGTGAGCGAGCAGGAGCCCCGCCGCCCGAGCGTCGTCGTGGTGGGTGGTGGCTACGGCGGGATCGCGGCCGCCGCCGCCCTCGACGAGCGGGCCGACGTCGTGCTGGTCGAGCCGAAGGACTCGTTCGTGCACGCCATCGCCGCGCTGCGGGCGGTGGTGAACGCCGACTGGTTGCCGCGCATCTTCTTCCCCTACGACCGCCTGCTGGCCCGGGGCCGGGTGCTCCGCGACCGGGCCGTGGCGGTCGAGGCCGGCCGGGTCGAGCTGGCGTCGGGCGCGGCGCTCACGCCCGACTTCGTGGTGCTGGCCACCGGCTCGAGCTACCCGTTCCCGGCCAAGAGCGACGTCGACGACCAGGCCGAGGCGATGGAGCGCTTCGCCGCCGCCCGCGAGGCCATCGAGAAGGCCGACCACGTCCTGCTGGTCGGCGCCGGGCCGGTCGGCATCGAGCTCGCCGGTGAGATCAACACGGTGTGGCCCACGAAGGCGATCACGCTCCACGACCTCGCCGACGACGTGATGGGCCCGCTCTTCAAGCTCGAGCTCAAGGCCGAGCTCCGGCGCCAGCTCGAGGACCGGGGGGTGCGCCTGCTGCTCGGCAGCCCGCTCACGTCGCTCCCGCCGACGGAGCCGGGCGCGTTCGGCGCCTTCACCGTCACGACCGAGGGGGGCACGGCGGTCACCGCAAACGTGTGGTTCCGGTGCTGGGGCGTGACGCCGGTGAGCGACTACCTCGCCGGCGGGTTGGCCACCGCCAGGCGGGCCGACGGGTTCGTCGAGGTGACGCCCGAGATGCTGGTGGCCGGCCAGGATCGGGTCTTCGCCGTCGGCGACCTCACCAGCGGGCACGCCAAGATGGCCGCCGCGGCCAGCCGGCAGGCCGCCGTGGTCGCGGCCAACATCCTGGCCATCGTCGACGGGGGCGAGCTGGCCCGCTTCGAGCCGAGCGGGCCGGGCATCGCCGTCCCCATCGGTCCCGACGGAGGGGCCGGCCAGTTCCCGGGCCAGGACCAGATCCTCGGCCCCGACGTCATCGCCCGGGTCAAGGGTCAGGCGCTCAACGTCGAGCGCTTCGCCGAGCGGTTCGGCATCGTGCCGCCCGACGTGGTGTGAAGGTGCCCGGCCCGGCCGGCAGGACCGGCGCCTGACCGGGTCAGTGGGTGAGGGGGATGGCGTCGTGCAGCACGTCGGCCGTGCGGCCCACCGCCCGACTGGCCGAGTCGTGCACCCGCTCGGCGGCGCGGTCGGCGCGGCGCCGGGCCTTCCGTCCCGCCCGTCGGGCCCACCAGGACACCGACGGCCGCCCGCCCGTGTCGACCGCGGCGAGCAGCAGCCCGCCGAACATCGAGACGTTCTTCAAGAAGTGGGTCAGCTGCTGGTTCCGGGTCTGGCGGTCGTCGGCCTCCCAGAAGCGGTGGCCGGCAACCGTCGTCGGTGCCAGCGAGGTGGCGAGCGCCAGGGCCGACACACGGGGCAGGCGACCGAAGGCGAGCATGACCCCGGCGGCGAGCTGCACGGCCCCGTTGAGGCGCACGAGCTGCGCGGTGTCGTCGGGCAGGTCGACCGGGAGCGCCTCGGCGATGGGCTGGGCCACACCCTCGGACGGGGCCACCTTCGAGGTGGGGTTCTTGATGGCGTCGAGCCCGCCATAGACGAACATGCCGGCGAGCATCGGACGGGCGATCGTGCGGACGAGGCTCATGGCCGCCTCCTACCCGATGTCGTCCCGAAGCGCTCCTCCCGTGACGGCAGGTGCCACGCTGTGCCGTGACCGGGACGGAGGTCCACGACACCGGCGGGTCGCGCCGTCGGCGGGGCGGGTCACGAACCGAAGGGGGACCGATGGACAAGCGTGAGGTGTGGCCCACGATCCACGCCGAGAGGCGGGCGCTGGCGGACGACCTGGGCTCGATCGACGACGGGGCGTGGGACCTCCCGTCTCCGTGCGCGGGCTGGAGCGTGCGGGACGTGCTGGCCCACATGACGGCGACGGCCCGCATGACGCCCCCGGCGTTCGTGGCCAGGATGGCGCGGTCGGGCTTCAAGCTCTCGGCGATGCAGGCTCGAGACATCGCCGCGGCCCGGGCGGGGACCGCGGCCGATGGGCTGCGCCGCTTCGAGGCCGCGATCGGCTCGACGAGGCATCCGCCGGGGCCGATCGACACCTGGCTCGGCGAGACGATCGTGCACGCCGACGACATCCGCCGGACCCTCGGCATCGCCCACGACTACCCCGCCGCGGCCCTCGCCCGGGTGGCCGAGTCCTACGCCGGGTCGAACCTCGTGATCGGCGCCAAGGACCGCATCGCCGGTCTCGAGCTGGTGGCCACCGACACCGGCTGGACCCGCGGTGCCGGAGCCCGGGTGGCCGGCCCCATGGTGTCGCTGCTCTCGGCCATGACCGGCCGCACCCCGCCGCTGGCCGACCTCGAAGGCGACGGCGTGGCCCTCCTCGTCTCTCGCCGCTGAGACGGTCGTCCCTCGCCCTCGCTGCTAGGTGCAGCCCGAGCGACCCCTGAGGGCGTCCGGGTCGCACGGCGCGTGGGGGGCTGGGCGTGAGCGGGCTAGGGCTCGACGACGATCCAGCCCCGGCGCTGGAGCTCGGCGGCCAGCTGGCCGGCCGGCAGCCGGCGCAGGGCGACCTCGGCAGGGGAGAGCCGCGCCGCCGGCGCCGCCGCGACCGCCGAACCCTCCTCGGGAGGCGTGACCTGGAGCTGCTGGATGAACGCCTCGGCCTCGTCCCGGGTGAACTTGCCGGCGGCCTGACGCTGCGTGAAGCCCATGGGCCCCCGGGCGTCGCGGAAGTCGGTGTGGCCGGCTCCCTGGAGCAGGTCGAGGAGGTCGCGCACCTGCCGCGCCGTCGCCGGCGGTCCCGACTGCTGTCCGAAGGCCATGCCGCCAGTCTCCCCGACGGGGGTGACAACGCCAGCGACCGTCCCCGCCACGACCGACGGACGACCGACGGAGACGTCAGCGTCCGCGCCTGTCGTCACCGCCGCGCTGGTGCTCGGCTCCTTCGTCTCGGTGCTCTCCGCTCTCCGCCCTCCGCTCTCCGCTCCTTGCGTCGGCGGCGCCGAGCGCTCGGGTCGCGGGCGCGCCTGTCGGCGTGCCTCTCAGCCCATCACGACGAGCTCGTGGGCGGCGCGGGAGGCGGCCAGGTAGAGCTCGGCCGGCGTCATGGCGGCGGCCGCCACGACCACGGCGTCGTACTCCACGCCCTTGTGGTCCCACACGTCGTGGGGGCCGATCACGGCGACCGTCGTTCACCGGACGGCCAGCCGGTCGGCCTCGGCGGCGGTGTCCGCTCCCGGCACCACCCGCACGGCCACACCGGTCGGCCGGATGCCGAGCAGCTCGACGGCGTCGAGGCGGTGGCGGCGGGCGTGGTCGTTCAGCCAGTCGGCGATCTCGGCCGACATCCGGTAGGCGGTGCGGAGCTCCTCGACGGGCGCGTCGAGGAGGGCGGCGGCCCTCGGCAGGCCGATGCCGGCCGGGTTCGAGCGCTGGGCGTCGTCGCCGACGAGCGTGAAGCCCTCCCCCCTCCGGAGCACGGCCCGGAGCTGGAGCAGGGAGAGGTCCTGGGCCTCGTCGACGATGACGTGCGAGTAGCGGGCCGGCGTCCCTTCGAAGCGGGCCCGCACCTCGTCCAGGAGCGGTCCGTCGTCGTCGACGGCCAGCCAGTCTCGGATCAGGTCGGGCTCGACCCCGATGCCTTCGAGCACCCGCCGGTTGCGGACCTTGGCCCAGGCCTGGCGCGTCGGCACCGCCGGCCACACCGCCCGCACCGCGGCGGCGACGTCGGCGGCCTCGACCCCCTCGGCCCGCCTGCCGATGGCGGCCACGAAGGACCGGCGCCGGTCCCGCCACGGGAGGGGGCTGCGCCAGCACCGGTCGACCAGCTCGGCCACCTCCTCGGCGAGGACGAGGCGCCGGCCCACCCTCACGTCGTCGGGTCGGAGCAGCGACCGCTCGAGCCGGTCGAGGATCGCCGGCCACCGCTCGTCGGCGCCCGGGCCGGTGGCCGGCCCGAGGAGGGTCTCGAAGGTCGTCTGGCGGATCCGGGCCTCGCCGAGGGTCGGCAGGACGGTGGCGACGAAGCGGAGGTAGCGCTCGCTCGGTCCGAGCACGAGGATCCGGTCGGCCGTGACCCGCCGGTCGTTGTAGACGAGCCAGGCGGCCCGGTGGAGCCCGACCACGGTCTTGCCGGTCCCGGGGCCGCCCCGGAGGACGAGCCGGGCCCGGGGGTCGAGGCGGACCAGGCGGTCCTGCTCCTGCTGCAGGGTGGCCACCGCGGCCCGCATCGTGGCGCCCCGTTCCCGGGAGAGCTCGGCCAGCAGCGGCGCGGTGCCCCGGACCTCGCCGGTGGCGAACTCCTCGACGAACAGGTCGTCGATGGCCCCCACGTAGCTGACCCGCCGGGTGAGGCCCATCGGGTCGTCGAACGACGCCCGGTAGAAGGCCTCGGCGAAGGGCGCCCGCCAGTCGACCACCAGCTGGTCGCCGCCCTCGTCGACGCCGTAGAGGCCGACCCGCCAGGGGATCTCGTCGTCGATCCGGCCGAACACGACCAGGTCCTTGCGGAGCTGCTCGACGGTGCCGGCCAGGACGGCCGCGATCCACTCGTCGGCCAGCCCGTCGGCGCCGGACCCGGTGCGGTCGGTCAGCCGCTCGAGCCTGGCCTCGACCGCGGCCCGGGCCCGGTCGAGGAAGCGCCGCTCGTCGGCCAGCCCGGGCAGGACCGGATCGGGCACGGCGGCACGCTAGTGGTCCGGCCCGGGCGCACAACCGGGATCATCCGGGAGCGCGCCCCGGCTGCGGCTCAGGCCTGGCGGAGGAAGTCGATCGGGAGTGGACCCTCGGTGTGCTCGCTCCAGTCCGGGCGGGGGTCGCCGGGCACGCTCCAGGTGGAGAACGCCATCGTGCAGCCCATCGTGGTGGCCGGATCGCTCACCATGGTCGTGCCGTCGTTGGTGAGGAACGACACGCCCTTCCGGGTCAGGTACTCCTCGGCCTGGGCCAGGTCGCGCACCTTGTAGGTCACGGAGTAGATGCTCTCGTGGTAGCGCTCCATGTCGACCGCCACCGGCGAGGTGGGCTCGAGCGGCTGGGCGAACTCGATCACCATGTCCTCGCCGACGAGCACGAAGGCGCTCTCGGTCTGGTGGTGGGCGACCTCCCCCTGGTGCAGGAGCTTCCCGCGGAACACGTCGACGTAGAGGTCGCGGGCCTTGTCGACGTCGCGGACCGAGACGGTCGAGTGCGACAGCTTCTGCACCTGGAGGGGGTGGAAGTCGGCCCACCAGGCCGGGCTCCAGTCGGGCCGGTACCGGGGGTCGCGCAGCACCGCCGGGCCGTCCGGTCGGGGGGCGGGCACGAACTCGAGCTGGGTGTACGTGTCGCGGGGATGGGTGAACAGGGCACCCCGCACGCTGTCGTCCTCCTGCTTGACGCCGGCGGTGCCGTAGCAGCGGACCCCGTGCTCCCGGAGGTCGTGGTAGAGCTCGTCCAGACCCTCGTCGACGTGCCAGGCGAAGGAGTGGAACCGGGTGCCGAGCCGGTTGTAGAAGCGTCCGAGCGGCATGTTGTCCCAGCCCTCGACGTGGAACGCCGGGGCCAGCGGCTCGATGCAGAGGTCGCCGATCAGCACGAGGGAGGCGTCGCGGACCTCGGACTTCATGTAGCTGTCGGGCATGTAGCGCTGGCAGGAGAAGATGTCGTAGTACCAGGCGTCGAGGGCCTTGAGGTCGTCGGTGAGGTGGATGATGTGGAAGTTCTTGCCGATCTTGACGGCCATGGGGGACCTCTCGTCGTCGTGGTCGCTCGTGTCACCTGGGTGCCACCTGGGTGCCAACTGGGTGCCAGCGGGGCACCTTAGAGGCCGGCTCCGGCGGGGCCCCGGCCACGCTTGGACGGCGTCCGGTCAGCAGGCGTGGTTGTCGGCGTCGAGGTAGTCGGTGACGATCACCTTGGCCGCCACGAGCCGCTCGTACTCGGCGTCGTCGACGCCGAGGACCTCCTTGTAGACGTACTCGTTGTCCTCGCCGAGGATGGGCGACCCCCGCTCCCACACCTGGGGGACGCCCCGGAAGGCGTGGCCGATGTGGAGGTGGGTGCCGACGTCGGTGCTGGTGAGCGGGCGGAGCCAGTCCCGGGCCGCGACGTTGGGGTCGGACACCAGCATGGCGTCGTCGAGCTGGGGCCCGGCGGCCACGCCCGCGGCCTGCAAGGTGTGGAACGCCTCGAGCACGTCCCGGGTCGCGGTCCACTCGCCGATGAGCCGGTCGAGCTCGTCGTGGTTGGCGTGGCGGCCGGCGACGTCGGCGAAGCGGGCGTCGCCGGCCAGCTCCGGTCGACCGATCACCCCGGCCAGCGCCGCCCACGCCCGATCGTCGGTGACGGTCACGGCCAGCCAGTGGTAGGGGTCGCGGCTCGGATAGATGCCCTGCGGGGCCCGTCGGGGGTCGCGGTTGCCGATGCGGGCCGGCTCCGGCCCGAGCTGGCAGTCGACGAAGACGTCGCCGAGGTGGTTCAGCACGTTCTCCATCTGGGCCAGCTCGACCACCTGGCCGCGGCCGGTCGCCTCCCGGTAGTGGAGGGCGGCGATCACCGCGAACGCGCCGGCCGGCCCGGTGGCGAAGTCCATGTAGGTGGTGGGCGGGGTCTCGATCGGTGACGCGTCGGGGTGCCCGGTCATCCAGGTCAGGCCGGAGAGGCCGTCGAACTGGCCGCCGAAGCCCGTGTAGCCGGCCCAGTCGCCGGTGAGGCCGGCCGGAGGGATGCGGACGACGACGAGCCGCGGGTTGCGGTCCATCAGCTCGCTCTCGTGGATGCCCATCTGGTGGAGGGTGGAGGCCTTGAGGTTCTCGATGAACACGTCCGACCGCTCGACGAGCCGCATGAGCAGCTCCCGGCACTCCGGCCGGCGGGGGTCGAGCGTCATCGACCGCTTGTTGCGGGCGATCGAGTTGTTGAGGGCGTGGCGGTTCCAGGGCCGGTCCGGCTGCCCCTCGGCCGTCGGGGCGTACTGGGCGAGCAGGTTCCCGAGGAGCATCTTGTCGTTCGGTCGGGGCACGTAGCCCTTGGTGGTGGGCGGGAAGACGGAGGGGTTCTCGACGCGGATCACCTCGGCGCCCAGGTCGGCGAGAAGGAGGGTGACGAACGGCCCCGACCAGACGGTCGTGAGGTCGAGCACCCGGACCCCGCGCAGCGGCGGCTCGTCCGGATCCGTCGCCACCCGGGCGCGGGCCGGCTCGGACGGCGGTGACGACAGGTCGGCGTCGACCTCGGCGTCGTGCTGGCCGAGTCGGGGGGACTGGCGGCGGAGGCGCCACCCTCCCTCGGCGTGCCGGTAGGGGGCGCCGGGCAGGAGCAGGCAACCGTGCTCCGGGTCGTCGACCTCGACCCAGAAGCCCCGCTGGTGGAGGTGGTCGACCTCGAGCACCTCCGACGGGGTGTGCACGGCGGCGAAGGGCCAGCCGGCGGCCTGGGCGGCCGCCATGGCCTCGGCCCGGGTGTGGGAGAAGAGCCAGGGATACAGCGCGGCGTCGAGGATCTCCTTCGTCTCGCCCCGCAGGAAGGCGTCGGGGCGGGCGAAGGCGGCGCGGAGGTCGTCGTCGTCGAGCACGGCGAGCATCTCGGGGAGCTGCTGCGGTGTCGACATCATCGACACGAAGCCGTCCTCGCAGGGGAAGGTCCCCATCGGGATGAGGGTGCCGCCGGTGCTCGCCGGCACCGGCGCCGGGGGCCGGCGGCCCAGGTACTCCCAGCCGAGGAACCGCCCCACCCTCGACGGCACCGCCGCCAGCGCCTCGTAGGCGGCCACGTCGACGAAGGCGCCCCGGCCCGAGCCCCTCGCCCGGAGGACCGCCGACAGCGCCCCGACCGCGGCGGTGTGGCCGATCGCGCACAGGCCGACCATCCCGGGCAGCCGGATCGGCACCCTGTCCGACAGGTGCTGGGGGTACACGAACCAGCTCGTGGCCTGGGCGACCACGTCCGACCACGTGTACGAGGCGTAGGGACCGTCGGCGCCGAAGCCGCTGATGGTGGCCGCGACGAGCGACGGCCTTCGCTCCCGGACCTCCTCCCAGCTCGTGCCCCACCGGGCGAGGTCGCCGGTGCCGAGGGTCTGGATCACCACGTCGGCCCGTTCGACGAGGCGGCCCACGCGACGGCGGGACTCCGGATCCGACGGGTCGGCGGTGATGCCCCGCTTGTTGGTGTTCAGGTGGAGGAAGGCGCCCGGGTGGGCGCGGAGCGGGTCACCGGCGGGCCGCTCCACCTTCACGACATCGGCCCCGAGGTCGGCGAAGACCTTGGCGCAGTAGGCGCCCGACCCCTCTTCCGAGAGCTCGAGCACGATGATGTCGTCCAGCAGCTGCCGCATGTTCCCCCCGACTCCGGCCCGACCTGCGAACTCGTCCAGCACCTTGCCATACGGGCACTTCCCCGAACCGCCGGCCGTCCACTTCGCCCCGTTCTTCGTCGACCCGGCCGGGGTTATTCCGCAGGCGTCGACAGAGAACGAGTGGGGCAGGGGTGGGGCGTGCTCCAGACTGACGGCGTGGGCGTGAACCGGACGGTGGCCTCGGCGGTGGCGGTGGCGGCGCTCGTGGCCGGCTGCGGGGGCGACGACGACGGGGGCGCCTCCTCCAGGTCGTCGACGACGTCGACGACCTGGGCCCGCACGCCGGTCACCGAGCCGGTGGGGAGCGTCGGCGACAGCGACGCCACGGGCAGGAGCGAGCTCGAGGACGGCCGCCACTTCGGCTTCTGGCGGACGTTCGAGATCGGGGACACGATCGCCTACGGCGAGTTCGACCTCGCCTACTTCCTCACCGGCGAGGAAGCCGAGGCCGAGGCGGCGGCGCGGGGCGACGAGGTGAACAACGACTACTACGTGGTGAACGACAACCCGAAGCTCCGGACCCTGATCGCCAGGGGCTCGACCACGGTGCGGGTGCTGGTGGGGGGCGGGGCCACGCTGACCTCGTCGAACGTGGCCGACTTCGCCGTCGAGCGCCACGAGGGCTCGGGCTGCTGGGTCACCATCGAGGGCGGGATCGTCACCGAGATCGAGGAGCAGTTCGTCCCGTGAGCCGCACCGTCCGCCGCGCGCCCGAGTCGTCCCGCTACGAGCTGGTGGAGGACGGTGCCGTGATCGGCGTCGCCGACTACCGGGAGCAGGGCGACGTCGTGGTGCTGCCCCACACCCTGATCGACCCGTCCCGCCAGGGCGGGGGCCTCGGCGCCGAGCTCGTCGGCGCCGTGCTCGACGACCTCCGGTCGCGGGGCCGCCAGGTCGTCCCGGCCTGCTGGTACGTCCGGGAGTTCATCGACCAGCACCCCGACTACGCCGACCTCGTGGCCGGCTGAGGCCACCCCGGGCGCCACTCGACAGCGCTCAGGGGCGGCCGATGCCCGAACTGGGCGCCGTCGAAGCCGCGTCGCGGCTCCAGCGGCACCCAGTTCGGGGGGGTGCGGTCCGCCGCCTGGAAGGAGACCGGAGGGCGACGCCCGAAATTCGGTGCGCAGGCGGCGGCGACCCGGCGAGGCTGCGGCCATGACGATGGCGATGGCGATGGTGCGCCGTGTCCGCGGGACCCGAGCGGTGGGGGTGGCACCGCCTCGATCCTGACTGGGCCAGCCGGCTCGTCAGGCGGGCCGGGGTCGCACCGGGTGACCTGGTGCTCGACATCGGGGCCGGTCGGGGCGCCATCACCCGGCCTCTGCTCGACGCCGGTGCCCGGGTGGTGGCGATCGAGCTCCACGAGGGCCGGGCCCGATCGCTCCGGACCGAGCTGGCCGGCCGTGACCTCGTGGTGGTGCGAACGGACGCCGCCGACCTCCGCCTGCCCCGCCGGGGCTTCAAGGTCGTGGCCAACCCGCCCTTCGGCGTCACCGCCGCCGTGCTGCGCCGGCTCCTGCACCCCGCCAGCCGGCTCGAGCGGGCCGAGCTCGTGCTGCCGTGGTGGGCGTGCGTGCGGTGGGCGACCGGGCGGGGCCTCGGCGGGCTCGCGTCGAGTCGGCGGTTCGAGCTCGGTCTCGGGCCCCGCGTGCCACCTCGGGCCTTCCACCCTCCGCCGCCGTCGCCGGCCGGGGTGCTGAGCATCCACCGGCGTCGCGGCTGACGCCCGCCGGACCCGGTCCCGGACGCGAAAGGACCGCCGGGTTCGCCGGCGGTCCCTCGCTCCGGGCGCAGGGCCCGGTTCGATCAGATGACGCGGACGTTCTGGGCTTCCTCACCCTTCCGTCCGGGCGCAACGTCGAACTCGACGCGCTGGCCCTCTTCGAGCGAGCGGTAGCCGCCGCCCTGGATGTTCGAGTAGTGGACGAACACGTCGTCGCCCGACTCGCGTGAGATGAAGCCGAAGCCCTTCTCAGAGTTGAAGAACTTCACGGTTCCGGTTGTCACAATCGTCTCTTCTCAGCAATCCTCACGGGTCCTCGTGACCCGCTGAGTGGCGCCACGCTACCGGGGCGAGCCGTCGTCGGCCGTTTCGCCCGGGCTCAGGGCGGCGGGCGGCGACGGCCCTCGAGCGCCGAGCCCCGGCTGCGGAGCTCGTAGGCGGGCTGGGGCGCCACCGCCGGACCGAGCGCGACCCGGCCGTCCGCCAGGCGGAACCGGCTCCCGTGCCAAGGGCAGCGGACGCAGCCGTCGATGCGGGTCCCCTCGTGCAGGGGCCCGCCGAGGTGCGTGCACCGGTCGGCAAGGGCGACCGGTCCGTGCTCGGTGCCGGTGACGACCACGGGGGTGCCGTCGAGCTCGCCGGCCGCCAGGCGCTCGTCCACCGGACCCTCGAGGCCGGCGACGGCGGTCCAGTCCGGCGTCGATGACGCGGCCGCCGCCCGGTTCGGGCCGACCGACCGGCGGAACGTGAGGTGCCCGCCCAGGTAGCCGCCGATGGTCGCGGCGGCGGCGCCGGCCATCCCGAGCGCGACCCCGGTCGACCGGTGGCCCCGGCGGCGGGCGACGTAGGACGCGGCGTACAGGGCGGTGGCGGTGAGGTTGGCCATGGCGTGCACCGCGCCCGAGCGGCGCTCCGGCTCCGGCAGCACCGACCAGTCGGCCAGGCCGGCGGCCGCCGTCGGCAGCGCGGTGACGACCCCGAGGCCCACCAGCCGGTCGGCGGCCGGCCGGGCCGATCGGCCGCCGACGAGGTCGAGCACCCACGCCCCCGTCCAGAAGCCGATGGGCAGGTCGGTGAGGACGGGGTGCAGGGGGTGGCCCAGCCACACGCCGTGCAGGCCGTCCTTGAGGCGCCCGCCCGGGAGGGCGGCGGCCACCGCCCGCTGGGCCGGCACCGCCACCCGGTCGATGCCCTCGAGGGTGTCGAGGCGGTCGCCGAGGTCGCCTGGCCGCCAGCGCTGCGGTCCCACCGTCAGCCCCTCTCGAGCTTGCCCCGGGCGAGCTGCTCCACCCGGCGGACGAACGAGGGCGAGCGGCGGAACATGGTCGCGATGGTCGCGTGGTCGAGGCCGTCGGCCCGCCACCGGAGGATGCGACGCTCCATGGCGGTGAGGACGTCGCCCCGGAGGCGGCCGGGATCGTCGTCGGCGTGCAGCTCGCTCATCTCGCGCACCCGCTCGATCGTGGCCGGCTCCCGGCGGAACCGGCGGGCGATCTCGGCCGTGGGCACGCCCTCGCTGGTGAGCCGCAGGACGCGACGCTCGATCGGACGGAGCCTCGCCCGCTGGGCGCCGGGGCGTGCGGTCATTTCGGGTCCTCCTGGGTCGGCGGGTCCTCGTGGTCTGCGGGTCCTCGTGGGTCTGCGGGTGCCCACTGTGCGGCGCCCGGTCGGTGGGTCCCGGGGCGCGGTGGCCCACCCTCTGGCTTCCCCAGCCGGGAACCCCGTGAACCCTCGAATCGGGCCGTTGGCGCCGACGCGATGAGTTCCCGCCGGTCCCTCCGTCTCCGTCGTGGCCGGATCGGTTCCGGTCCCGCGGTCGAGCAGGCAGGATGTGGGCCCGGCGCCGCGGTCGACGACCCCGAGCCCGGTCGTCCGTCCCCCCGGAGGTAGCTGGTGTTCACTCGACTCGGTCCCTGGTGCCACGATCGCCGCAAGCTCGTGCTCGGGCTCTGGGTGGGCGCGCTGGTGCTCGGCTTCGCGGTGTCGGGCGCGGTCGGGAGCGCGTTCCGCGACGAGTTCAACCTGCCCGACGTGGAGTCGAAGCAGGGCTTCGACATCCTCGACGACGAGTTCGGCGGCGAGGGCACCGGCATCGTCGGCACGATCGTGTTCAAGGCCGACCAGGGCGTCGACGACGCCGAGGTCCGAGCGGCGATGGAGGCGGTCTTCGCCGAGGCGGCCGAGCTCGACGACGTCGTCCGGATCCAGAGCCCCTACACCGAAGCGGGCGCCCAGCAGGTCGCCGCCGACGGCGACGACGCCGGCAGGATCGCCTTCGCCAACGTCGAGATGCCGAATGACATCCCGATCCCACGGGCGGCCGAGATCCGGGACGCCATCGAGGACGAGCTGCCGTCGATCGAGGGCCTCGAGGTCGAGCTGGGCGGGTTCATCTTCGCCGAGTTCGAGGAGCCGTCGTCCGAGATCCTCGGCATCGCCTTCGCCATCGTGATCCTCATCCTGGCCTTCGGTTCGGTGCTGGCCATGGGACTGCCGGTGGGCGTGGCGCTGTTCGGCATCGGCATCGGCACCACGCTGATCACGCTCATCAGCAACCTGATGTCGGTGCCCGACTTCGCCACCTTCCTGGGGATCATGATCGGGCTCGGCGTCGGCATCGACTACGCCCTGCTCATCGTCACCCGGTACCGGGAGCAGCTCCACGCCGGCCACTCGGTGCGGGAGTCCGTGCAGATCGCCGTCGACACCGCCGGCCGATCGGTGCTGTTCGCCGGCACGACCGTGGTGATCTCGCTGCTGGGCATGCTGCTGATGGGCGTGGCCTTCATCCAGGGCCTCGCCGTCGGCGCCGCCGCCGTGGTGGCGGTCACCGTGGCGGCGTCGCTCACGCTGGTGCCGGCCCTGCTCGGCTTCGCCGGTGAGCGCATCGAGCTCACCCGCTGGCGGGGGCTGATCGCGGCCTCGTTCGTGGCCATCGCGCTCGTCGGGATGGGCCTGAAGGTGACGCCGCTCATCGTCGGCATCCCGGTGGCGATCCTGGTGCTGATCGCGGGGTTCTTCGTGCCGGCGCTGAAGCGCGAGGTCCCCGTCCAGACGCGCCGGCCGCTCCGGGAGACCGCGGCATACCGGTGGTCCCGGGTTATCCAGCACCGGCCCTGGACGGCCGCCGTCGCCGGTTCCGTGGCCCTGCTCCTGCTGATGCTCCCGGTCTTCGGCCTCCGGCTCGGGTTCTCCGACGAGAGCAACTTCCCCGACGACAGCTCGACGAAGAAGGCCTACGACCTGCTCGTCGACGGGTTCGGGAAGGGCTTCAACGGTCCACTGCTCCTCGTGACGGCGCTCCCCGAGGATGGACCGAGGGACCTCTCGGCGATCCGGGAGGCCGTGGCCGCCGACGCCGGCGTTGCCTTCGTGTCCGAGCCGGTCCCCAACGGCCCCGAGCCCACCGCCGTGCTGTGGAACCTGGTGCCGACGAGCGGGCCGCAGGAAGAGGCAACCACCGAGCTCGTCAACCGGCTGCGCGACGACGTGCTTCCCCCTGCCGAGCGGGCCGCCGGCGTCGAGGTGGCCGTCACCGGCACCGTCGCCGTGAACCTCGACTTCTCGGACTTCCTCTCGTCCCGCCTTCCCTACTTCTTCGTGGCCGTCCTGGCCCTGTCGTTCCTGCTCCTCATGGTGGTGTTCCGGTCAGTGCTCGTGCCGCTCAAGGCGGTGATCATGAACCTGCTGTCCATCGGGGCGTCCTACGGCATCGTGGTGGCGCTGTTCCAGTGGGGCTGGCTCAGCGACATCACCGGGGTGCAGACGGCGCCGATCGAACCGTGGGCGCCGATGATGCTGTTCGCCATCGTCTTCGGCCTCTCCATGGACTACGAGGTGTTCCTCCTCTCCCGGGTGCGGGAGGAGTGGCACCGCAGCGGCGACAGCCGCACCTCGGTGGCCGACGGCCTGGCCGCCACCGCCAAGGTCATCACGGCCGCGGCGGCGATCATGGTCGTGGTGTTCGGCAGCTTCATCCTGGAGTCGGACCGCACGGTGAAGCTGATGGGCACGGACCTGGCGACGGCGATCCTGCTCGACGCCACCATCGTCCGGATGCTCCTCGTGCCGGCGACGATGGAGCTGCTGGGCGACCGGAACTGGTGGCTGCCCCGCTGGCTCGACCGCCTGCTGCCGAGGATCGACGTCGAGGGCCACGCCCCGCCCGAGGCGATCGACGCGGAAGCGGAGCCCGCCCTCACGTCGATCACCTGAGTGGGTCCGGCACCTGAGGCGGTCCGGGCACCCGGGTCCGGCGCGGCGTCAGAATCGGGGGGTGCTCTCGCTGAACACCACGGTCGTGGCCGTGATCGCCCCCGGCGAGGCGGCGCCGCTCGACGGGTTGCGGGCCGGCAACGTGCGGGTCGTGCGGGCCGACCCCGACGCGCCGCCCCTCGACCGGGCGCTGGCCGCCTGGCGGGAGGCGAGCGGGACCTCGGCGCCCTACGTGGTGCACGACGCCGACCCGCTGGCGTGGGTGGCGGAAGCCTGGATCCGGCGCTTCGACGGTGCCGGCGCCGCCGGCGAGCTCGAGGTGGCCGTCTCGGAGACGCTGGCCCGGTGGCGGGCCCGGTCGCTCGACCTGCCCGACTACTACCTGCTCGTCGATCCGGAAGGTCTCGGCGTCACCAGGCGGCACTGGTACCTGGGGGTGCTCGGCGCCGCCGCGGCGGCCCGGGTGGTGCCGGCCCGGCCCGCCGTCGGCCTGCTCGACCAGCTCGGCGCCCTGCCCCCCGGGCCCTGGTGGCCGGACCTCGACCGGCTGGTGGCGGACCTCGACCGCGTCGTCCCGGACCAGGTCGGCCGGCTCGGCCCGCCCGGCCCCGACCCGGCGGCCGTGGTCCGCCTCGACTGATCCCGAGCAGCCGCCCGAGCGACTCCGGGTCAGGGTTCCTGCACGTGCGTGGATCCTTGATCCCGTCGTCGGGTGCCACACTCGGCGGCGATGCTGTTCCGGGCGCACGAGTGGGCCGGCCTGGCCGACGGCTCGATCACGGTGGCGTTCCGGCGCTGGCGCCGCCCGACCGTGCGAGCCGGGGGCACCCTGCAGAGCCCCGGCGGGCTGCTCCGGATCGACGAGGTCGCCGTGATCGACGTGGGGGAGCTGAGCGATGCCGACGCCCGGGCGGCCGGCTACGACGGTCGTGACGCGGTGCTCGCCGGCCTCCGGCCCGAGGGGACGCTGCACCGCGTCCGCTTCCACCGCCTGGGTGACGACCCCCGGATCGAGCTTCGGCAACGGGGCGAGCTCGACGGCGACGAGCTGGCCGACCTCCGCCGCCGGCTGGCCCGGCTCGACTGGTCGGTCCCGACGCTGCGGCTCATCGCCGCCCGCCCGGCGACGGTGAGCACGGAGCTGGCCGCCGAGGTGGGGATGGAGCGGGTGGCCTTCAAACAGCGGGTCAGGCGGCTCAAGGCGCTGGGCCTGACCGAGAGCCTCGAGGTCGGCTACCGCCTCTCGGCGCGGGGCGAGGCCGTGCTGGCCGCGCTCGCGGCGGACACCACCGGCCCTGCCGGGGCCTGATCACCGGTCGGCCCGGGGCAGAGTGGGTCGCATGGACCAACGAGTCGACGTCGTCACGCTGCGGGCCACCGATCTCGAGGCGTCCACCCGCTACTACGTGGAGGGGCTGGGCTGGCGGCCGATCCTGGCCGTGCCCGGCGAGGTCACGTTCTTCCAGATCGCTCCGGGCCAGGCCCTGAGCCTCTTCGCCGCAGCCGGCTTCGACGCCGATCTCGGCGGCGCGGTGGAGGCATCGTTCACGCTGGCCCACAACGTCGGCACCGACGACGAGGTCGACGCCGTCGTCACGCGGATGATCGCGGCCGGCGCGACGGTGGCCAAGCCGGCCCAGCGGGCCGACTGGGGCGGCTACCACGCCACCGTCGTCGACCCCACCGGCCTGTGCTGGGAGATCGCCCACAACCCGGGCTGGTCGGTGGCCCCCGACGGCACGGTCGCGCTCGGTCCCCCCGACGCCTGACGGTGATGATGGGTGTGGGAGCCCCGGCGCTCGTCGCCGGGTGCCGACCGCCCCGGGCGGCTTCACTGGTCCGATGGCCACCCAGGACGACGTGCGCCGGCTCGCCCTGTCGCTGCCCGGGACGAGCGAGGTGGCCGATCGGTTCGCGTTCTCGGTCGAGAACCGGGGCAAGCAAAAGGACTTCGCCTGGATCTGGATGGAGCGGGTCGATCCCAGGAAGCCCCGGGTCCCCAACCCCGGCGTGCTGGCCGTGCGGGTGGCGAATCAGGCCGAGAAGGAGCTCCTGCTCGCGGTCGACGAGCGGATCTACTTCACCGAGCCCCACTACAACGGCTTCCCGGCGGTGCTGGTCCGGCTGGCGGCCGTCGAGGTCGACGAGTTGGCCGAGCTGCTCACCGACGGGTGGCGGTGCCAGGCGCCGGCGGCCCTCGTGGCCGAGTCGGGCCTCTGACCCGGGACCCCGGCCCCCGGCGGGCACTGGCTCGATTGCGGAGGGCGGGGCCCGTGTGCTGACCTGCGGGCGGCCAGGGCCGTGGGTGCCCGTGCGGTTCGGGGGAGAGGGGCGAGATGGCAGCGACGTTCGAGGGTCCGGTCACGGGTGGTCGTCACGGGCGGCCGGCGGCCAGCCCGCTCGTCGATCTGGCCGCCGTCGGCTACGTCGAGGAGGAGTGGTTCCTCGCCGGTGAGGCCACGACCTACGAGCTGGCGCCGGGCACCGAGGCCACGCCGGACGGTCGCTGGACGACCCTGCCGTCGGGCTCGATGCCCTACCGCACACGGGTGGTGGTCCGGCGCCCGGTCGACCCCGCCCGGTTCAACGGCACCGTCGTCGTCTCCTGGAACAACGTGAGCGCCGGCTTCGAGATCCTCCAGTGGGAGGGCGAAGAGACCTGGGCCGGCGGCTACGTCACCGTCGGCGTGTCCGCCCAGCGGGTGGGCCTCCACGGCTACAAGGCCGACCCCCGCGGCCTGGTGGCCTGGGACCCGGCCCGCTACGGCGAGCTCGACATCCCCTCGGACGCGGCGTCCTACGACATCTTCAGCACCGCCATCCGGCTGGTGGCCCCCGGCCACGCCGCCACCGGGCTGCTGCCCGGCTACGACGTCCGCCGGGTCGTCGCCACCGGCGCCTCCCAGTCGGCCATGCGGCTGCACACCTACGTGAACGGTGTGCACCCCCACGTCGGGCTGGTCGACGGCTTCCTGCTCGACGTCTACGGCGGGACGGGCGCGCCGATCGCCCGGCGGGCCCCCGATGGCGCCATGGCCGCCTACCCGCCCGGCCAGCTCCGGGACGACACCGGCGTGCCGACGATGATCACGAACAGCGAGACGGAGGCCCTCGCCTACGCCCCGATCCGGCGTCCCGACGACGAGCGGTTCGTCTACTGGGAGACGGCCGGCATGGCCCACGGCGGGGCCAGCGAGCTCGTCACCGCGGCGAAGAACCTCCGGGACTGGGGCTTCCCGCTGGGAGCGCCGGTCGAGCGCCCGGC
Source organism: Acidimicrobiia bacterium (assembly GCA_050249235.1). Lineage (GTDB taxonomy): Bacteria > Actinomycetota > Acidimicrobiia > Acidimicrobiales > CADCSY01 > JAEKLB01. The sequence continues at coordinate 4,086 of JBFWQW010000013.1, read as the reverse complement.
AGACCTGGTGCCGAACGACCTCGACAAGCAGCCGGTCGAGGACGCCAGCCTCCACGCCATGCACCGCTGGCTGACCGAGGGCGTCCGGCCGGCGTCGATCCCGCCCATCGAGGTGGCCGGCTCGCCGGCCGAGATCGTCCGGGACGCCCACGGCATCGCCCGCGGTGGCCTCCGCCTGCCGCAGGTCGAGGTCCCGACCGCCACGCTCTCCGGCACCAACGACGGCCCCCGAATGGTCCAGCTGGTGGGCTCGAAGACGGTCTTCCCGCCCGAGGTCCTGCGCGAGCTGTATCCGGACCACCGCACCTACGTCGAGCGCTTCCGGGCCGCCGCCGACGCGGCGGTGGCGGCCGGTCACCTCCTGGCCCGGGACGCCGAGGCCATGGTCCGCACCGCCGAGGCGGCTCCCGTCCCCTGACGCCCGGGGCGACCGGACGGACCGGCCGCCTAGCGTCGGCGACCATGAAGTTCCTCACCGAGTACCCGCTCAGCACCACGGCCGCGGGTGGCGCGTTCGTCAAGGCGGACAAGATGGCCGAGTTCCTCCGGGTGGCCGAGGCGGCCGGTCTCGACGGCGTCGGCTTCACCGACCACGTCGCCCCCTCGAAGAAGTGGATGGATCGGGGCGGCCACGAGACGCTGGAGCCGTTCGTCGCCCTCGCCTACTGCGCGGGCGTGACGACCACGATGCGGCTCATCACCCACATGGCGGTGGCGCCGTACCGCAACCCGTTCCTGCTGGCCAAGGAGATCACCACCCTCGACGTGGTGTCCGGCGGCCGGGCCACGATCGGTCTCGGCAGCGGCTACCTGCGCTCCGAGTTCTCGGCGCTGGGTGTGGAGTTCCGGGAGCGGGGCGAGCTGTTCGACGAGAGCCTCGAGGTGCTCGAGGGCATCTTCTCGAGCGACGAGTTCGCCTACGAGGGGCGCCACTTCCACGCCGTCGGCCAGGTGCTGCAGCCGGGTCCCGTGCAACGGCCCCGCCCGCCGTTCTGGTTCGGGGGGAACACCGACCGCGTGCTCGACCGGGTGGCCAGGCACGGCCACGGGTGGGCGCCGATGACCCTCGGTCCCCAGTTGGCCAACACCACGAGGACGAGGGCCATCACGTCGAACGAGCACCTGCGATCGCTGATCGGGCAGCTCGGCGACCGGCTCGAGGCCAACGGCAGGGCGCGGGACGAGGTGGACGTCTCCGCCATGAGCGTCGGCTCGTTCGTCAGCGCCGACGACAGCATGGAGCGGCACCTCGACGCCATCGGCGAGCTGGCCGACATCGGCGTGACGTGGACCATGTTCCCGTACCCCCGTGACGACTTCGGGGCCGCCGTCGAGTACGTCCAACGCTTCGGCGAGGAGGTCGCGGCCAAGGTCCGCTGACGCGGACCGGTCGCGAGCGGCGATGGCGGAAGCGGCGGACGGCCGGGACGGCGAGGTGCGGGACGACCCCGGTGCCAGCCGGTTCGAGCTCGTGGTCGAGGGGCACCTGGCCCGGCTCGACTACCGGCGGGAGGGCGGGCGCCTTGAGCTCGTCCACACCGTGGTGCCCGACGAGCTCGAGGGGCGGGGCCTCGGTGGGACCTTGGTGCGGGCCGGGCTCGACGTGGCGGCCCGCGACGGCCTGACCCTGGTGCCCACCTGCCCGTTCGCCCGGCGCTGGCTCGAGGGCCATCCCGTCGAGGCCGCCCGGGTCTCGATCGACTGGCCGCCGTTCGAGGGGTAGCGCCCACGGCGGGGCGACCTCCGTCGCCAACGGTGCACACCTAGCCTCCCTGCATGCGCAGGGGGGTGCCGGCGGCGCTGGCGATCGTGGTCCTGTTGGGGTTCCTCGCGGCGTGCGCCGGCGACGACGACGATGCCGGCGGCGCGTCGGACGCGGTGTTCGACGGCGCCGACGAGGCCGCCCGACCGGGGTCGGCCACGGTGGCCTCGCCCGTGGCCGCGCTCCCGGCGGGAGAGCCCGTGGCGTCGACGCTGCCGCGGGTCGTGGTCCACACCGCCGCGGTGACGCTGGGGGTCGACGACGTGCCCGCCGCGGTCCGGGCCGCCACCCGCCTGGCCGTCGAGGCCGGCGGGCTGGTGGCCTCGTCGCAGCAGGGTGACGAGGGCGAGGACGCCACCGTCACCCTGAAGGTGCCGCCGGCCGCGTTCGACCAGGTGCTCGACGGGCTCGACGGGCTGGGCGAGCGGCGGTCGCAGCAGGTCGGCTCCGACGACATCACCGCCCAGGTCGTCGACCTCGACGCCCGGATCAACGCCCTGCGGGCCAGCGTCGACCGCCTGACCGACCTCATCGGACGGGCCGCCAACGTCGGCGAGGTGGTGGCGGCCGAGGGCGAGCTCACCCGCCGCACGGCCGAGCTTGAGGCCCTCGAGGGCCAGCTCCGCCAGCTGCGCGCCACCGCCGACCTCTCGACCATCACCGTGCGCCTCCAGGCGCCCGGCCAGCCGGCCGAGGCCGTGAGCGACCGGGTGCCGACCTTCCTCGACGGTCTCGACCGGGGCTGGGGGGCCCTGGTCGGGACCGGCGCGGTGGTGCTCGTCGTCTTCGGCGCCGTCACGCCCTGGCTCATCCCCCTCGGCCTGGTCGTGGCCGGCTGGACCGTTGTCCGCCGTCGCCGCCTCCGCCAGCTGACGGTCTGATCGCCACCAGAAGGCGGATCAGGCCAGGCTTTCGGCCCAGGCCTGGTGGAGGGCGGCGTAGCGGCCGCCGGCCGCGACCAGCTCGGCGGGCGAGCCGTCCTCGACGATGCGGCCCTGCTCCATGACGAGCACTCGGTCGGCGATCTCGACCGTCGAGAGGCGGTGGGCGATGATGATCGCCGTCCGGTCGGCCAGCAGCGTGCGCAGGGCGTGCTGGACGAGCCGCTCCGACGGCAGGTCCAGCGACGAGGTGGCCTCGTCGAGGATCAGCACGGCCGGGTCGGCGAGGAAGGCCCGGGCGAAGGCCACCAGCTGGCGCTGGCCCGACGACAGCCGGGCGCCCTTCTGGTGGACGTCGGTGGCGTAGCCCTCGGGCAGGTCGGCGATGAAGGCGTGGGCGCCGATGGCCCGGGCCGCGTCCTCCACCTCGGCATCGGAGGCGCCCGGCTTGCCGAGGCGGATGTTGTCGGCCACCGTGCCCGAGAAGAGGAAGTTCTCCTGGGTGACGGTGACGACGGCCCGGCGCAGGTCGGCCTCGCCGACATCGCGAAGGTCGATGCCGTCGAGGCGGGCCACGCCGCTGGTGGGGTCCCAGAAGCGGGCCGCCAGCCGGGAGAGCGTGGTCTTGCCGGCACCGGTGGCCCCGACGACGGCGATCGACTGGCCGGCCGGGATCTCGAGGTCGAGGTGGTGCAGCACGACGACGTCGCGGTAGCCGAAGACCACGCCCTCGAAGCGCAGCTCGCCCCGGGCCGCGGGCAGGGCGACGGGCTCCTCGGGCTCGGGGACGCTGGGCGGCTCGTCGAGGATCCCGGAGAGCTTCTCGAGGCCGGCGGCGGCGGCCTGGAACAGGTTGTAGAACTGGCTCAGCTCCTCCATCGGAGCGAAGAAGCGCCGCAGGTAGAGCATGAAGGCGGCGAGCACGCCGACGGTGGTCTGGCCCCCGACCACGCGGTAGCCGCCGTAGAGCAGCACGACGGCGGTGCTCAGCCGGCCGACCAGCTGGACGCCGGGCCCGTAGGCGGCCGCCAGGAGCTGGGAGCGGCGGTTGGCCAGCCGGTACCGGTCGTCGAGGTACTCGAAGATCTCCTGGTTGCGGGGCTCGCGCCGGAAGGCGTGCACGGCCTGGATGCCGCCCAGGCTCTCGACGAAGTGGACGATCACGAGGGCCACGGCTTCGCTCACCGAGCGGTAGGCCGTCTCCGACCGGTTGCGGAACCACCTGGTGAGGGCGAACAGGACGGGGAAGGCGGCCAGCGACACCAGCGCCAGCGGGAGGTCGAGGAACAGCAGCACCACGCCGATGCCGACGATGAGCAGCATCGACGAGATGAGGTTGACGATCCCCTGCCCGAGCAACTCGGCCACCGACTCGACGTCCGAGGTCTGCCGGGAGATCACCCGGCCGCTGGTGTAGGTATCGTGGATCGACTGCGACAGCCG
>JBFWQW010000012.1:0-45218 GCA_050249235.1 Acidimicrobiia bacterium | reverse complement strand
GAGCTCCCGGTCCCCTACCAGCCACCACGGCACCTCTCCGACATCATCGATCGCGAGCTCCTCGATGGTTGCGTCAGCATGGGCCCAAGCCCGCCGGCTGAAAGCGACGACGCCTTACGACGACTCGCCGGCCCGGACCCACAGGTCGCCGTTCGGCTCGCCGTCCTCCATCCAGGGCAGCGCCTCGGGGAACGGTCGCCCGAAGACGAGCCCGAAGTAGCCCGTCTCGATGGTGGCGACGTGGCGGACGAGCCCGAGCAGGTTCGTTCCGGTCGGCACCAGGGGTCGGCGCCTGTCGTACTCCGTCAGCCCGTCGAGCTTCCAGAGCATCACCTCGCGGCCGGTCCGGAGGTACTCGTGGAGATCGGCCTTCGGGTCTGGCGACGGCACGGCCGCAGTGTGCCACCGCGGGCGAACCCCGGTCCCCGGTTGTGCGACCAGCCGCGGGACCGCCGCGAGACCGTGCCGGGCACTGCTCAAAGGGCATCGAGCTGGCGCACGAGGGGCCTTGGAGCGATGGTTCGACGCGCTCACCGTCCGCTCGGTGCCGTCGGCAGCCGTCACCTCGACGGCTTCCCTCTCGTACGAGACCTTCGAGGACGGGTGGGGTGACCCGGCGATGTCGATCCCGGACGAGCGGGGCGACCGGGGGCTCGTGCCAGGCAGCCCGTCAGATCAGAGGTCGAGCTCCCACGACCGCCAGGCGACCCATCGACGGAAGCCCATGGCGTGGTTGATGGCGAGCATGTGCTCGTTCGTGGCCGCGTTGCCGGTCTCGATCGTGGTCACCAGCGGATGATCGTCGAGGAGCCGCAAGGCGTTGACCGCCTTGAGCCACCGGCCGATGCCGCGGCCCCGGTGGGCGTGCAGCACTCCGGTGCCGTACGGGGACGCGAGCCACGGTCGGTGAGGGGAGGCCACCATCGTGGTGAAGCCGGCGAGGTCGCCGCTTCGCTCGTGTCGGGCGCACGCCGTCAGGATGCGCATGCCGGCGGCCTCCCACCGGTCCTGGCTCTGGCGCTCCACTTCGGGCGAGAAGGATGCCGGCTCCGTGTTCGCGGAGTGAGGCGCGTCGTTCATGGCGAGGACCACCGCTGCCATGTCGTCGACCAGCTCGTCCGGGACCGGTCCGTCGATGGTGATGAGGGAGTAGCCGGCGGCGCTCGTCCGCGCATCGTCGACCCACGACTGCAGCATCGGCCGATCGAGCTCGGCGGTCGCACAGCGGTTGCCGTTCTCGACGAGGTCGGGGCGGGCGCCGACCGCGCGGGCGAAGGATGCCGAGCCCTCGTCGCCGACCCGGGTCACGGCGACGAGCAGCCGCCGGTCGGCGGCCGAGAGCGCCTCGCGCACGGTCTCGAGCAGCATCCGGCCGACGCCCCGGCGGCGGGACGCCGGCCGCACCTCGAACGACCAGGACGTTCCCATGTGCTCGTTGCTTCCTGCCGACGGCAGGTCGACGAGCGCGTAACCGGCGTCGCCGGCAAGGAAGAGAAGCTGGGGTTCGACCGGCGGGGCCGTGCGGTACCAGGCCGCCAGCTCCGCTGCCGGCGTCGGCGGCTCGTCGGGCGCCCACGCCGCCTGGCACTCGGCGGCGATGCCGGCGACGGTCTCGAAGTCGTCGTCGCTCGGCTCCCGTACCTCGATCGCCCCCCGCATGCGCTCGTTCTAGGCCACCCCGCCCGGCCCGGTGAGGGAATTCCCGTGGCCGCCCCACGTCGACCCTGGCCCGTGTGGTGCGATGCGTCGCGGCCGCCCGTGAGGCCCCGCCGGGCACACCGGTGTGGCGTTGGTGGGCAGCCCGCCGGCGGCGCGCTGGCGGGTCCCGGCCGTCCCCGCGGTGGAGGTGGGTATCCGCGGACCGACCCGGTCAGCCAGGCGCGCCCTGGGCGTCCCGGCGGGTGCGCCAGGCATCCAGGAAGCTGGCGGCCATCGCGGCCATGGCGCGGGCTTCGTCCCGGTCGGCTTCGGTTGCGAGGCGTCCGGCCAGCCCGCTCACACCCGATCGGATGCCTCTGAAGTAGGGCCCGAAGGCGTCCGTGCGGAAGGCGACCGCATCCTCCTCGGGCTCGACGACGGCGGCCGCCGGGCCGAGGGTGATGGGGGGGCAGCCGAGCGCACGGACCGCCGTCAGCAGGTCGTCGTCGCTGGGGCGGTCCGCGAAGTCACGACTGCGCATCCGGAACGTCTCGCGCCCGTCGGGAGCGAACAGGGCCACGGTCGGCCAGGCGATCCCGCCCCGCTCGGACGGGTTCCAGCTGTCGAGCGGCTGCAGCAGCGCCTCACCGGCCGGATCGGAGAGCACGGGAAACGGCAGGTGCCAGCGCCGGCGGAGCGCCTCGTTGCGGCCCGGCGAGTCGACGCTCAGGGCGACGACCTCGACCCCGGCCTCGTGGAGGTCGGGCTCCTCGTTCGCCAACCGAACCAGTTGGCCGCAGCAGTACGGTCACCAGTCGCCGCGGAAGGCGACCAGCACGATCCCTCCGCCGGCACGGCGGAGCGACAGCACGTCGGTCATCGCCGGATGGTAGCGAGCCCCGTCGGATGCCGGACGGGCCGGGTGGGCCGGGTGAGGGGGGGGCGATGCCCCGGCGCCGGGGTCCGGGGCCGGCCCACCTCCGCCCGCCGAGCTCATGTGCCGGCGACGACGTCCAGGGCGAGATCGAGGCCGAACCGGGCCACCGCCGCCCGCCGGCGAAGCAGCTCGGCCCGGTCATCGTCGCCGAGGTCGGGGCGGTGGTCGAGCACGAGTGCCGAGAACACCGATCGCACGGCGAGGTGGATGGCCCACGCCGCTCGCACCTCGTCGGGGGAGGCCGTCGAGCCCTCGGCGGCCAGCCCGGCGGTGAAGCCGTCGAGGATCGTGGTCGCGATCGCCGGGATCTCGTCGACGTCGGCCACGCCCGTCTCGAAGCGGCCCACGAGCAGTTGCCCGAGGTCGCTGCCGACCGGTCCGACGTGGCCGTAGCTCCAGTCGAGGGCGACCACGGCTCCGTCGCCCGGCTCGCGGAAGTTGTCGGGTGCGGCGTCACCGTGGCAGACGCCGGCGGGCAGGGTCGGCAGGCGAGCCAGCAGCCCCGGGACGGCCTCGGCGAGCCGCAGGAGATCGGTGCGGTGGCGCTCGTCGACCGCGGCCCGCACGCTCGGATCGTCCCAGAACCCGTCGTCGGCCTGGAGCGGCAGGTCGAGATGCCTGATCTTGCCGAAGAAGAGGCGCTCGATCGCCCGCCCGCGAAGGCCGAACGCCCCGGCCGCCTCGTGACCGCTCCATCTGCCCGCCATCGCACCGAGCGCCGTGGCGGTGCGGCGGTACCGGTCGAGCGACCACGGCACCGCGTCGTCGACGTCCTCCATCCAGATGGTGACGAGATCGTCGGCGGCCCGGTCGACGAGGTGCACGGTGGGCATGCGGAGCGGGGCCGGGAGCGCGGCGCCGAGTCCCGACCCGTACACCTCGGGCTCGCCGAGCCAGTGCAGGTCCTCGAGCACCTGCTGGTGGTGCTCGGGCGGGATCGACGCGAAGGCCGGTGCCGCCGACGCGGGGCGCAGGGTCTTGGCGACGACGGTGACAGCCGTGCCGTCGTCGAGGGTGAGCGCCACCCGGTCGAGCCGGGCGGTGGTCAGGTTCTCGACGCGGTGCCCGAGCGGCTGCGAGGTCGAGGTGGCGACGGAGGCGGCCGACGAGGTGGCGGCGCGGGCGACCGCGGCGAGGACCGGGTCCGGCCGAGGCGCTCGGGACGTGCGGGTCATGGTCGCAGTAGTAAATGACATTGACTAGATTGTCAATGTGATTGACCATCTGGTGAGTTCGGCGGTGGGTGAGGGCCGCGGTGGTGGGGGTCATGTGCTGGCGGCGCTGACGGTCGTGGGGCGCCGACTCGGGGAGGCGATGGCGGCCCGCATGGCGCCGCACGCGGTCGTGATGCGGGCCTCGCACGCCCGCCTGCTCGACCTCGTGCCGCCCGGCGGGGCCCGCCCGTCGGCGCTCGCGCAGGGCTGGATCTCGAAGCAGGCCGTCGGCAAGCGCATCCAGGAGATGGTCGAGGCGGGCCTCGTCACCGTCGCGCCCGACCCGCACGACGGCCGGGCGAGCGTCGTGCGCCGCACGACCGACGGCGACCGTGCCCTGGCGCTCGTCATGCGGGAGCTGGCCGAGCTCGAGGCCGAGCTGGCCCGCCGGGTCGGCGAAGACCGCTACCGCACGTTCCGGGCCGTCCTCGACGAGCTGGCGTCCGGCTGACCGGACGGCCGGCGTCCCCTGCGGCTAGCGGTCGGGGTCGTTGCCGATGACCTCGTCGCCGAAGCGGGCGACGTCGTCACGGAGCTGGGCGAGGCTGCGGGCCGAGGCCACGACCGACATCCAGGTGACGCCGGTGTCGGCATAGCGCTGGCGGTTGGCGGCCATCTGGGCGGTGGCCTCGTTCCAGTCCTTGATCCAGCGCTCGAAGGGCGCGAAGCAGATGTCGAAGGGCTTGCCCCCTGCCTCCTCGCGGAGCTTCAGCATCTTCCCGAGCCGCTCCTCGAGCTGCTCGAAGTTGGCCAGGGGCGGGGTCTTGCTCACTGCCGCTTCGGCCTCGTCGACCGACATCGGCAGCCAGCCGTCGCCGATGGTGGCCGCCCGGCGCATGGCCTTCGGGCCGTTGCCGCCGATCCAGATGGGCAGCGTCTCCTGCACGGGCTTGGGGAACATCGTGTGGCCGTGGGCCGCGAACAGGCCGTCACGCTCGACCGACTCGCCGGTCCAGGCGTGGCGCATGGCGTCGATGGCCTCGTCGAGTCGCTCGCCCCGGCCCTCGTAGGTGGCGCCCAGGGCGGCGAACTCCTCGGCCAGGTAGCCGGCCGCGATGCCGACGATCATGCGGCCGTTGGTGAAGCGGTCGATGGTGGCCAGTGCCTGGGCGGCCACGTAGGGGCTGCGGTAGCCGGACACCAGGATGTTGGTGAGGAGCTTGAGCGTCGTCGTCCGCTCGCCGATGGCGGCCAGCGACACGAACGGGTCGAGCGAGATGTGCCCGTACTTCAGCCAGCCGTCCTCGGGGAACGGGTGGTCGTATACGGAGACGGCGTCGAAGCCGGCCTCCTCGGCGAAGACGCCGAAGTCGCTGAAGCGACCGTCCTCGCCCAACCAGCTCTCGAGGAACTTTCCGGCCCGGTTCGGGAACTGCAGGCTGTAGCGCACGACGCGGATCCTAGGAACCGGGCCGGCCCCGTGCTCGGTGGACGAAGCCGCAGTCTCCCGTTCTTTGTCGCGCCCCGGACCCTCGAGGTGCAGGGCGCGACAAAGAACGGGAGGAGGGGGTCGGGTGGACGAAGCCGCCCGCTACGGTCGGGCACCGTTCGCGGGCGAGGGCCCGGGCCGGAAGGGGAGCGCGACGATGGTCGAGGACATGGGGCAGCGGCGATGAGCCGCCGGGTGGCGATCGCCGGCGTCGGCGCGTCCTACGTCGGCCGGGGCGAGACGGCCACGCCCTACTCGCTCATGGCCAGCTCGTCGCGGGCCGCGCTGGCGGAGACCGGGCTGACCAGGGCCGACATCGACGGACTCGGGTCGACCAGCGTCGGGACGCTGGCACCGATCGACGTGGCCGAGTACCTCGGCCTCAAGCCCCGCTGGATGGACTCCACCTCCGTCGGTGGCTCGGCCTGGGAGGTCATGGCCGCCCACGCCGTCGACGCCATCGCCGAGGGCCACGCCGACGTCATCCTCCTCACCTACGGGTCGACCGCCCGGAGCGACATCCGCAACGGCTTGCGGGGCGCCAACCTCGACTGGGGCTCGCGCGGTCCGCAGCAGTGGGAGTCGCCCTACGGCATCAGCCTCATCTCCAAGTACGCCATGGCCGCCCGCCGCCACTGCGCCCAGTACGGCACGACCATGGAGCAGTTCGCCGAGGTGGCCGTGTCGGCCCGCTACAACGCCGGCTTCAACCCCGATGCCGCCATGCGCGACCCCATCACGATCGACGACGTGATGGGTGGCCGCATGATCGCCGACCCCTTCACCGCGCTGCACTGCTGCCTGCGGTCTGACGGGGGTGCCGCCGCCGTGCTCGTGGCCGAGGACCGGGTGGCCGACCTGGCCGTGAAGCCGGCGTGGGTGCTCGGTGCCGGCGAGCACGGGTCGCACGTCTCGATGGGCCAGTGGGACGACTTCACCACCGGCCCGGCGGCGGTGTCCGGGAAGCTGGCCTTCGAGCGGGCCGGCGTCACGCCGGCCGACATCGACGTCTGCGAGCTCTACGACGCCTTCACCAACATGCTGCTCATGACCCTCGAGGACCTCGGCTTCTGCGCCAAGGGCGAGGGCGGCTCGTTCGTCGAGGACGGCAAGCTGCGCCTCGGCGGGGCGCTGCCCACCAACACCGACGGCGGCGGGCTCAGCGCCTGCCACCCGGGCCAGCGGGGCCTGTTCCTCCTCGTCGAGGCCACCCGCCAGCTGCGGGGCGAGGCCGGCGACCGCCAGGTGCCCGGGGCCGAGCTGGCCTGCGTCAGCGGCACCGGCGGCTGGTTCTGCTCCAGCGGCACCATGATCCTCGGCGCCTCGTGACCAACGTCCCCTCCGTTCTCTGTCGACCGAGGCGGGGTCGTTCCGGTTCATCCGACGAAGAACGGGCTTGACCGTGGGGGTCCCGCCGCTGGACGGGTGGCACGAGACCCTCGCCGACGCGATGGTGGCGGCGGCGGCCCAGCTCCCCGGCGTCGAGGCCTACGTCGACGGCGACGAGCGGCTCACCTTCGGCGCCTGGATCGACCGGGCCGACGCCCTCGCCGCCGCCCTCGTCGAGCGGGGCGTGCGACCGGGCGACGTGGTGGCGATCATGCTGCCGCCCTCCGTCGACTTCGCGGTGGCGTTCGCGGCCGTGGCGCTGGTGGGCGGGGTGGCCACCGGGCTGAACACCCGGCTCGGGCCCCGGGAGGTGGCGGCGATCGTCGAGCGGTGCGAGCCGGCGCTCGTCGTCGTCGACGGCCCGCCCCCGGCCGGGCTGCCGGCCGACGCGGCGACCGTCGACCGGGCCACGCTGCGGGCGCTGGCCGCCGGCCCCGACCGCCTGGGCGACCGGCGCCACCGGGGCACCGAGGGCGACCCCGCGGTCATCGTCTGGACCAGTGGCACCACCGGGCTCCCGAAGGGCGTCTGGTTCGACCACCGGCGCCTGCGGGCGGCCGTCACCACGGCCGGGGCCATGACCGACGCCTTCGACCGCCGCCTCGTGTCGGTTCCCTTCGCCCACGCCGGCTACCTGGCCAAGGTGTGGGAGCAGCTGGCCTGGGCCACCACGCTGGTGATCAGCCCCACACCCTGGTCGGCCGCCGACATGGCCCGGCTCCTCGTCGACGAGCGCATCTCGGTGGCCGGCGCCGTCCCCACCCAGTGGGCCAAGCTGCTCGAGCAGCCCGGGCTCACCGGGGCCGACGTGCCGGCGCTGCGCATCGGCGTCGTCGCCACCGCCCCGGCCCCGCCCGAGCTGGTGGAGCGGGTCGTCGACCGCCTCGGCTGCTTCCTCGTCGTCCGCTACGCGATGACCGAGTCGCCGTCGATCTCGGGCACCGAGCCCGGCGACCCGCCGGAGGTCTCCTACCGCACCGTGGGCCGGCCCCAGGCCGGGCTCGAGCTGTCGATCCGCCGGGACGACGGCACCGAGGTCGAGCCGGGGGGCGAGGTGGGCCGCATCCACGTGCGGGGCACCTGCGTGATGGGGGGCTACTGGCGGGAGCCCGAGCTCACCGCCGAGGTGCTCGACGGCGACGGCTGGCTGCGCAGCGGCGACCTCGGCCACCTCGACGCGGACGGCAACCTCGTGCTCAGCGGCCGGGTGGGCGACATGTACATCCGGGGGGGCTACAACGTCTACCCCCTCGAGGTCGAGAACGTCCTGGCCGAGCACCCGGCGGTCGACACCGTCGCCGTGGTGGGCGCGCCCACCCCGGTGCTGGGGGAGCGGGGCGTGGCCTTCGTGGTGCCGGCGCCGGGCGGGCCGCCGCCCGGCCTCGACGAGCTGCGGTCGTGGACGGTGGCCCGCCTCGCCGACTACAAGGCACCCGACCAGCTCGAGCTGGTCGAGGCCCTGCCCCTCACCTCGATGATGAAGGTCGACAAGCTGGCCCTGAAGGCCCGCCTCACCACCTGACCTGGTCCACCGTCGGGTCAGGTCGGGTCAGGTCAGGTCACGACGATGCGGGCCGAGGCCAGGTTCTCGATGCGGCGGACCGTCGCCGTCAGGTCGCCCTCGCGGTGCGAGCGCACCCGGGCGGTGGCGAAGTAGGTGCCGGGCGTGTCGTAGGTGTGCGTGGTCGACAGCGTGAGCGAGCTGGCCTTGCCGTCGACCTCGTGGGCGAACGGGAAGCTGCCCCAGCCGTCGAAGTCCCACTGCACCTCGACGATGGTGCCGGCGCCGGGCGGCACCTCGGCCGTGACCGAGAGCGTCACCGTCGAGCCGGCCGCGACGTCGGCCCGGATCCCGCCGTCGGCCGTCACCGCCACCACCGGCTGGATGCCGCCCCGCTCGGCGGCCGTGGCCGGAAGCGTGACCTGGCCGTCGGCGTACTCGTAGGCCGTGGACGGGGGTGCCACGCCCTCCTCGACCCAGCGGCACAGGTCGACGAGGCCCTGCTCGATCACCGGGAAGTAGTCGACCAGCCAGGTGTTGCTGGCCCGGACCTTCGACGACGGGAGGAAGCCGGGGCCCATGTGCTCGGCGTTCTCGGTCCACTGCAGCCGGAACTTCTCGGCTGCGGCGGCCTCGCCCTGGGCGGCGGCGACGGCGCCGGCGTAGATGATCCCCTGCGACGGCCACAGCGACGAGTCGTGGGTGTGGTGGATCCACAGCACCTTGCCCTCGTAGGTGCCGGTGTAGGAGACGCCCATCAGCGGCGACATGAGCGGCACCGGGTGCTGGGCGTAGACGGGCCGGCCCCCCACGCTCAGCGACTCGAACTGCTTGTCGTCCATGACGTGGTGGCGGCCGAAGTAGCAGAAGGCCAGGAACTTGCGGTTGTCGACGTGCACCGAGTCGCCCGCCTTCACCCCCTGGAAGCGCAGCAGGTTGGCCTCGCCGTGGCCGTCGCAGGAGAACAGGTCGCCGGCGGTGCCGATGGCGTAGAGCTGGCGGCCGGCCGCGTCCCCGCTCGTCAGCCGGATGCCGGCGCCCAGGCGGTAGCCCGGGGGGAGCCCGGCGATCTCGATGGCGTAGGGCATGTCGAGGCCGCCCTGGGTGCCCATCAGCCCGGCCATGGTCCGCATCACCGTGTACTCGTCGCCCTTGAAGTCCTCGCCCCAGATGAGGTCGCGGGCCGAGACCACCCGGCTGACGGTGGTGACCACGTCGATGACGTCGCCGTCGACGGCCGAGGGCAGGTCGTGGCCGATGTAGCCGGGCTTCGTCCAGAAGTTCTCGAAGTAGGCCGGGTCCTGCTCGACGAGGAGGTCGGCGATCGACGACCACAGCCAGATCTGGCCCATGGGCGTGAAGGCCATGAACTCGTCGCCGAACGGGAAGCCCTGGCGGTAGAGCGAGGCCAGCTCCTCCCGCTGGTGGGTGTCGAGGCCCTCGAAGGGGTCGCCGCTGCCGCCCGGCTGCATCGAGTCGATGACGCGGGTCATCGTGTCGGGATCGCGCAGCAGCCGCTGGACGTTGAACATCGACGCGAAGCTCATGACCTGGGCGCCCTGGATGCGCTCGGTGGCCGGGAAGGGGCGGACGTCGCCGCCGCCCATGAAGGGCAGGCAGCCGTCGTAGACGTCGGGCGCGTTCTCGATGCAGAGCGGCGAGCGCCGACCGCCGCCGCTACCGCCCCAGACGTAGGCGTGCTCGGGCGGGGCGCCGTACACCTGGGCGGCGACGTGCTTCGAGAAGCGGGCGCTCTCGGCCGCGGCCCGCCACCCGTAGATCGTCGGGTCGTCGCCCACCTTCGGGTCGATGTCGTCGCCGATGTGGCCCATGTTCGACTCGACCATGTAGCCGCCGAGGCGGGTGGTGAGGGCCAGGCCGCCGAGGGCGTCGCCGAGGCCCGACCCGAAGAAGTCCTCGTGGCCGGCGTGGGCGCCTTCCATCGGCTGGAACAGGCGGCCCCGCCAGGTCTCCTCGGGCGGGAAGTAGAAGGTGAAGCGGGTGTCGCCGCCCTCGAAGCCACCGTGGACGTGGCGGTGGGGGCCGGGCTTCTCCCGCCACTCGTCGACGTCGATGTACGGGCGACCGAAGGCGGCGTCGGTGACCTCGTAGGAGGCGGTCTCGAGCGACGAGGTCGAGGTCTCGGTCATGGGTCCCCCCGGGAGCGGTGGCGGCCCGGCGGAGCCGTCGGGCCGTGTCCGGCGGAACCTACCGAGCCCGCCCCCCGCCGTCAACGTCGTTCATCGGGGACCGGCCCGCCCCCGGCCCGGCGGCCCGGGACGGTCGGCCCGGATCCGGGCCCTGGCCCCGTCGAGGAGCAGGTCGACCACCTCGACGAACGAGCCGGCGGCCCGGTCGGGCTCGACCTCGTCCTCCTCGCCGCCGGGCGCCCGCAGCAGCAGGTGCCCGGCGGTGACGAGGACCAGGGCGAGGGTGACCCGCTCGGCGTCGGCGGCGCCCAGGCCCGCCTCCCGCAGCGGCGTGACGACCAGCTCCGCCACCCGGGGCGAGCCGAACTCGGTGAGGTGCTGGCCCATGTAGGCGGCCATCCCCGGATAGGTGCCGAGGAGGCGGTGGATGTCGAGCATGACGGCCCGGGCCCGGGCGAAGCCGTCCGCGTCGGGCGGCCCTGGCTGGATGCGGCCGTAGAGCTCCTCCGCGACGAGCTTCAGGAGCTCGTGCTTGCTGCGGACGTGGTTTAGGTCGCGCCCAGGGCGACGCCGAGGTGGGTCGAGAGCTCCCGCATGGTGAGCCCGGCTACGCCCCGCTCGCCGAGGATCTCGACGGCGGCGGCCACGATCGCCTGCTCCGACAGGCCGGTCGGGTGCTCGGCGTCGCTCGTCCGCGTCCCCGTCTCCGGCACGGCGGGGAGCGTACGGGTTGTCGCCCGTCGCCGATGCGGCCGCCGGTGATCGGGTCGGGGCCGGTGGTCGGTGGCCGGGGGCGGCGCCGCGGCGGTCCGGCGGCGTGACTACGGTGCCGGCCGTCCGCCGCCGACCGGCGGCGTCGAGGAGGCCGGTCCCGTGGGAGCAGCGCAGGAAGCCGTCGTCACCCGGTTCATGGAGGCGTGGGGCGACGGCACGATCGCCGAGCCCGACGTCGAGACCATCGTGGCGATGTTCACGGAGGACGCCGTCTGGCAGCTGTGGATCCCGGGTGGCCCGACCCTTCGGGGCCGGGAGGCGATCCGCAAGGACATCGCCAGGCAGGTCACCTTCGCCCGGTTCATGCGGTGCGGGCCGATCCACGTCACGTCGAACGACCGGGTCGTCTTCACGGAGCGGCTCGACACCTTCCGCTCGGGCGACGTCACCGTCGAGCACGCCCTCGTGGCCGTGTTCGAGGTCGAGCCCGACGGCCTCATCTCGGCCTGGCGGGAGTACTTCGACCCGGGCGACGTCAACCGCCAGCTGAAGGCGGCCAAGGCGGTCGTCCCCCGGGCCGACGTCTGAGCCGAGCCCTCACCCGCTCACTGCATGCGGGTGAGCCTGGAGAACTGCGACTCGATGCCGAGGCCGCCGTCGACGACGAAGCTCTGGCCCGTCACGTAGGAGGCGTCGTCGGTGGCGAGCCAGAGGGCGACGGCGGCGATCTCCTCGGGCTGGGCCAACCGGCCGAGCGGGGGCGAGTCGAGGGCGGCCTCCTTGAGCGGGCCCTCCGGGAGGGCGTAGAGCATCGGGGGGGTGGCGGTGATCCCCGGGCACACGCAGTTCACCCGGATGCCCTGGCGGGCGTGGTCGACGGCGAGGGCCCGCACCAGGCCCATCACCGCGGCCTTGGTGGTGGCGTAGCCGACGTTGTTGGCGTCGGCGGCGAGGCCGGAGATCGACGCGGTGGCGACGATGGCGCCGCCCCCGTTCCCGGCCATGAGCGGGATGGCGTGCCTGGCCCCGAGGAACAGCGACGACACGTTCGTGCGCCACATCAGGTCCCAGTCCTCGACCGTCGTGTCGAGGGCGGTGCCCGGCCGGCTCACCCCGGCGTTGTTGAAGAGCACGTCGAGCCGGCCGAACTCGGCGACGGCCAGGGCGACCATGGCCTCGACCTGGGCCGGATCACTGATGTCCGTCTCGCTGGCCACGGCCCGCCCGCCGGCGGCGACGATCTCGTCGGCCGTGCCGGCGGCCCGCTTGCCCCGGACGTCGGCCACCACGACGGCGGCCCCCTCCGACGCGAACCGGTTGGCGCTGGCCCGGCCGATGCCCGAGCCGGCCCCGGTCACGATGGCCACCTTCCCCTGGAGCTGCATGGCGAGAGCATGGCACCGGACCGCGGCGGTCGAGGGGAAGGCCTGCTGCCAACTGGGCCGCTTCGGCGGCCGGCATCCGTGCCAAGATCCGCGGCCACGATCCGCCGCCCGATCTTGTCGAACTGAGCCGGGACTGTTCCGCCTCGGTCGACAGAGAACGGGAAGCGCAGCCGAAGGAGACCTCGAGAACATGGCCGACGAGCTGACCTGGATGCCCGCCCACGAGATCAGGGAGCTGATCGGGAGGGGCGAGGTGTCCCCCGTCGAGGTGACCGACCACTTCCTCGGTCGCATCGAGGAGCTGGAGCCGAAGCTCCACGCCTTCCAGGTCGTCGACGCCGACGCCGCCCGCCGCCAGGCGAAGGCGGCCGAGCAGGCGGTGCGGGACGGGGCCGAGCTCGGGCCGTTGCACGGCATCCCGGTCTCGATCAAGGACCACATCTCGGTGCGGGGGCTGCCGTACTTCGACATGCAGACCCAGCGCCACATGCCCGAGGCCAAGCGGGACGACATCCAGGTCGAGCGGCTGCGTACGGCCGGCGCGGTGATCGTCGGCACCAACACCGAGATGGGCTCGGGCATGCGGGAGGCCCGCAAGCGGGGCGAGGTCTTCAACTGGGAGGTCGAGGCCCGCAGCGCCTGGGACCAGGACCGGGTGCCCGGGTGGTCGAGCTCCGGCTCGGCCACCGCCACGGTGTCCCGGATGGTGCCGCTTGCTCTCGGCTCCGACGGCGGCGGGTCGACCCGGCTGCCGGCCGCGTACTCGGGCGTGGTCGGCATCGCCGCCACCCCGGGCCGCATCCCCTGGCGCTACAACCCCGCCCCCGGCATCGCCCTCACCGCCAGCACCGGGCCGCTGTGCCGGGACGTGCGGGACGCGGCGGTGATGACCCAGGCCCTCGCCGGCCCCGACGGCCGCGACTTCTTCAGCCTCCCCGACTGGGCCTTCGACTGCCTCACCACGCTCGACGACGGCGTCGAGGGCCTCCGCTTCGCGTGGACGGACGACTTCGGCTTCGCCTCGATGTACGCCCTCGAGGAGAGCCCCCGCGTGATCGCCACGATCCGCGAGGCGGCCCACGGGCTCTCGTCCCTGGGGGCCACCGTCGACACCACCGACGTGGTGTGGGAGGACTTCTTCGACGGGTTCCAGGTGGCGTCCCGCATGTTCGGGAGCGGGGGCCGCATCGGCGACGACCGGCCCGACGAGGAGGAGTACGTCGCCATGTCGGACGCCCGGGGCCGCAACCGCGACCGGTTCATGGGGATCTTCGACGAGTACGACGTGCTCCTCGCGCCGACCGCCCAGCTCACCGCCCGCCGGGTGGAGGACTGGAACGCGGCCTGGACCACCGACGGCGGCCGCTACCCCCATGGCAGCTTCGCCGGCACCTACGTGAGCCACGCCATGATGCAGAACTGGTGCTCGATGCCGGCCTTCAGCGTGCCGGCCGGCTTCGTCGACGGCCTCCCGGTGGGCCTGCAGCTCATCGGCCGGCCCGGCACCGACGCCCTCATGTTCCGCGTCGCCCAGGCCTTCCAGCAGGCCTTCCCCCGCCCGGAGCGCCCGAACGACTGAGCGGGAGGGCCGTGGCCCGGCCGGCCCGGCACCGAGGGCGCCGGGCACCCGGACGGACGTGACCCATCCGCGCCGCGCGGCGCGCGGGCCGGCGCCGGGCCGCGGGTCCTCGGTGGCCGTGGTCGGGGGCGGCCCGGCCGGCCTGATGGCGGCCGAGGTCCTGGCCTCGGCCGGGTTGGCGGTCACCGTCTACGAGCGGATGCCGTCGGTCGGCCGCAAGCTGCAGCTGGCCGGGCGGGGCGGGCTCAACCTCACCCACACGGAGCCCCTCGACCGGCTGCTGGACCGCTACGGCCCGGCCCGCCATCGGCTGGCTCCGGCGATCGCGGCCTTCGGGCCGGACGACCTGCGGGCCTGGTGCGCGGGCCTGGGCCAGCCCACCTTCGTCGGCACGAGCGGCCGGGTGTTCCCCGTCGGGTTCCGGTCCACGGCCCTGCTCCGGGCCTGGCTGGCCCGTCTGGCCGAGCTCGGCGTGGTGGTCCGCACGAGGCACGCCTGGCGGGGGTGGGACGACGACGGTCGGCTGCTGGTCGCCGCCGGCGACCACGACCCGGTGGCCCTCCCGGCCGACGCCGCGGTGCTCGCCCTGGGCGGCGCCAGCTGGCCCCGGGTCGGCTCGGACGGCTCGTGGGTGGCGCCCGTCCGGGCGGCGGGGATCGAGGTCGTTCTCCTGCGGCCGGCCAACTGCGGGCTCACGGTGGCCTGGACCGAGACCTTCCGGACCAGGTTCGAGGGCCAGCCGCTGAAGGACGTCGGGCTGGCCCACGACGGTGCCGTGGCGCGGGGCGACGTGGTCGTCACCCGCACCGGCATCGAGGGCGGCCCGGTGTACGCCCTCTCGGGCCGGCTGCGCGACCGGCTCGAGGAGGGTGGGCCGGCGGTCCTCGTCGCCGACCTCCGTCCCGACCGGACCGTCGACGAGCTGGCGGCCCGGCTGGCCAGGGGCCGTCCGGGGGACTCGGTGGCCAACCGGCTCCGCCGGGCCGGGCTGGGTGGGGTGGCCGGGGGGCTGCTCCGGGAGGCGGCCGGTCCCCGCCTGCCGGCCGACCCGGCGGCGCTGGCCGGGCTGGTGAAGGCGGTGCCGATCCGGGTGGACGCCACCCAGCCCCTCGACCGGGCCATCTCCACCGCCGGCGGGATCCGGCTCGACGAGCTCGACGACCGCTCCATGCTGCGCCGGCGACCCGGGACCTTCGTCGCCGGCGAGATGCTCGACTGGGAGGCCCCCACCGGCGGCTACCTCCTCCAGGCCTCGTTCAGCACCGGCGTCGCCGCCGCCCGCGGCGTCCTCGCCTGGCTGGCGGCGCGCCCCTGACCGCGCCCCCTCTTCGTCGACGGAGAACGGGCTCGTAGGCTCGGCCCGGTGGATCCCGACGGCGTCGTGGAGGTCGTCGACGGGGCTACGACGTGGCGGGTGGACGGCGAGTTCCTCCGCTCCCGCTGGACCTGCATCTGGGGTCGGGGCTGCCTCGGCATCCTCGACGAGCCGGCCGAGCACCTCGGCCAGGGCTGCTGCTCGGTGGGGGCCGAGCTGGACGGCGCCGACGAGGCCAGGATGGTCGCCGCCCTGGCGGCCACGGTCGAGCCGGCCCGCTTCCAGCACCACGCCGAGGCCGCCGCCGGGGTGTTCGCCGACGAGGGCCGCACCGCCACCCGGGTCGTCGACGGCGCCTGCATCTTCCTCAACCGGCCGGGCTTCGCCGGGGGCGCCGGCTGCGCCCTGCACCTCGAGGCCGTGGCCTCCGGCGAGTCGCCCCTCGACTGGAAGCCGTCGGTGTGCTGGCAGCTGCCCATCCGGGTCGACTGGGCCCCGGGCGAGGGCGACACCGAGGTGGCGACGCTGCGGCCGTGGAGCCGGGCCGACTGGGGCGACGAGGGGAAGACGATGGCGTGGTGCTGCACCGAGGGGGAGCGGGCCCACGTCGGCGACCGCCCGGTGGTCGAGTCGCTGGCGGCCGAGCTGGAGGCCGTCGTGGGCCGGGCCGTCTACGTGGAGCTCCGCCGCCGGCTCGGTCCAGCGTCAACTCAGTATTGACGTTCGGTTAGCCGTCAATGTAAGATTGACGCCATGACACCGGGACCCACGTTGCAGGACCTCATCGGCCGGGTGCAGCTCGACGCCCCCGACGAGGCGCCCCTCACCCGCCTGCGGACGGCCGCCGAGCTGGTCGACGACGTCACCGGCGTGGCCGACGCCACGCTCGGCTACTTCGTCGACCAGGCCCGGCGGGCCGGTCACTCGTGGTCGGAGATCGGGGAGTCTCTCGGCGTGTCGAAGCAGGCCGCCCAGCAGCGCCACGCCCGGGCGGCAGAGGGCATGACGTCGGTGACGTTCGAGCGCTTCACGGACCGGGCCCGCACGGTCGTGGCCCTGAGCGAGTCCGTGGCCCGCGACCTCGGCCACGTCCACGTCGGCACGGAGCACGTGCTCCTGGCCCAGCTCTCGGTGCCGGAGGCGATCGCCGGCCAGGTCCTGCTCGAGGCCGGGCTCACGGTGCGCAGCGTCCGCCGGGCGATCGCCGGGGCGGCGACCGGCCGGGCGGCGAACGGCGGTGCCGATGCCGGTGCCCCGCCGACCGAGGGCCGGCTCCGGTTCACGCCCCGGGCCCTCCAGCTCTTCACCGGCGCCCTGGCCGCCGCCCTCGAGCTGGGCCACAACGACATCGGCACCGAGCACCTGCTGCTCGGCACCTACCGCACCGACGGCTTGGCGGCCGAGATCCTGGCGTCGCACGGCCTCGACGAGGCGACCGCCCGGGCCGGCATCCTCACCCGGCTTGCCGCCCTCGCCCCGGCGCCCGAGGGGACACCGGCGAAGCGGCGTCCGGTGCCGAAGAAGCCGGTGGCAACCAAGGCGGCCGGGAGGAGCGCAGCGGCGACGAAGCGGGCCGGCCGCGGCCCGTCTTCCTGAGGCTCCCCGAACTCGGTGCGCTGGTCGCCGTTGAGCGGCGACGTCCGCACCGAGTTCGGGGAAGGGAGGTGGAGCCGGCCCGTCCCTTCGCCGGGGCCGGGGCGGCGGGAGCGTCAGCCGGGTGGGGCGGCGGACCGGAGGGCGATGACCGCCCGGGCCTGGCGGGCGATCACCTCGTCGACCATCGACCCCTCGAAGGCGACCGCGGCCCGGCCGCCGGCGACCGCGGCGTCGTAGGCGGCGAGGAGCCGGGTGGCCCGCTCGACCTCGTCGTCCGACGGGGTGAAGGCGGCGTTGGCCAGGGCCACCTGGGCCGGGTGGATGCAGAGCTTGCCGGCGTAGCCCAGGTCCCTGGCCCCGGCCGCCTCGGCCGTGAAGCGGTCGGCGTGGCCGAAGTCGGCGGTGATCATGTCGAAGGCCGGCACGCCGGCCAGCCGGGCGGCCATGGCCACCGTGGCGCGGGCCACCGCCACCTCGGCGTTCGAGGCCGTGCGCCGGCCGCCGAGGTCGACCGTGTAGTCCTCGGCCCCGAAGTAGCAGCCGTCCACCGCCCCGGCGGCCAGCAAGGCCCGGGCGTCGACGACGCCGCGGACGGTCTCGATGCCGGCCACCACGGCCAGCCCGCCCACGGCGGCGGCGACCGCGTCGACCTCGGCGGCCGTCTCGAGCTTGGGCACGATCACCGCCGCCAGCCCGGCGAGCGGAAGGAGGGCCACGTCGCCGGCGAACCACTCGGTGGCCGGCGGGTTCACCCGCAGCACCACGTCGGCGCCCTCGGCGACGAGCCCGGCGACGGCCTCGACGGCGACCGTCCGGGCGGCCGCCTTGGCACCGGCCGGCACGGCGTCCTCGAGGTCGACCACGACGGCGTCGGGCGACGACCGGGTGGCCTTGGCGGCCAGGTCGGGCCGGTTGCCCGGCACGAACAGCAGGCTGCGCCAGCGCGTCACCCCTGATCCGCTCACGACCCCACCCCCGTGCGTTCTGCGTGTCGCTGGAGCCGCCCGTCGGCTCCAGCGGCACCCGGAACGAGGGGGAGGAGCGCGGTCGTGAGGGTCATGCCGGGCGCATGCGCATGAGGGCGGCCCGCCGGCAGCGGGCCACCAGCTCGTCGCGCTGGTTGAAGGCCCGGTGCTCGAACGTGACGATGCCCTCACCCGGCCGGGAGGCCGAGGCCCGGGCGGCCACGACCTCGGTGCGGGCGTGGATGGTGTCGCCGTGGAAGACCGGGGCCGGGAAGGCGATCTCCTCGAAGCCGAGGTTGCCGACGGTGGTGCCGAGGGTGGTCTCGTGCACCGAGATGCCGACCAGGAGCGACAGCGTGAACAGGCTGTTGACGATCCGGGTGCCGTACTGGGTCGTCACCGCGAACGCCTCGTCGAGGTGGAGCGGCTGGGGGTTCATCGTCATCACCGAGAACAGGGTGTTGTCGCCCTCCGTCACGGTGCGGGTGACGGCGTGCTCCACCACCAGCCCCGGCGTCAGCTCCTCGAACCACAGCCCGCTCATGCCATCGCTCCTCCTCGTTCTTTGTCGCGCGGTGAACCGTGGCGGTGCACCACGCGACAAAGATCGCAGCGCGGACGCCCCGTCATCGGACGTCGAGCCCGAGGCCGCGGCCGATGACGATGCGCTGCACCTCGCTGGTGCCCTCGCCGATCTCGAGGATCTTGGCGTCGCGGTAGTGGCGGGCGACGGCGGTCTCGTCCATGAACCCGTAGCCACCGAACACCTGGGTGGCGCTGCGGGTGGCGGCCACCGCCGCCTCGGTGCTGAACAGCTTGGCCACCGCCGCCTCCTGCTTGAAGGGCTGCCCGTGGTCGCGGAGCCAGGCGGCCCGGTAGACGAGCTCCCGGCTGGCGTCGAGGGCCACCTGGAGGTCGGCCACCCGGAAGGCGATGCCCTGGTTGGTGCCGATGGGCCTGCCGAAGGCGTTGCGGGCCTTGGCGTAGGCGAGGGAGTCGTCGAGGCAGCGCTGGATCACGCCGACGGCGAGGGCGCCGATCGCCACCCGGCCGTCGTCGAGGATCGAGAGGAACTGGGCGAAGCCCCGGCCCTCCTCGCCGAGCAGGTGGTCGGCCGGCACCCGGCAGTCGTCGAAGGCGAGCGGGTGGGTGTCGGAGGCGTGCCAGCCCATCTTGCGGTAGGCCGGCTGCACCTCGAAGCCGGGGGTCCCGGCCGGGACGACGATGGCCGAGATCCCGCCCGGGCCGGTGCGGGCTGTCACCGTCACCAGGGACGTGATGGGCGTGCCGGAGTTGGTGATGAACGCCTTCCGGCCGTCGATCACCCACTGCCCGGCGGCCTCGTCGAGCCGGGCCGTGGTGCGGGTGCCGCCGGCGTCGCTGCCGGCGTCGGGCTCGGTGAGGCCGAAGCCGCCGAGGGCCCGCCCGGCGCACAGGTCCGGCAGCCACCGCTCCTTCTGCGCGTCGGTGCCGAACGACGCGATCGGGTTGGCGCCCAGGCCGACGCCGGCCTCGAGGGTGATGGCGAGCGACTGGTCCGACCAGGCGATCTCCTCGATGGCGATGCACAGCCCGGTGAGGTCGCCGCCGCCCCCCCACGGCTCGGGGAACGGGATGCCGAACAGCCCGAGCTCGCCCATGGCCAGCACGGCGTCGACGGGGAACGTGTGGTCGCGGTCCCAGGCCTCGGCGTGGGGCTCGACGGCGGAGCGGGCGAAGTCGCGCACGACGGTGCGCAGGGCTTCGTGCTCGTCGGAGAGGTACGGGTGCAGGGGACGGGCTCCTGACTCAGACGGGCGGCACGCCGTGGCGGCGCCGTGCGAACGAACGGTCCTTGCCGGCGGCCCGCCGCAGCCGGGCGACGAGCTCGTCCCGCAGGTCCTCGGGCTCGACGATGGCGTCGATCACCAGCTCGGAGGCCAGCCGCAGGAGGTCGACGTCCTCTTCGTAGATGCGGCGCTGCTCCTCGACGAACTCGGCCCGCTCGGCCTCGTCGGCGATGGCGAGGATGCGGTTGGCGAACACCGCGTTCACCGCCGCGTCGGCGCCCATCACCGCGATGCGGGCGGTGGGCAGCGCGATGGTGGCGTCGGAGCCGAAGGCCGGGCCGGCCATGGCGTAGAGGCCGGCGCCGTAGGCCTTGCGCACGATCACCGACACCTTCGGGACGGTGGCCTCGCAGACGGCGGTGATCATCTTCGCCCCGTGGCGGATGATCCCCTGGCGCTCGACGGCCGAGCCGATCATGAAGCCGGGCACGTCGGCGAGGAACACGAGCGGGATGTTGAAGGCGTCGCAGGCCCAGATGAAGCGGGCCGCCTTGTCGGCCGAATCGCCGAAGAGCACGCCGCCGAGGTGGGCAGAGTTGTTGGCCACCAGGCCGACCGGGTGGCCGTCGAGGAGCCCGAAGCCGACCACCAGCTCCTTGGCGAAGAGCGGCTTCACCTCGAAGAAGCTGTGGGCGTCGACCAGGCCCTCGATCACCCGGTGGACGTCGAACGGCACCCGCTCGTCGATCGGCACGTCGGCCGACGTCAGCGGCCGCTCGGGCGGGACGGCGAGGTAGACGGGCGGCTCGGCCTCCCAGTGCTGCGGGAAGTACGTGAGGTAGGCCTTGGCCTGGTCGATGGCGTCGTGGTCGTCCGCGGCGAGGTTGTCGGCGCAGCCCGAGACGCTGGTGTGCATCCGGGCGCCGCCCATCTCCTCCAGCGTCACCGTCTCGGACACGACCACCTCGGCCATGCGGGGCGAGCCCAGGTACATCGAGGCGTTGCCGTCGACCATGAAGACCACGTCGCAGAAGGCCGGCACGTAGGCACCGCCGGCGGCCGACGGGCCGAAGAGGCAGCAGATCTGGGGCACCTGCCCCGAGAGCCGCACCTGGTTGTAGAAGATGTGGCCGGCCCCCCGGCGACCGGGGAACAGGTCGACCTGGTCGGTGATGCGGGCCCCGGCCGAGTCGACCAGCCACACGATCGGCACCCGCTCGCCGAGGGCGATCTCGGTGGCCCGCACCATCTTCTCGACCGTGCGGGCGCCCCACGATCCGGCCTTCACCATGGGGTCGTTGGCCACCACCACGATCGGGCGCTCGTCGACGGTGCCCCGCCCGGTGACGACGCCGTCGGCTGGGAGGTTGCCGGCCAGGGCATTGGCGAGCAGCCCGTCCTCGACGAAGGAGCCGGGGTCGCAGAGGAGGTCGATGCGCTCCCGGGCGGTGAGCTTGTGCTGGCCCCGGAGCTTCTCGATGCCGACGGGGTCGGGGGTGCGGGCCCGGACGACGGCCTCGCGGATGCCCCGTATGGCGGCGTCGCCGGGGGTCTCCGCCGTTCCCCCGGCGGTCGGCTCAGTGGGCATGGAACGGCAGCCCGGCCGCGACGAGGGCGGCCTCCCGGGAGGCTTCGGACAGGGTGGGGTGGGCGTGGGTGACCTCCGCGACCTCGTCGGCCAGCGCGCCCCACGCCGTGGCCAGGCCCAGCTCGCCGACGAGCTCGGTGGCCGACGGCCCCACCACGTGGGCGCCGACGATCGTCCCGTCCTCCAGGCACACCAGCTTCACGTGGCCTCCCGACCCCTCGACACCCGACGTCTCGATCAGCGCCCGGGCGTTGCCCGAGAGGGCCAGCTTGGTCGTCTTCACGCCCGGATGCGCGGCACGGGCCTCCGGCTCGGTGAGCCCGACCGATGCCACCTCGGGGGTGCAGTAGGTCACGCGGGGCACGAGGGCGTGGTCGACGGGCCGGGCCGGGAGCCCGGCGATGGCGTCGGCAACGGCGAAGCCCTCGGCGAAGGCGGCGTGGGCGAGGGCCAGGGTGGGCAGCACGTCGCCCACCGCCCAGAGGCCCTCGACGGCGGTGCGGCCGAGCGGATCGGCCACCACCCGGCCCCGGTCGTCGAGCACGCCCAGCTCGGCCAGGCCGATGCCCTCGGTGCGGGGCCGACGACCCACCGCCACCAGCATCTGGTCGACCTCGAGGACGGCGCCGTCGGCCAGCTCGACCACCACGGCGTCGTCGCCCGCCTTGGCCCCGGCCAGCCCGACGCCGGTGCGGACGTCGATCCCCCTGCTGCGGAAGGCCCGGGCCAGGGCGGCCGACGAGTCGGGGTCCTCCAGCGGGAGGAGCCGGTCGAGGGCCTCGACGATGGTGACCTCGGCGCCGAGCGACCGCCACAGCGACGCGAGCTCGACCCCGACGGGGCCGCCCCCGACGACCACCGCGCTGGCCGGCACCCGGTCGAGCCGCAGCGCGTCGTCGGAGCCGAGGATCCGCGTCCCGTCGGTGGGTGCCACGCCCAGCTCGACCGCCGCCGACCCGGTGGCGACCACGACGTGGCGGGCCTCGACGGTCGTCCCGGCGAACCGGGTGCCGCTGGAGCCGCCAGGCGACTCCAGCGGTACCCGGTTCCGGTCGGGGGCGGTGACCTCGACGACGCCGGGGGCGACGAGCCGGCCCCAGCCGGCCACGGTGGTGATGCCCCGGGCCTTCACCAGGCCGACCAGGCCGGTGTGCAGGCGGTCGACGATGCCGTCGCGGAAGCGGCCGGCGGCGGCCACGTCGAGGCCGGGACCGGCCGCGGCCAGGCCCAGCCGGGTCGACTCGGCCAGCGTGTCGGCGAGATGGCCGACGTGCAGCAGCGCCTTCGACGGGACGCAGCCCCGGTGCAGGCAGGTGCCGCCGAGCCGGTCGGCCTCGACCATCACCACGGACAGCCCACGGGTCGCGGCCCGCAGGGCGGCGGCGTACCCGCCGGGTCCGCCCCCGAGCACCACGACGTCGACCGCGTCGGTCATGCGTCGAGCAGGGCCAGCTCGGGCCGCTCGACCAGGTCGCGCAGCCCCCCGAGCAGGCGACCGGCGTCGGCGCCGTCGGCCACCCGGTGGTCGAAGGCCAGCGTGATGCTGGCGGTCGGTCGTGCCACCACGACGCCGTCGACCACGTGGGGCCGGGGCTTGATCGAGCCCACGCCGAGGATGGCGGCCTCCGGGTGGTTGAGCACGGGGATGCCCTCGTCGAGGCCGAGGGCGCCGAAGTTCGACACCGTCACGGTCGAGCCAAGCAGCTCGCCGGGCGTGATGCTGCCGTCGCGGGCCGCCCCGGCCAGCCGGGCCATCTCGACGGCGAGGTCGAGCGTCGACCGGCGGTCGGCGTCACGGACCACGGTCACGAGAAGGCCCCGGTCGGTGGCGGTGCCGATGCCGAGGTGGACGGCGTCGTAGGTCGTGATGGCCGGACCCGACTCGTCGAAGCTGGCGTTGAGCACTGGCGCGGCCCGCAGGGCCTGGACGAAGAGCCGGCAGAGCAGGCCGAACGGGGTGACCGGCGTGCCGAGCCCGCGGCGCTCGGCGGCGGCGTTCAGCTCGGCCCGAACCTCGAGGAGCCGGGTGCAGTCGACCACCACGCTGCAGGTGGCGTCCGGGATGCGGGTGCGGGAGGTCGACATGTGGGTGGCCACCCGGGCCCGCACGCCGGTGACGGGGACGGTGGTCGAGCCGGTGCCGTGCGGCCGGGCCAGCGGGGCCGGGCCCGCCGGGCCGGCGGCGGCGGCGTGGACGTCGGCCCGGGTGACGATCCCGCCGGGTCCGGTCCCGCGTGCGATCGCGGCGAGGTCGACCCCGAGGTCGAGGGCGAGCTTGCGCACCGGCGGGGAGGCGAGCGGCCTGGTCGCGGCGGTCTGGCCGTCGGTCGAGTCGTCGGGGGCGGGGGCGGGTGTTGGAGCGGGGGCCGGTGGGGGAGCGCCGACCGGAGGCGAGTCCGGGTAGCCGGCCGGCATCGTTGCCGGTGCCGCCGTGCCGGCCCGCCGCCCCCCGCCGCGGCGGCGCCGGCTGCGGTCGATGGCGTCGTCGTGGCCGTAGCCGACGAGCGTGGGCTCCCGGGTGGCCGCCCCGCCGGCGACCGCGATGCGGGCCAGGAGCGACCCCACCTTCAGGGTCTGGTTGGCCTCGCCGCCGAGCTCGACGACGGTCCCGGCGTATGGCGAGGGCACCTCCACCTCGGCCTTGGCCGTCTCGACCGAGCACAGCACCTGGTTGAGCGCCACGGCGTCGCCGGGCGCCACCCGCCACTCGACGATGGTGGCCTCCTCGAGCCCCTCGCCCAGGTCGGGGACGAGGAAGTCGCGGGCCACGCCGGCGCCGGCACCCGACGTCGGGGCGTCAACCATGGGAGCCGCCCGGGTGGCTGAAGCCGAGCGACCGCTCGACCGTGTCGAGCAGGCGGTCGACGCCGGGCAGCCAGGCCGCCTCGAGCCGGGCCGGGGGATAGGGCGTGTCGAAGCCGGTGGCCCGGAGCACCGGCGCCTCGAGGTTGAAGAACAGCTCCTCCTGCACCCGGGCCGCGACCTCGGCGCCGAAGCCGAGGGTGCGGGGCCCCTCGTGGAACACGATGCAGCGGCCCGTCCGCACCACGGACGCGGCCACGGTCTCGAAGTCGAGGGGCACCAGGCTGCGCAGGTCGATCACCTCGAGCGACCAGCCCTCCTCGTCGGCGGCCACCTCGGCCGCCTCCAGCGCGGTGCCGACGAGCCCGCCGTAGGTGACGACCGTGACGGTGTCGCCCGGGCGGCGTACCACCGCCCGGCCGATGGGCGCACGGCGGACGCTGCGGTCGACCGGCTCCTTGGCCCAGTACCGGCGCTTGGGCTCGAGGAAGATCACCGGGTCGTCGCACTCGATCGACTCGCGCAGCAGCGAGTAGGCGTCGGCCGCGCCGGACGGCACGACCACCTTGAGCCCGGCGGTGTGCACCCACAGCGTCTCCGTCGACTCCGAGTGGTGCTCGGGCGAGCCGATGCCCCCGAAGGACGGCACCCGGATCGTCACCGGCATCGACAGCAGGCCGCGGGAGCGGCTGCGGTACTTGGCCAGGTGGGTGGCGATCTGGTCGAAGGCCGGGTACGTGAACCCGTCGAACTGGATCTCGGGCACCGGCCGGAAGCCCCGCATGGCCATCCCGACGGCCGCGCCGGCGATCGCCGACTCGGCCAGCGGGGTGTCGAAGCAGCGCTGGCCGCCGAAGCGGGCGTGGAGCCCCTCGGTGACCCGGAACACGCCACCCTGCCGGGCCACGTCCTCGCCGAAGACGACCACCCGGTCGTCTTCGGCCATGGCGTCGGCCAGCGCGGCGTTGAGGGCCTGCACGAGCGTCAGCTCCTCCGTTCCCGTCTCCTCGGCCAGCTCGACGGCCATCAGTCGGTCCGGTCGAGCTCGGCCGCGAGCTGGCCCCGCTGGGCCAGCAGCTCGGAGGTCGGCTGGGTGAAGACGTGGTCGAACAGTTCGAGGGGCGAGGGGTCGGGGGCGTCGAACACCGCGGCCCGCAGGCCGGTGCGAAGGGCGGCGGCCCGGGTCCGGGCCCGCTCCTCGATGGCGTCGTCCCAGAGGCCGACGTGGCCGAGGTAGGCCCGGCACCGGGCGATCGGGTCCTTCGCCACCCAGGCGTCGACCTCGGCCTGCGTGCGGTAGCGGGTCGGGTCGTCGGAGGTGGTGTGGGGGCCGAGCCGGTAGGTGACGGCCTCGATCAGGGTGGGACCCCCGCCGGCGCGGGCCCGGGCCGCGGCCTCGGCCGTGACGAGGAGGCAGGCGAGCACGTCGTTGCCGTCCACCCGCACCGCCGGCATGCCGTAGCCGATGCCCTTGTGGGCGATCGACGGGGCCGCCAGCTGGTCGGTGAGCGGGGTGGAGATGGCCCACTGGTTGTTCTGCACGTAGAAGATGCAGGGCGCCCGGCGGACGGCCGCCAGGTTGAGGGCCTCGTGGACGTCGCCCTCGCTGGTGGCCCCGTCGCCGACGAAGCCGACCGTGACGCCGCCGTCGCCGAGCCAGCTCGAGGCCATCGCCGCGCCCACGGCATGGAGGGCCTGGGTGCCGATCGGGATCGACATCGGGGCCACGCAGCGCTCGATGAACCCGAGGCCGCCGTGCCACGCCCCCCGCCACATGAGGCCGATGCCGCCGGGGTCGATCCCACGGTGCAGGAAGGCGCCCAGCTCGCGGTACTGGGGGAACAGCCAGTCGGTGTCGCGCAGCGCCGCCGCCGCGCCGACCTGGGCCGCCTCCTGGCCCCGGCAGGACGGGAACAGGGCGAGCTGGCCCTGGCGCTGGAGGTTGACGAACTCCTCGTCGAGCTCGCGGGTGGCGACCATCGTCTCGTAGAGGCCGGGCAGCCGCTCGACCGCGTCGCCGAGGTCGCGGCCCGGCTGCAAGTGGGGCGTGCCGTCCTCGGCAATCATCTGCACCAGCTCGAGTCCCTCGGCGACGAGCAGCTCCATCAGCGGTCGACCTCCGGTTCGGACGTGGCCCTTCCCCGGCGAGTCTGGAGGAACACCGGCGATCGCGCTAGTGCCCTGTAGATGATTCTGCTGTCGAGGCAGATGCCGCTGAATCTTCGTCCAGCGGGGAGGGGCGGGCCCCCGGACCGAAGATGCCGCGGGCCCGTCCCGCTACCGCCACGCCCGTCCCGGCACCGTGGTCGACCCGGTGTCAGCCGGCCAGCGCCGCCAGGTCGGCGTCGAGGACCCGGTCGAGGGCGTCGGTGTCGACCGACTCCGCCGGACGGCGGTAGCCGGCCCGCTGGTCGAAGTGACCGACGAGCGCCTCGTCCACCCGGGCGTCGGCCAGGATCCCCGGGCTCGGCCCGATCCGCTCGGCCACGGATCCCAGCAGGCCGGCGTCGAGCCCGTAGACCCGCACGGCGTTCTCGCCGAGCACCTTGCGGACGTCGCCCTCGGCCACGCCCTCGAACGCGTTGGCGATCCACTCCCGGGTGTTCGGCCAGGTGCCCTCCGGGTGGGGGTAGTCGGCGCCGAAGAGGAGCTGGTCGACGCCGATGGCGTCGCGCATCGCCACCTCGGCGAGGTGGATCGACGAGGGCGCCACCACGACGTGGCTCCGGTAGTACTCGCTCGGCGTCAGCGCCATCGAGGAGGATGGGCGGGCTGCCAAGCGGGCGTCGAGGTGGGCGATGGTGGCCGGCACCCAGTCGGCCCGCACCTCGGTGAGCGCCAGCCGGAGGCCCGGATGGCGGTCGAAGACCCCGCCCGCCATCAGCAGCCAGAGCGGCCGGCGGGTGCTGAGGTCGAGGGCCAGGGGCGAGTCCTCGGCCGTGCCCATGGCCTCGGCGAGGATCCTGGCGGCCTGCTCGGGGTCTCGCTGCATGGCCGCTGCGCCGGCGCCGCCGGCCATCGCCTCCTGGATCCGGGTGTGGAACTCGTAGAACACGCCCTGGCGGAGGCCGAAGCCGGCGTGGATCGACAGCACCAGCCCGAGGTCCTCGCAGGCCGCGAAGAAGGGCTCGAAGTGCCGGTCGTGCAGCGGAGGCAGGTCGGGGTCGGCGGTGGTGCCGGGGAGCGAGACGGACACGAAGCCGTGGTCGGCGGCCCAGGTGAGCTCCCGCAGGGTCTCGTCCATGTCGAGGCACGGGCCCGGCTCGGCCACGCCGACGAGGCGCCCGCCGGCTCCGGCCATGAACTCGGCCAGCCAGCGGTGGTAGGCCCGGCGGCCGGCGGCCCGGACCTCGGGCGCGACCGGCTTGTTGACGATGGCGAAGAAGGGGAGCGTGGCGTTCTGGTGCCCAGCGTGGATCAGCTCGCCGGCGATGCCGTCGGCGTCGAGCTCGGCCAGCCGCACGTCGAGGTCCCACCCCCCGAGCACCCCGCCGCCCCGGACCCGGCCCCGGTGGTCGAACACCTCGAGGGCCTCGGGCGTGGGCCGGCTCGGCGCCCCGGCCACGGCCATGTACTGCTCGTCCTCGGCGACGAGGTCGTCGACGAGCGACCGGTAGGGCTCGTCGAGGTAGGGCCGGTAGGCCTCGGGCGGGGCGCCGGCGTGGCCGTCGCCCGAGAAGATCATCAATCGGTCCATGCGGTCCCCCCGGTTTCGCCGTTCCCTGTGGACACAGGGGTACGGCATCGGGGGCCGGAGCGCAAGCGACCCCTACCATCCCCGCCCATGGTCGAGCCTCGCCTGACGCCGGTCGAGCGCACCCTCGTGCGGCTGCTCCAGGAGAACGCCCGCCAGACGAACAAGGAGCTGGCCCGGGAGGCGGGGATCGCCGAGTCGACCTGTCTCGAGCGGGTCCGGTCCCTCCAGGCCCGGGGCGTCGTGAAGGGCTGGCACGCCGAGATCGACATGGGAGCGCTGGGCCGGCCCATCCGGGCCCTCATCAGCGTGCGCCTCCAGCCCAAGACCACCGCCTCGGTGATGGCCTTCCGCGACGAGGTCCTCGCCGCGCCGGAGACGCTCGCCATCGACACCGTGACGGGCGCCGACGACTTCCTCGTCGAGGTCGCCGTGCCCGACGTCGACCGGCTGCGGACCTTCGTCCTCGAGCACGTCACCAGCCGCAGCGACGTCGCCGACACCCGCACCTCGCTCGTCTACGAGCACCACCGCAAGCACGTGCTCGAGTTCCTCGACCCCTGACCGCCACGTTCCCGCAGAACCGAGAACGGATCGGGGGTCAGCCCCCGAGGGTGAGGCCGGGAGCGCGGGTCTGGAAGAGCTCGGCGTCCATGCGGCGGCCGAGCTTGGTGGCGTCCCAGTAGCTGCCGCCGTTGTCGATGGTCCGGGCCTCGGTCCAGCCCTGCATGAGGAAGATCTGGCTGCGCATGGCCCGGATGCACTGGCCGCTCACGTGGGACGCCTCGTCGCTAGCCAGCCAGGCGACCACGGGCGAGCTCATGGCCGGGTTGAGGGGGTCGAAGCCGTCGGGGTCGTACTCGTCGGGCTCCTTCACCTCGGTGGCCCCGCTCACGCCGGCCGAGATGCGGGTGACCGCCCCCGGGCCGATGGCGTTGACCGTGACGCCGATCGACGCCAGCTCGAGGCTCAACGTCTGGGTCATGCCCATGATCGCGGCCTTGGCCGGGGCGTAGTTCGACTGGCCGAAGTTGCCGAGCAGCCCGGCGCCCGAGATGGTGTTGACGATCCGGCCCGCCACCCTGCCGCCGGCGTCCTCGCCGACGGCGGCCTTGGCACGGTCCCGCCAGTGCCGGGCCGCGGCCCTCGACACGAGCCATGTGCCCCGCACGTGCACCCGCATGACGAGGTCGAAGTCGGCGACGTCCATGTTCCACACCGCCCGGTCGCGGGCGATGCCGGCGTTGTTGACGGCGATGTCGAGCTTGCCGAAGGCGTCGACGGCCGCCGCCACCATGGCGTTCGCCTGGTCCTCGTCGCCGACGTCGCCGTAGTCGGCGACGGCGGTGCCGCCCCGCGACTCGATGAGCGCGACGACGGCGTCGGCGTCACGGCCGCTGCCCTCACCGGTGGACGAGCTGCCCAGGTCGTTCACGACCACCTTGGCCCCCTGCCTGGCCAGCTCCAGCGCGTGGCCCCGGCCGATGCCGTGGCCGGCCCCGGTCACGAGCGCGACCTTCCCGTCGAGCAGTCCCATCGTCGTCTCCCCTTCGAGCGTGCTGGTGCGGTCTAGGTGCCCGCCGGCCGGAAGACCGGGGCGGTGATGTCGTCGTTCAGCGGCTGGAAGTCGACCACCAGGGCCATGCCCACCGACAGGTCGTCCGGCTCGGCGCCGATGATGTTGGTCATCACCCGGGGCCCCTCCTCGAGGTCGACCGCGGCGGCCACATAGGGCAGGCGCTCGCCGAACGGCGGGAGGTCGTTCACGAACACGGTCGACCACGTGTAGAGCGTCGCCCGGCCGCTGGCCTCCTGCCAGGCGACGTCGTCGCTCCAGCACAAGGGGCAGAAGGGCCGGGGGTAGTGGTGCACGTCGCCGCAGGCGTTGCAGCGCTGGATGAGGAACCTGCCCTCCTTCGCCGCGTCCCAGAAGGGCTGCGACTCGGGCTCGATCGTGGGCAGGTCGAAGCGCGGTCCGTCAGGCATCTCAGTGTCCCTTGAACTCGGCGGGGCGGCGCTCCATGAAGGCGGCGACCCCCTCCTTGGCGTCGTGGCTGTGCGACTGCAGCTCCTGGTAGGCCGCCTCCTCGAGGAACGAGTCGGCCCGGTCGGCGTCGAAGGACCGGTTGAACAGGCGCTTGGTGAGCGAGAGGGCGCTGGTGGGCGCGGCGGCCAGGCGGGCCAGCAGCTCGCCGGCGACCGCGTCGAGCTCGCCGGCGGGCGCCACCCGGTTCACGAGGCCCATGGCCCTTGCGTCGGCAGCCGGGAGCTTCTCGGCCAGGAAGGCGAGCTCCTTGGCCCGCTGCATGCCGACGAGGCGGGGGAGCAGGTAGGCGCCGCCGGCGTCGACGACCAGGCCGCGGAGCAGGAAGGGCTCGAGGAAGGCGGCGTCGTCGGCGGCCACGACCATGTCGCAGGCGTAGGCGATGTGGGCGCCGAGGCCGGCGGCGGTGCCCTGCACGACGGCCACGACGGGCTTGGGGCAGTCGAGGATGGCGGCCACCAGGCGCTGGGCGCCCTGCATGATCCGGCGCATGCCGTCGCCCACCAGCGGCTCGACCCGGCCGCCGCTCTGGATCGACCCGACGTCGGCGCCCGAGCAGAAGTGGCGCCCGTTCGACCGGATGGCGATGGCCCGCACGGCCGGGTCCGGATCGGCCGCCGCCAGCAGCTCGATGACGGCGTCGCGCATCTCGGGCTGGACGGCGTTGGCCGCCTCTGGCCGGTTGAGGGTGATGGTGGCGATGCCGTCCCTCACCTCGTGGAGGATGGTCGTGCCGAGCACGTCGGGTTGCACGGCGACGTTCTAGCCGGTGGCGCGGCCGCTGTTCATCAGCGGTTGCCGTTGATGGTGAAGCCGCCGTCGGCCGTGAGGATCGAGCCGGTCACGAAGGCCGACTCGTCCGACGCGAGGTAGGTGGCGGCGTAGGCGATGTCGTTCGGGTTGCCCAGCCGGGTGAGGTGGCCCGGGGTGATGCCGGCCCCCATGTCGCCCTTGGCCACCACGCGGCCGACGAGGATGGCGTTGCAGCGGATGTTCTGCTCGGCCGTCTCGGCGGCGATGGCCCGGGTGAGGCTGTTCATGGCGCCCTTGGCCGCGGCGTAGGCCGAGAAGCCGCTCATGCCGATCACCGACTGGCCGGACGTGATGTTCACGATGGTCCCCCCGCCGGCCGCCACCAGGTGGGGGATGCCGTACTTGCAGGCCCAGAACACCGGGCCGGTCACGGCGGCCCGCATGATGTACTCCCACTCCTCGGTGGTGACCTCGGTGAGGGGCTTGATGCTCGAGCCCACCTCGACGGTCGGCGCGGCGTTGTTGACGAGGGTGGTGATCGAGCCGAAGCGGTCGGCCACCGCGTCGGTGACCGAGCGCACGCTCGACTCGTCGCTCACGTCGAGGGGGAAGAAGGCGGCCTCCCCGCCCTCGCCGGTGATGAGGTCGACCACCTTCTGGCCCCGCTCGACCGTGCGACCGGTGATCGCCACCTTCGCCCCCTCGGCGGCGAACATCTGGGCGATCGAGCGCCCGATGCCACGCGTCGAGCCCGACACCAGCGCAACCTTGCCTTCGAGCCGCATGGGCCCTCCCCCTCGTGTGCCGGCCCGGCTACCGCAGCCAAGGCGTGTCGTACTGGGCGGCGCGGGCCGACTTCAGCCCGTCCATCCCCTCGGTGTCGATGATCTCCCGGAAGGTGCGACCGTCGGGCGCGGTCGCCCGTCCGCTGTTCGCCAGCGTCACCGCGTCGGCCGCCTGCCCGGCCAGGCGCCCGTCGAGGTCGCCGCCGGCCTCGGCCACGGCGTCGATGGCCCGCTTGTTGAGCAGGATCGCCTCCCGGGGGAGGCGAGCCAGCCGGCCGGCCAGGTCGTGGGCCCGAGCCAGCAGCTCGGCATCGGGCTCGACGGTGAGGACGAGGCCGATCTGCGCGGCCAGCCTGGCGTCGATCTGCTCGCCGGAGAACATGAGGAACTTGGCCCACTGGCGCCCGACCACGGGCACGAGGGGGGCGGCGCCGACGAGGCCGATGCGCCCCTCCGGGAGGCCGAACTTGGCCGACTCGGCGGCGAGGACGAAGTCGCAGCTGGCCACGAGCGTGAGCGCGGCGCCAAGGCAGATGCCGTGCACGGCGGCGATCACCGGCAACCTGGCCTCCCGCACCCGCCGGTGGAACACCTCGGCCGCCTCCAGGAACGCGTGCTGCTCGAACGCGGTCTCCCGGCGGGCGTTGCCGGTGAGGTCGCCGCCGGCCGAGAAGGCCTTGCCGGCGCCGCTGATGAGCACGCAGCCGACGTCGGGGTCGTCCTCGGCGTCGGCCAGCGCCCACAGGATCTGGTCGCGGGTGCCCCCGGCGCGGGCCGAGATGGGGTTGAGCTTCTCGGGCCGGTCGAGGGTGATGGCGCCGACCCCGTCGGCCTTGTCGTAGCTGATCTCGTCGAGCTCCACGGCTCAGTCCCCTTGTGCTCCGTGCCGGGGCCGCTCCGCCCGGGCGCTCGTCGTGCCCGTCGGTCGGGCGACGAGGCGACCGCCGGCGGCCGTGCGTAGTGTCCCCCCGATGGACCGGAGGAACCTAGCGCGCCTGCTCTCACCTGCCTCGATCGCCGTCGTGGGGGCCAGCGAGAACCTCGGCATGTCGAACAACGCCGTGCTCCCCATGCTCGACCGGGGTCGCGCCGTGCACCTGGTGAACCCGAACCGCGACACCCTCTACGGCCAGCCGACGCACAAGAGCCTCGGTGCGATCGGCGAGCCCGTCGACGCCGTGCTGTCGCTCGTGAGCGCCGAGCGGTCGATCGACGTGATCGCCGAGGCCGCGGCCATGGGCTGCGGTGGCGTGGTCGTCGCGGCCGGCGGCTTCGCCGAGCTCGGCGACGCCGGCCGGGCGCTGCAGGCCCGGCTGGTCGAGGCCGCCGGCGGGGAGCTGGCGATCGTGGGCCCCAACTGCAGCGGGTTCATGAACGACGGCACCGGCGCCAACCTGTTCACCGGTGGGCGCATCGAGCTGCGGGCCGGTGGGGTGGCCGTCATCTCCCAGAGCGGGTTCCTGCTGCGCAGCTGCCTGGCTGCCGGCCAGCAGCGCCAGCTGGCCTTCGGCGTGGCCGTGTCGTCGGGCAACGAGGCCGTCTGCGGCCTCGCCGACTACGTCTCCCACCTCGCCGACGATCCGCACACCCGCGTGATCCTGCTCGTGATCGAGAAGATCCGTGACGCGGAGCCGTTCTTCGAGGCCGTGCGCAAGGCGAGGCTCGCCGGCAAGGCCGTGGTCGCCCTCAAGCTCGGCCGGACCGAGCGGTCCCGCGACATCATGCGGTCGCACACCGGGGCCATCGCCAACGAGAGCTGGGTCTACGACCTGGTGCTCCGCCAGGCCGGGGTGGTCACCGCCGACGACATCGACGACCTGCTCGACAAGGCCCAGCTGCTGGCCCAGCTGCCGCCCGAGCGGTGGGGCGGCATCCGCAACGTGGCCGTGATGGCGTCGTCCGGCGGCGTGGCCGGCGTGGCCGCCGACGCCGGCGTCGAGGAGGGCGTCAACCTGCCCTCGCTCGAGCCCCTCGAGGCGTGGGTCCGGGAGCGCATCCCGGGCGAGGACGGCAGCCTCAACCCCCTCGACCTCACCGGCTTCGTGATGCGCGACCGCGACCTGCTCACCGAGATGTTCACGGGGTACGCCGAGGCCGACGACGTCGATGCCCTGATCCTGTGCTGGTGGGCGGCCGAGGGCGACGAGGGCTGGGCCAAGACCCTCCTCGACCCGTTCGCCGACGTGGCCGAGAAGGCGTCGGTGCCGCTCATCGTCAGCCCGGTCGAGGCCACCTCCATCGGCGGCTGGACGCAGCAGTTCCGCGAGCGGGGCGTGGCGTTCTCCCGCGGCCTGCGCTCGACCTACCGGGCCGTCCGCGCCCTGGACGCGGTCGCCACCGCCCCGGCTCCCGTCGAGCGCCCGGCCGCGGTCCCCGACGACGCCCTTCCGCCGCCGCTGCTCGCCAGCGAGGCCGGTGCCATCGCGTCGTTCGCCGACTCGATGCGGCTCCTCGAGCGGGCCGGCGTGCCCGTCGCTCCCTACGTGGTGCTGGCCGACGGGGCCGACGACCACCCGGCCGTCGCCGGCCTGGGCCCGCGGCTCGTGGTGAAGCTGGCCGACGTCCCCCACCGCACCGAGCTCGGTGCCGTCCGGTTGGGCGTGGCCCCGTCCGAGGTCCGGGGCGCGGTGGCCGAGCTGCGGGCGATCGCGTCGGCCCACGGCGTCCCCGCCACGGTCGCCGTCCAGCAGATGGTGGCCGGCATCGGCGAGGCCTTCATCGGCGTCCAGGCCCGCACCGACCTCGGCCCGGTGCTGCTGTTCGGCCGGGGCGGCGTGCTGCTCGAGGTGGCGCCCCGCGTCGACGGCCGGCTCCTGCCCCTCGTCGAGGGGGCCGCCACGTCCGTGGTCGACGAGGTCGCCGCCGACGTTGCCGGCCTCCGGGGCCAGCAGGCGTGGCCGGCCGCCCCCCTCGTCGAGGCCGTCGAGGCCGTCGCCCGCCTCTGGCAGGCCACCGGGGCCTGGCTCGGCTCGGCCGACCTCAACCCCCTCGTCGTCACCGCCGACGGCGTCGTCGCCGTCGACGCCCTCCTGGTGGCCCACCTCCCCGAGGCCTGAGCCGGCGGCGCCCCCGGGCGCGTTCTGGGGTCTCGGTACGGCGCCGCCGGTGCCGTCTCGGGGTGCGGCGAGGCCTGGTTCCTCGGGTGTGCGGCGAGGCCTGGGGCAACGGGCTGGTGGCGAGGCCTGGGTCCCTCTGGTGCGGCGAGGCCTGGGGCAACGGGCTGGTGGCGAGGCTCGCCGTCGGCCGGGCGGCGCGCCCCGCCGCCGGTGACGTCCGTCGGCTCGGCGCCTGGAGCACCGCCTCAGGCGCGGCTCCGGTTCGGGGAGGAGCAGTCGTCATCCGGCAGGTCCATCGGCTCCGTAGTTAGTGCTAAATACACTCACGAAGGAGAGACTGGACCATGAAGCGACTTCTCACCGGCCTGCTCGCGCTCTGCGCAGTCCTGGCCATCGGCGCCCCCTCGGCCGGGGCACAGGCCGCGACCGCCCGGATCCACCTGATCCACGGGATCCCCAACACGCCCGTCGACGTCGTCGTCGGGGGGCAGGTCGCCTTCGGCGGCTTCGCGTTCGGGGAGACGAAGGACCTCTCGTCCTTCGCGGGTCAGACCCTGGCCGGCCTCAAGGTCAACCTCGCCGGGACCAGCACCACGGCCATCGACGCCGGGAACACCGCGATGCCCGCCAGCGGGAACCACACGGTGATCGCCCACCTCGACGCGAGCGGCAACCCGACGTTGAGCGTCTTCGAGAACGACACGACCACGCTTCCGGCCGGCAAGGGGCGCCTGACCGTCAGGCACACGGCGGCCGCACCGGCGGTCGACGTCCGGGCCAACGGCGACGTCGCCTTCGCCGGCGTGACGAACCCGAACGGCGCCTCCCTCGACCTCGCCGTCGGCACGGTGAGCGCCACGGTGGTCCCCGCCGGCGCCACCACCCCGGTCGTGATCGGGCCGGCCGACCTGGCCATCCAGGACGGCACGAGCCTGATCGTCTACGCGGTCGGCTCCCTCAGCGCCAACAGCCTCACGGTCCTGACCGAGTCCATCGGGGGCCTCGGCACCGCCCCGACGCTCGTCAACACCGGGAACAGCCCGGTGGAGTCGGGGAGCGGCGCCGGTTCGCTGGTCGTCCTCGCCGGCCTCGCCGGAGCGGCCGTCCTGCTCGGCTCGGTGCCGGCGGTCCGGGTCCTGCGGGCCCGGACCCGCTGACGCCGTGCGCCGCCGCCTCGGTCGGCTGGCGGCGCTCGCCGCCGTCTGCCTGGTCGTCGCCGCCTGCGGCCGGACGACCGGGGGGACGGGTTCGTCCCTGGTGTCGGTGCCGGGGGAGGCCTCCGCGGAGGCCTCCCCCGGCAGCGCGTTCCCGTCGGGGAGGTCGTCCCTCGGCGGCGCGCCGAACCTGCTCTCGGCTGTCCCAGACCTGCCCTCGGCTGTCCCGAACCTGCCCTCGGCTGTCCCGAACCTGCCCTCGGCTGTCCCGAACCTGCCCTCGGCTGTCTACGACCCGGCGCAGCACCAGCGGGCGCGGTCGCAGCCCGTCACGCTCCGCATCGACGACCTGGGCGTCCGCGACGCGCCGATCGTGGCGGTGGGGGTGCGTGACGACGGCGAGATGGAGATCCCCTCCGCCGACACGGTCGGCTGGTATCGCTTCGGGTCGACCCCCCGGGGAAGGAGGGACGACGGTGCTCGCAGCCCATGTCGCCTACGACGGTCGGGACGGTGTCTTCCGCCGGCTGTCGGCGCTCCGGCCGGGGTCGACGGTCACGGTCGTGATGGACGACGCCACCGAGCTCGCGTACCGGGTGACGACGGTCGAGCAGCACCCCAAGGAGGCACTGCCCACGGAGGTCTTCGCCAAGGACGGCGAGGGCCGCCTCGCCCTGATCACCTGCGGAGGCGTGTTCGACCGGTCGCGAGGGCGATACGAGAGCAACGTGATCGCCTACGCCGTGCCGGTGCCGTGACGGGCGGCGTCCCGACCGGCACCCTCGGGCTCGACGAGGTCGCCCGCCGGCTGGGCGTCCACTACATGACCGTCTACCGCTACGTCCGAACGGGCCGACTGCCGGCTCGGAAGGTGGGCTCGGTCTGGCGGGTCGAACCGGGCGACCTCGATGCCCTGCGCCCTCCGCCCGGCGCGGGTGGGCCGGTCGTGCCCGGGACGGGGGATGCCGCCGTTCCGGCCGCGTCCGGCGCCCGCGGCCGGAACGGCGGCACCCGGCGACAGCGGCAGCTGGAGGCCCGGCTGGTGGCCGGTGACGAGTCCGGAGCGTGGCAGGTGATCGACGACGCCATGGCCGGCGGGGTCCCCCCGGACCGGGTGCTCCTCGAGATCCTGGTCCCGGCGATGGCACGGATCGGCTCTCGCTGGTCGGCCGGCGACGCGACCGTGGCCGACGAGCACTGTGCCACCGCCGTCGCGCAGCGGCTCGTGAGCCGGGTCGGTGCCCGGCTGCGCCGACCCGGCCGCTCCCGGGGAACGGTCGTCGTGGGCTCCGCGCCCGGGGACAGGCACAACCTCGTCGTCTCGATCCTGGCCGACGTCCTGCGGGGCGCCGGCTACGAGGTGGTCGACCTGGGGGCCGATC
Organism: Acidimicrobiia bacterium; assembly: GCA_050249235.1. Classification (GTDB taxonomy): domain Bacteria; phylum Actinomycetota; class Acidimicrobiia; order Acidimicrobiales; family CADCSY01; genus JAEKLB01. The sequence continues at coordinate 8,379 of JBFWQW010000012.1, read as the reverse complement.
CCCTCCCCGAGTCCTTCGCGGAGCGCGCCGCCTCGTCGGACCGGGTGGTGGCAGTCGTCGTCGGTCTCGTCGTGCCAGCCCACCTCGAGGGCCTGCGGGCGGCCGTCCACCAGGTGCGGCGGGTCTCGTCGGTGGCGGTGGTGGCGGGCGGGAGCGGGCTCGGCCGGCACGACCTCCGCGACCTCGACGGGGTGCACGTGGTCGACTCCGCCGACGCGCTCCTGCCGCTCCTCGAGGGGCTCGGGCCGGCCCGGCGAGCCCGGCCGGCCGGATCCCCCGTCGCGAGGCCGGCCCGAGCTGCCCGGGGTGCCGGCGACCCTCCACCGTGAAGGGGCCGGCCGGCCGCGGTCCGGGCGGCGGTCGAGCGACGGGAGGCGGTCTAACGTCCCGCGCCATGGCTGACACCTTCCGAGCGTTCACCGCCACCCAGGACGGGGACGACGTCACCCGGGCCGTGGTCGAGATGAGCGTGGACGACCTGCCGGGGGACGGGCTCCTCGTCGCCGTCGAGCGGTCGAGCGTCAACTACAAGGACGGGCTGGCGACCATCCCCAAGGGTCGGGTGGCCCGGATCTCGCCGCTGATCCCCGGCATCGACCTGGCCGGCACGGTCACGGGGGAGGGGAGCGCCGAGTTCCCCGCCGGGACGGCGGTGCTCGCCAACGGCTACGACCTCGGGGTCTCCCGCCACGGCGGCTTCAGCGAGCTGGCCCGGGTGCCCGAGGGCTGGCTGGTCAGGCTGCCCGCCGGCCTCGACGCCCGCGAGGCGATGGGCATCGGCACGGCCGGCTACACCGCCGGCCTCTCGGTGCTCGCCCTCGAGGAGCGGGGCCTCACGCCCGGCGACGGGCCCGTGCTCGTCACCGGGGCCACGGGTGGCGTGGGCAGCGTGGCGGTCAGCATCCTCGCCGGCCGCGGCTACGAGGTCGTGGCCAGCACCGGCAAGGCCTCGGCCGAGAGCTACCTGAAGGGCCTCGGCGCGTCGAGCATCGTGGCCAGGGACGAGCTGGCGGCCGAGGGCGGCAAGCCGCTCGAGGGGGCCACCTACGCCGGCGCGGTCGACTGCGTGGGCGGCCAGACGCTGGCCAACGTCCTGGCCCGCCTCAAGCCCGGCGCGGCCGTGGCGGCCAGCGGCAACACCGGCGGGATGGCGGTGCCCACCACGGTCATGCCGTTCATCCTGCGGGGCGTGTCGCTCCTCGGCATCGACTCGGTGACCACGCCGATCGAGCGCCGCCGCCAGGTGTGGGAGCTCCTCGGCTCGTCCATGAAGCCGGCCGGCCTCGGCGACGTGATCCAGGACGTCACCCTGGGCGGCCTCGAGCCGGCCCTCGATGCCATCCTGGCCGGGTCGATGACCGGCCGCACGGTGGTCGACACCCGGGCCTGAGCCAGGCATCCCCGGTCGGCACACGCCGGGGCCCGCCGCCCGGGCCGGGTGGCGCCGGTGCCGCAGTGCCCACCCCGGCCCTCCTCCTGGCATCCTGGTAGGCGCCCCGACGGGGCCGACGAGGGGAGAGACGCCATGACGGTCACACCGGCGACGACATCGACGGAACGCAGCCCGCGGCGCGACGCCGTCGAGGACGACGCCGCCACGCTCGACGGGCTCGAGCCGGTGGACGGGGTGGGCCGCCCCGGCAAGCCGGCCATGCTCAGCCACGTCGCGTACGTCACCCGCGACACCGCGGCCACCGCCGACTTCTACACCCGCATCCTGGGGATGGAGCTGGTGAACGCCGTGCTCGACGACTCGATCCCGTCCACGGGCGAGCCGATCCCGTACTTCCACTCCTTCTTCCGGATGGCCGACGGCTCCACGGTGGCGTTCTTCGAGGCCCCCGAGCTGCCGCCGCTCGAGCCCCCGCCGCACGCCGCCTACGACACCTTCCAGCACCTGGCCATGCAGGTCGACAGCCCGGCCACCGTCGACGCCTGGCACGCCTGGCTCAACGCCAACGGCGTCGAGGTGCTCGGGCCGGTCGACCACAAGATCATCTACAGCGTGTACTTCCACGACCCCAACGGCATCCGGCTGGAGATCACGGCGCCCACCTCGCCCGTGTGGAACGACAACGTCGAGCACGCCGCCACCCAGCTGGCCGACTGGAACACGGTGAAGGAGCGGGCCCGGGAGTCCGGCGACGACATGGTCGACGTGCTCAACGCGCTTGCCGCCGAGCGGAGCCACCGCCGGTCATGATCGAGATCCCGAAGCTCGTCAGCGTCGACGACCACGTCGTCGAGCCGCCCCACGTCTGGGACACCTGGCTGCCCGCGAAGTACCGCGACAAGGGGCCCAAGATGGTCCGCCGGGGCATCCGGGAGATCGACTACGTCGGCACGGCCAGCTACGTCGAGCACTTCGACGACGACTCGCCGACCAAGGTCGACTGCTGGCTCTACGAGGACCTCGTCTACACGCACAAGCGGATGGTCGCCGCCGTCGGGTACCCGAAGGAGGAGATGACGCTCACGCCCATCACCTACGACGACATGCGCCCCGGCTGCTACGACCCGAAGGCCCGCCTCGAGGACATGGACGCCGGCTGGGTGGAGGCGTCGATGTGCTTCCCGACGCTGCCCCGCTTCTGCGGCCAGACCTTCTACGAGGGCCGTGACAAGGAGGTCGGGCTGGCCTGCGTGAAGGCCTACAACGACTGGATGGTCGAGGAGTGGTGCGGCGACTCGGGCGGGCGCCTCGTCCCGCTCGGCATCATCCCGCTGTGGGACCCCGAGCTGGCCGCGGCCGAGGTGCGCCGCAACGCCGAGCGGGGCGTGCACGCCGTCTGCTTCAGCGAGCTGCCCTACCACCTCAACCTGCCGACGATCCACAGCGGCCACTGGGAGCCCTTCTTCCAGGCCTGCGCGGACACCCGGACGGTCATGGCCATGCACATCGGCTCGTCGTCGAAGATGCCGGCCGCGTCGCCCGACGCCCCTCCCTCGGTGAGCGCCACCCTGGCCTTCGGCAACGCCATGTCGTCGATGATCGACTTCCTCATGTCGGGGATCCTCGTGCGCCATCCCGACCTGAAGCTCCTCTACGCCGAGAGCCAGATCGGCTGGATCCCCTACGCCCTCCAGCGGGTCGACCAGGTCTGGGAGGACAACCAGGGCTGGGCCCAGACGAAGCACATCCCCGAGCCGCCGTCGACCTACTACTACCGGTCGATCTACGGCTGCTTCATCAACGACAACCACGGGCTGCAGTCGCTCGACGAGATCGGCGTCGACAACGTCACCGCCGAGACCGACTACCCCCACTCCGACTCGAGCTGGCCCGACACCAAGGAGATCATGACGAAGCTCACCGCCGGGCTCGACGACGAGACGATCGTCAAGATCCTGCGGGGCAACGCCATCCGCCTCCTCCAGCTCGACCTGGCGCCGTAGCCCGCGACATGTCCGGGGGGCGGCCGGGCGCGGTCCCGGGGCGTCGTCGTCACAGGCCCTGCCTACGATCCCCGGGATGACCTCGGCCCCGCCGCTGCCCCTGCTGCCGCCGCGGCCCGTCGCGCCGGTGGAGGCGGTGGCGCTGGCCGGCACCGCCCACCGCTTCCACCCGGCCGTGGCCGAGTGGTTCCGGCGCCGGTTCCCCGACGGGCCCACGGAGCCGCAGGCCCAGGGCTGGCCCCTCATCGCGTCCGGGGTCGACACCCTGATCGCGGCGCCGACGGGCTCAGGCAAGACCCTCTCCGGCTTCCTCGTGGCGATCGACGCCCTCTACCGGGCCCACGCCGCCGGGGAAGCCATCGAGGGGTCGGCCCGGGTGGTCTACGTCTCGCCGCTCAAGGCCCTCGCCGTCGACATCGCCGAGAACCTCGAGCGCCCCCTGGTCGAGATCGCCGCCGTCGCCGTCGAGCTCGGCCTCGACCCCGCCCCCATCTCGGTGGCGGTGCGCACCGGCGACACCACCAGCTCGCAGCGGGCCACCATGCTGCGCCGCCCGCCGAGCTTCGTCGTCACCACGCCGGAGTCGCTCTACCTGCTGGTCACGAGCGAGCGGGGCCGCCAGGCCCTGCGCACGGTCGAGACGGTGATCGTCGACGAGATCCACGCCGTGGCCCGCGACAAGCGGGGCTCGCACCTGGCGCTCACCCTCGAGCGGCTGGAGGCGCTGTGCGACCGCCGGCCGGTGCGGATCGGGCTCTCCGCCACGCAGCGGCCGATCGAGACGGTGGGCCGGCTGCTCGTGGGCGACCGGCCGCTCCCGGCGGTCGTCGACGTCGGCCACCGCCGGGCCCTCGACGTCACCCTCGAGCTGCCCGACGGCGAGCTCGAGGCGGTGGCCTCGGCCGAGCAGCTGGGCGACGTGCTCGACCGCATCGCCGGGCTCGTTGGCGAGCACCGCACCACGCTGGTGTTCGTCAACACCCGCCGGCTGGCCGAGCGCCTGGCCCACCAGCTGGCCGAGCGGATCGGCGACGACGCCGTGGCCGCCCACCACGGCAGCCTCTCGAAGGAGCGCCGCCACCGGGTCGAGACCCGCCTGCGGGCCGGCGACCTCCGGGTGCTGGTGGCCACCGCCTCCCTCGAGCTCGGCATCGACGTCGGCCCGGTCGAGCTCGTCTGCCAGCTCGGCTCGCCCCGGAGCATCGCCACCTTCCTCCAGCGGGTGGGCCGGTCCAACCACACCCGCACGGGCACGCCGAAGGGCCGGCTGTTCCCCCTCACTCGCGACGAGCTGGTCGAGTGCACGGCGCTGCTGCTCGCCGTCCGGGCCGGCCGCCTCGACGCCATCGAGCCGGCCCGGCTGCCGCTCGACATCCTGGCCCAGCAGCTCGTGGCCGAGGTCGCCGCCGAGCCCGGCACCGTCGAGGGCCTCTTCGCCCTCGTGCGCCGGGCCGCGCCCTACACCGGGCTCACCCGGGCCGAGTTCGACGAGGTGGTCGAGCTGGTGAGCGAGGGGCTCGAGACCGGCCGGGGCCGGCGGGGCGCCTACCTCCACCACGACGCCGTCAACGGCGAGCTGCGGCCCCGGAAGGGCGCCCGGCTGGCCGCGGTCACCTCGGGCGGGGCCATCCCCGAGACCGGCGACTACCGGGTGGTCGCCGAGCCCGACGACACGTTCATCGGCACCGTGAACGAGGACTGGGCCGTCGAGTCCATGGCCGGCGACATCTTCCTCCTGGGCTCGCACTCCTGGCAGATCCGCCGCGTCGAGCCGGGCGTGGTGCGGGTGCGAGACGCCGGCGACGCCCCGCCCACCATCCCGTTCTGGCTCGGGGAGGCCCCGGCCCGCACCGCCGAGCTGTCCGTCGAGGTGTCCGAGCTCCGGGCCCGGGTCGAGGCCCTGCTCGCCGCCGGCGACCCCGACGGCGCCCGCCGCTGGCTGATCGAGTCCGCCGGCGTCGACCTGGCCGCCGCCACCATGGCGGTCGACTATCTCGCCGTCGGGCGGGCCGCCCTGGGCGCGATGCCCACCCAGGCCTGCCTCGTGCTCGAGCGCTTCTTCGACGACACCGGCGGCATGCAGCTCGTCGTGCACTCCCCCTACGGCGGCCGCATCAACCGTGGCCTCGGGCTGGCCCTGCGCAAGAAGTTCTGCCGCACGTTCAACTTCGAGCTGCAGGCCGCCGCCACCGACGACGCCATCGTCCTCTCCCTCGGGCCGCACCACAGCTTCCCGCTCGACGAGGTGCCCCGCTACGTGGCGAGCCGGACCGTGCGCGACACCCTCGAGCACGCCGTGCTCGACTCGCCGATGTTCCAGGCCCGCTGGCGCTGGAACCTCAACCGGTCGCTGATGGTGCTCCGCTTCCGGGGCGGCCGCCGCAACCCGCCGCCCATCCAGCGCATGGAGGCCGACGACCTCCTCGCCGTCGTGTTCCCGCAGGCGGCGGCCTGCCAGGACAACATCGTCGGCCCGAGGGAGATCCCCGACCACCTGCTCGTGCGCCAGACGATCGGCGACACGCTCCACGAGGCGCTCGACGTCGACGGCCTCGAGGCGCTGCTCCGGCGCATCGAGGGCGGCGAGGTGGCCGTCCACTGCGTCGACACGGTGGAGGCCTCCGTCCTTGCCCACGAGATCATCACCGCCCGGCCCTACGCCTTCCTCGACGACGAGGAGCTCCAGAACCGCCGCACCAACGCCGTGCAGCTGCGGCGGGGGCTGGCGGTCGACCTGGCCTCGATCGGGGGGCTCGACCCGGGGGCCATCGACCGGGTGCACGCCGAGATCGAGCCCAGCCCCACCAGCGCCGACGACCTGCACGACCTGCTCACCACCACCGTCGTCCTCCCGGCCCGGGACGACTGGCGGCCCCTGTGGGCCGAGCTCGTGGCCCGGGGCCGGGGCCGGTGCATCGCCGGCGACGGGACCGAGCTGTGGTGCGCCACCGAGACCGAGGCCGAGGCCCGGGGCGTGCTGGCCGGCGACGACCGGGCCGTGGTGCGGGCCCTGCGTGGCCACCTCGAGCTGGCCGGTGTCACCACCCTCGGTGGACTGGCCCTGGCCGTCGGCCTGCCCGAGGGCCGGGTGGCGTCCGGGCTGGCCGTGCTCGAGCAGGACGGCTTCGCGCTCCAGGGCCGCTACCGGCCCGGGGCCGACGGCATCGAGTGGGTGTCGCGCCGGCTGCTGGCCCGGATGCACGCCTACTCCCGCCGCAACCGGCGGGACGGGGTCGAGGCGGTCACCGCCCAGGACCTCATGCGGTTCCTCCTGCGCTGGCAGCACGTGGCACCCGGCACCCAGCTCGCCGGCGAGGCCGGGCTGCTGGCGGTGCTCGAGCAGCTCCAGGGCGTGGAGGCCGCCGCCGTCGCCTGGGAGCCCGAGCTCCTCGGTCGCCGGCTGCGCCACTACCAGCCCGCCTGGCTCGACCGGCTCTGCCACGACGGCCACGTCGCCTGGCTCAGGCTCACCCCGCGCCCGGGTGACCAGCCCGACACGGCGACCGCCCCGTCGAAGGCCACGCCCATCGCCGTGGTCTTCCGGGCCGACCTCCCCTGGCTGCTGGCCGCCACCCGGGGCGGCGCCGAGCCGGGCGAGCCCGCCGTCGGGGCCACCGCCGAGACGCTCGAGGTGCTGCGGGAGCGGGGGGCCTCGTTCGCCACCGACGTGCTGGCCGCCACCGGGCGCCTGCCGGGCGACGTCGAGCGGGGCCTGTGGGACGGCGTGGCCCGGGGCCTGCTCATGTCCGACGGGTTCGGGGCCATCCGGGCCCGGGTCGCCGGGACGCCGGCCGTGGCCCGGCCCCGCCGCCTGGCCCGCATGGGCCGGATGGCGGCCGAGGCGGTTCCGTCTGCCGGCCGGTGGTCGATCGTGCCGGCGGCGTCGACCGGCCACGACCGCGAGGAGCTGGCCGAGGCGGTGGCCGAGCAGCTCCTCAACCGGTGGGGCGTGGTGTTCCGCGACCTCGCCGTCCGCGACTCGTCGACCCTCCCGTGGCGCGACATCCAGTGGGCTCTGCGCCGCCTCGAGGACCGGGGCCTCGTGCGGGGCGGCCGGTTCGTCGGCGGGTTCAGCGGCGAGCAGTACGCCCTCCCGGCCGCGGTCGAGCAGCTGGCCCACGTGCGGCGGGCACCGCGGACGGGCGAGCGGGTCACGGTCAACGCCACCGACCCCCTCAACCTGGTGGGCGTGGTGGTGCCGGGCCGGACCGTCCCCGCGGTGCGGACGAACACCGTCACCTACGTCGACGGCACCTACGTCGACGGCCTCCCGGCCTGTGGTCGAGGTGACCCGCCGGTGGCGAGGTGATCGTCGCCAGCCCGCTCCCCGACGTCGACCTCACGATCTCGCCCGTCACCGAGCGGGTCCTGGGCCGGCTCGACGAGGTCGCCGACCGGGTGGCGCTCGTCGAGGGGGAGACCGGCCGCGAGGTCACGTTCCGCCAGCTCGACGACCTGATCCACCGCCTCGCCGGGGGTCTCGTGGGCGGGGGCCTGGAGGTCGGCGACACCGTGGCGATCATGGCGCCGAACCTGCCCGAGTTCGCGGTGGCGTTCCACGGCACGGTCGTCGCCGGCGCCACGGCGACGACCCTCAACCCCACGTCGACCGCCGACGAGGTCCGCCACCAGCTGGCCACCTCGGGGGCCCGGCTCCTGCTCGTCAGCGCCGAGGTCCTCGCCCTGGCCCGGTCCGCCGCGGTCGGCACCCGCGTCACCGAGATCGTCGCCGTCGACGACGCCCCGGGGGCGACACCGATGTCGTCGCTGTACGGGCCGCGCCTCGGCCAGCAGCCGATCGACCCGGCCATCCATCCGGCCGCGCTGCCCTGGTCGTCGGGCACGACCGGCCTGCCGAAGGGCGTCGTCCTCACCCACGCCAACCTGGTGGCCAACCTGGCCCAGTACGAGCACGGCCTCGCCTATGCCGGGGGCGTGGCCGGCCTCGCCGTCCTGCCCTTCTTCCACATCTACGGCCTCCAG
>JBFWQW010000011.1:0-48539 GCA_050249235.1 Acidimicrobiia bacterium | reverse complement strand
CGGCCAGCTCAAGACAGGCCGCGACGTGGTGGTGGCCGCGCTCCTCGGCGCCGAGGAGTTCGGCTTCGCCACCGCGCCGCTGGTCGTGTCCGGCTGCGTGATGATGCGCGTCTGCCACCTCGACACCTGCCCGGTGGGCGTCGCCACCCAGAACCCCGAGCTGCGCAAGCGCTTCAGCGGCAAGCCGGAGTTCGTCGTCACCTTCTTCGAGTACATCGCCGAAGAGGTGCGGGAGCTGCTGGCCGAGCTCGGCTTCCGGACCCTCGAGGAGGCGGTCGGCCACGCCGAGTGCCTCGACGTCGCCGCCGCCGTGGACCACTGGAAAGCGAGCGGGCTCGACCTCTCCCCCATCCTCCACGTGCCCGACCTGGCGCCGGGCACGGCCCTGCACCGCACCACCTCGCAGGACCACGGCCTCGACCGGGCCCTCGACAACGAGCTCATCCGGTTGTCCGAGCCGGCGCTCGAGCGGGGCGAGAAGGTGTCGATCGAGCTGCCGGTGCGCAACGTCAACCGGACCGTCGGCACGATGCTGGGCTCCACCCTCACCCGCCTCCGCGGCGCGACCGGCCTGGACGACGACACGATCGAGATCGCCCTCACGGGATCGGCCGGCCAGAGCCTGGGCGCCTTCCTCCCGAAGGGCATCACCATCCGCCTCGAGGGCGACACCAACGACTACGCCGGCAAGGGGCTGTCGGGCGGTCGCCTGGTCGTCCGGCCGCCGATCATCTCGCCGCTGGTGGCCGAGGAGAACGTCATCGCCGGCAACGTCCTGCTCTACGGCGCCACCGCTGGCGAGGCCTTCTTCCGGGGCGTCGTGGGCGAGCGGTTCTGCGTCCGGAACTCGGGGGCGACCGCGGTCGTCGAGGGCGTGGGCGACCACGCCTGCGAGTACATGACCGGGGGCCGGGCCGTCGTGCTCGGCCCGACCGGCCGGAACTTCGCGGCCGGCATGTCGGGCGGGGTGGCCTACGTGTACGACCCCGACGACACCTTCGCCCAGCGGGTGAACCTCGAGCTGGTCGACCTCGACCCGCTCGACGACGACGACCGGGACGAGCTGCGGGCCATCGTGCGCCGGCACGAGACCGAGACGGGCTCGACCGTGGCCGGGCGCCTCCTCAACGCCTGGCACGAGGAGGTCCGCCACTTCTCGAAGGTGATGCCGAAGGACTACAAGCGGGTGCTCACGGCGGCCCGCGACGCAGAGGAGCGGGGACTCGACGTGGACGAGGCGATCATGGCTGCAGCGCATGGGTGACGTGTCCGGCTTCCTGAAGCACGGGCGGGCCACGCCCCGGCGCCGCCCGGTGCCGGTCCGGCTCCGCGACTGGAAGGAGGTGTACGAGCCGTTCGCCGATGCCGACCTCCGCGTCCAGGCGTCGCGGTGCATGGACTGCGGCATCCCCTTCTGCAACAACGGCTGCCCGCTGGGCAACCTCATCCCGGACTGGAACGACCTCGTCTACCGGGACCACTGGCGGGAGGCGATCGAGCGGCTCCACGCCACGAACAACTTCCCCGAGTTCACGGGCCGGCTCTGTCCGGCCCCGTGCGAGGCGGCCTGCGTCCTCGGCATCAACCAGGACCCGGTCACGATCAAGCAGGTCGAGGTCAGCATCGTCGATCGGGCCTTCGACGAGGGTTGGATCGTGCCGAAGGTCCCCGAGGTCCGCACCGGCAAGCGGGTCGCCGTCGTCGGGTCCGGCCCGGCCGGCCTGGCCGCCGCCCAGCAGCTCACCCGGGCCGGCCACGACGTCGTGGTGCTCGAGCGGGCCGATCGCCTCGGCGGCCTCCTCCGGTACGGCATCCCGGAGTTCAAGATGGAGAAACGGGTGCTCGACCGCCGGCTCGACCAGATGCGGGCCGAGGGCACCGAGCTCCGGACCGGGGTCGACGTCGGCCGCGACGTCGACGGCGCCGCCCTGCGGGCTGGGTACGACGCCATCGTGCTGGCCGGGGGCTCGACCGTGGCCCGCGACCTGCCCGTGCCGGGCCGCGAGCTCGCCGGGATCCACCAGGCGATGGAGTACCTGCCGCTGGCCAACCGGGTGCAGGAGGGCGACCTGGCCCGGTCCCCCATCGACGCGTCCGGCAAGCGGGTGGTGATCATCGGCGGTGGTGACACCGGTGCCGACTGCCTGGGCACCGCCCACCGCCAGGGAGCCCGGGAGATCCACCAGTTCGAGATCATGCCGAGGCCGCCGGACACCCGGCCCGACTCGACCCCGTGGCCCACCTGGCCGCTCGTCTACCGCACCTCGTCGGCCCACGAGGAGGGCGGTGAGCGGATCTTCTCGGTGAACACCGAGCGCTTCCTCGGCGACGACGGCGGCCATGTCCGGGGCCTCCGGGCCCACGAGGTGCAGCTGATCGACGGCCAGTTCGCCAAGGTCGAGGGCTCCGACTTCGAGCTCGAGTGCGAACTGGTGCTCCTCGCCATGGGCTTCGTCGGGCCCGAGCCGGACGGCCTCCTCGCCCAGCTCGGCGTGTCGCTGACGCCCCGGGGCAACGTCGGCCGCGACGAGCGCTGGGCCACCGACGTCGCCGGCGTGTTCGTCGCCGGCGACATGGGGCGGGGGCAGAGCCTGATCGTGTGGGCCATCGCCGAGGGCCGGTCGTGCGCGGCGGCCGTCGACCGCTACCTCACGGGCACCACCGACCTGCCCGCCCCGCTCGTCGCCACGTCGGGCTGACCCGGCGCCTCCCGACCACCCGGAAGCCCTCCCGGCGATCGTCCCGTCGGCGCTGACGACCCGGGCGACGGGTGACAAGATGCCCGGGTGCGACGAGCCCGGGTCCCCGCCGTACGGGTTCGTGAGGTCTCGCCGTCGGCCTTGACCGCGGCCGAGGTCGAACGTTGGCAGGAGCTGTTGGACACGGCCCCTGGTCTGGGCAGCCCGTTCCTGGCACCGGCGTACGTGTCGACGGTCGCCCGCGTCCGACCGGGTGTGCGGGTGGCGGTGGCGGCGACGGCCCGGGGCCTGTCGTTCCTCCCCTACGAGCGCCGGGGGTGGTACGCCGCCCGTCCCGTGGGGTGGCCGATGAGCTCGGCCCAGGCAGTGGTCACCGACCACTTCGAGGACCTGGTGCCGCTCTACCGCCTGACCGGGGCAGCCGGCCTCCGTCTCGTCGCCTTCGACCACCTGGCGGAGAGCCAGGGGGCCGCCCTCACCGAGGTGACGGGGCGGGACGCCGCTCCCGTCGTCGACCTGGCCGGGGGGGCCGGGCGCTACCTGGAGGATCTCCGCGGCCGGTCGAAGCTGGTGGCACAGCTGGCGAACCTGGCCCGGCGGGCCGAACGGGAGATGGGCGAGCTGCGCTTCGCCGTCGACGATCCGGACCATGCCGCTCTCGAGCAGCTCCTGGCCTGGAAGCGCCTGCAGTTCGAGCGGACGGGGGCACGCGATCTCTTGGCCGTCCCCGCGAACGTCGAGCTGCTCCACCGCCTCCGCGACCTCCGCGACCCGCACTGCACCGGCCAGCTGAGCACCCTCTACGCCGGTGACCGGCTCGTTGCGGCTCACCTCGGTCTCCGGTCGCGACGTGAGTTCGTCTACTGGTTCCCCGCCTACGACCGGGACCGCGGCCGTTACATGCCGGGCAAGCAGCTCTTCCTCCGACTGCTGGAGGCGCTCGGCAACCTCGGCGTCGAACGGGTCGATCTCGGCAAGGGCGAGGACGAGTACAAGACGCGCTTCAAGACCGGCGACGCCCAGGTCCTGAGCGGGCGTGTCACCCGTCCCTCACTGGCCCCCGCCGTCAACCTGGCCCTGTCGCTCCGGGCGACGACCAGGCGCCTGGCCGGGCCGGCCCGCACGGGGCACCCCGCCGAACCCCCGGTCGCCGCCGGCGGCCCGTGACGAGCGCCCGCCGGGCGACGCCTCGACCCCCGGCAGGCGTGTGACCCCACCAGCCGTGGACGCCAGGAGGGCGACCACGGCTGGTGGGGCGATCTGGAGGCCACGCCCGTCAGTGGGCGGCGGCTCCGTTGAGCGACACCGGCGTGGCCTCGGACGGCGGGAACAGGTGGCAGTACACCCGGGTGCCGTCGCTCATGTACGACACCGGAGGATCGACCGTCCGGCAGACGTCCATGACGTGGATGCAACGGGTGTGGAAGTGGCAGCCCGACGGCGGGTTGGCCGGCGACGGGAGCTCGCCCTGGAGCACGATGCGCTCGCGGCCCCGCTGGAGGACCGGATCCGGCACCGGGATGGCGGACAGGAGCGCCTGGGTGTAGGGATGCCGGGGCGAGCTGTAGACCACCTCGGCGTCGCCCTCCTCGACGATGCGGCCCAGGTACATCACCGCGATGCGGTCGCTCACGTGGCGCACGACACCGAGGTCGTGGGCGATGAACAGGTAGGCGATGCCGAGCTGGTCCTGGAGGTCGGCGAGGAGGTTGATCACCTCGGCCCGGGTGGACACGTCGAGCGAGCTCACCGGCTCGTCGCAGACCACCAGACGGGGGTTCGTGGCCAGGGCCCGGGCCACGGCGAGCCGCTGGAGCTGGCCGCCGGAGAACTCGTGCGGGAACCGGCCCCGGTAGCTCGGGCTGAGGCCCACGAGACGGAACAGCTCGGCGACGCGGTCGTCGAGCTCGCTGCCCCGCATCCCCAGCTGCGAGCGCAGCGGCTCGGCCACCGCGTCGGCCACGTAGCTGCGGGGGTCCATCGAGGAGTACGGGTCCTGGAAGACCATCTGCATGTGGCGGCGCAGCCGCCGCAGGGCACCGCCCGACAGCTTGGTGACGTCCGTGTCCTCGAAGGTCACCGTGCCCGACGTGGGCTCGATGAGCCGGAGCATGAGCCGGCCGAGCGTCGACTTCCCCGAGCCGGACTCGCCGACCAGGCCCATGCTGGTGCCCACGCCGATCGTGAGGTCGACGCCGTCGACGGCCCGAACGTGGCCGACCGTGCGCTGCATCAGCCCCGTCTTGATCGGGAAGTGCTTGGTGATGCCCTCCATGCGGGCGAGGGGCAGCGCCTCGGTGGCGGTCGTGCCGGGGGTGGTGGTCGAGGTCATCGCACCGCACCTTCCTGGACCATGGCCAGCTCGTCGTGGCGGATGCAGCGGACGAACTGCCCGCCGACGTTCTCGAGCTCGACCGGTGCCTCCGTGCAGGCGGGCGTGACGAAGTCGCACCGGGTGCTGAACCGGCAGCCGGTGGGCCACAACGGCGGCGGCGGGACCGTGCCCGGGATCGACGTCAGCCGCTCGCCGGCCTCGGCCAGCTGCGGGATGGCGCCGAGCAGCGCCCGCGTGTACGGGTGCCTGGGGTTGGCGAACAGGTCGTGGACCTTGCCCTGCTCCACGATCTCGCCGGCGTACATGACCGCCACCCGGTCGCAGATGTCGGCCACGACGCCGAGGTCGTGGGTGACGAAGATCATCGCCATGCCGAGCTCCGTCTGGAGCTTCTTCAGCAGGTCGAGGATCTGGGCCTGGACGGTGACGTCGAGGGCCGTGGTCGGCTCGTCGGCGATCACCAGGCGGGGGTTGTTCGAGAGCGCCATGGCGATCAGCACCCGCTGGCGCATGCCGCCCGAGAACCGGTGGGGGTACTCGGCGAGGCGGGCCCGGGCGTCGGGGATGCCGACCAGGCTGAGCAGCTCGGCCGCCCGCTCCTCGGCCTGGGCCTTGTTGAAGCCCTGGTGCCGGCGGATGACCTCGGTCATCTGGTTGCCGATGGTGAACGCCGGGTTGAGGGCGCTCATGGGGTCCTGGAACACCATGGAGATCTCGGTGCCCCGCAGCTTGCGCATCTCCTCCAGCGACTTGCCGAGCAGGTCGACGCCGTCGAAGTAGACCTCGCCCTTGGTGATGCGGCCGGGCGGCGACTGGATGAGCCGCATGATGGCCGAGGAGGTGACCGACTTGCCGCAGCCGCTCTCGCCGACGAGGCCGAGGACCTCGCCGGGAGCCACGTCGAAGGAGACGTCGGTCACGACGGTCAGCGAGCCGGCCGGGGTGTTGAAGGCCACGCTCAGGTTGCGCACCGACAGGATCGCCGTCGCCGGATCCGGCGCCGGCCTCGCCGGGTCGAGATCGCGGACGGGCTCGGCCGACGTGATGCCGAGCCGGCCCCGCTTCATGCCCTTCGGGGGCTTGATGTCGATGAGGCTGAGCGAGTCCCGCAGGGCGTCGCCGAACATGTTGAAGGAGAGGATGGTCAACGTGATCATCAACCCCGGGAAGAACATGAGCAGCGGCTCGGTGTTGATGTAGCCGAAGCCCCGCTGGAGCATGTTGCCCCACGACGGCGCCGGCGGCTGGGCCCCGAGGCCGAGGAAGGACAGGCCGGCCTCGGCGAGCATGGCGCCACCGATGAGGATCGACCCGGCGACGATCAGCGGCGAGAGCACGCCCGGCAGCACCCGCTTGCGCACGATGGTGCCGGACTTGGTGCCGATCGATCTGGAGGCCTCGATGTAGGGCTCCTCGCGGAGCGCCAGCGTCTGTCCTCGGATGATGCGGGTGAAGCCCGGGATGATGACGATGGTGATGGCGATCATGGCGTTGTTGATGCCTGGTCCGAGGACGGCGGCGATCGACAAGGCCAGGATCAGGGCCGGGAAGCTGTTGATGGCGTCCATCACCCGGAGCAGCACCAGGTCGAACTTCCCGCCCAGGTAGCCGGCCAGGAGCCCGAGCGGCACGGCCGCGGCCATGGCCATGGCCGCGGTCTGGAAGCCCGACCGGACGGTGACGCGGGTGCCGACCAGGATGCGGCTGAACACGTCACGGCCGAGATCGTCGGTGCCGAGGAGGTACTCGCCCGACGGGCCGGCGAAGCGGTCCCGGAGGAACTGCTCGGCCGGGTCCTTCGGGGCGATGGTCGGCCCGATGAAGGCGAGCAGCACCATCAGCACGATCCACGTGAGGGCCACCATCCCGACGGGGTTGCGCAGGAGGCGGCGCCAGGCCCGCTTCCACATGCCGGGCGTCGAGACCAGCACCTCGTCGCCGACGGCCGCGGCCCGGGAGCCCAGGCCGGTGGTCGCCGGCGAGCCGGTGGTCACCGTCTCGGACTCGGCATTGGCACGGACACGATCGATATCGCTCACGAGACACGCACCCTGGGGTCCAAGAACCCGTAGCTGATGTCGATGATCAGGCTGATCATGACGTTGATGATCACGAACATGAGCGCCACCCCCTGGATGACCGGGAGGTTGAAGGCGTAGATGGCCTGGAGGATGTACGTGCCCAGGCCGGGGATGGAGAAGATCTGCTCGACCAGCACGGCACCACCGAGCAGGCCGCCGAGCTGGAGTCCGATCACGGTGATGGCCGGGATGGCGGCGTTCTTCAAGGCGTGCTTCGTGACGACCGTGCGGGTGTCGGCGCCCATCGACCAGGCGGTGCGCACGTAGGCCGAGCCCATGACGTCGGCGAGGGCGGCGCGCACCTGGCGGGCCTGGGTGCCGGCCACCCCGAGCCCGATGCCGATGGCCGGCAGCGTCACCGCCTTCAGCCATTGCACGGGATCATCGGTGATCCGCGTGAAGCCGAGGGCGGGGAACCACTTCAAGTTGATGGCGAAGACCGTGATGAGGAGCATCGCCAGGAAGAACGAGGGGATGGCGTTCGAGAGCGTGGTCGCCGAGATGAGGCCACGGTCGAGCCGGCTGCCCGGGCGCATGCCGGCGAGGATCCCGGCGGGGATGCCGAAGATGAGGCCGAAGGCGAGCCCGGCGGCGACGATGCTCAGCGTCACGGGGAAGGCCTGGCGGATCTCGCTGGTGACCGACTTGCCGGTGGTGAGCGACTGGCCGAGGTCGCCGGTGACGGCGTCCTTCAGCCAGTTCCAGTACTGGGTGATGAACGGGTCGTCGAGGCCGAGCTGCTCCCTCACCTCCTCGACCTTCTCCGGCGTGGCGTTGATGCCACCCGCGAGCTGCACGGCAGCGTCGCCCGGGATCAGGGTGATGAGGCCGTAGACGCCGAACGAGACGATGAGCATCGTCGGTATCAGCGTCAACAGGCGACGCAGGATCAAGGTGCCCATGACTCTCCCCTCGTCATTTGAGCGCTCTTCGGCGACTGCCGTGCTGTTTGAGCCCGGTGCGGAAGCCGGCGCTGAACCCTAGACGGGGCCAAGGTGTGACGCCAGTCATGGTTTGGACGCTCGCGTCCAGTCGACGTGGCCGGGGCAGAAAAGCTGCACGTCCTGCCGGGAAACGAAGGGCGACCCCCCTGCCAGCGGGCGCCGGGCTTCACCGGCGGCACCGGGGCTGCACAGGGGGCGGCCGTTTCGTACCGTACCGCGAACGGGCGTAGCGTCGCCGGGGATGGTCGACCCCGCGTCCAGCGCCCCGTTCGAGCACGTCGAGCTCCTCCCCCTCGGCCGGGACACCACGCCCTACCGGCTCCTCACCACCGAGGGCGTGTCCACCGTCGAGGCCGCCGGCCACCGCTTCCTCCGGGTCGAGCCGGCCTCGCTCACCCTCCTGGCCCGGGAGGCGATGCGCGACATCGCCCACCTGCTGCGCCCCGGCCACCTGGCCCAGCTGGCCGCCATCCTCGACGACCCCGAGGCGTCACCGAACGACCGCTTCGTCGCCCTCGACCTGCTCCGCAACGCCGCCATCGCGTCCGGCGGCATCCTCCCCGGCTGCCAGGACACGGGGACCGCCATCGTCAAGGCCAAGAAGGGCCAGTTCGTGCTCACCGGGGGCGGCGACGAGGCCGCCCTCGCCCGCGGGGTGTTCGAGACGTACCGGGACGCCAACCTCCGCTACTCCCAGATGTCGCCGCTGTCCATGTGGGACGAGGTGAACACCGGGAACAACCTCCCGGCCGAGATCAAGATCGCCGCCACCGACGGGGCGGCCTACTCGTTCCTCTTCATGGCCAAGGGGGGCGGCTCGGCGAACAAGAGCCTCCTCTTCCAGGAGACCAAGGCCCTCCTCAACCCCACCACGTTCGCGGGGTGGATCGACGAGAAGATCCGCAGTCTCGGCACCGCTGCCTGCCCGCCGTACCACCTCGGCGTGGTGATCGGCGGGACGTCGGCCGAGCTGGCCCTCGAGACCGCCAAGCTGGCCAGCGCCCGCTACCTCGACACCCTCCCCACCGCCGGTGGGCCGGACGGGCGGGGCTTCCGCGACCTCGAGCTCGAGGCCGAGATCCTGCGCGTCAGCCAGGCCACCGGCATCGGGGCCCAGTTCGGCGGCAAGTACTTCTGCCACGACGTGCGGGTGGTCCGCCTCCCCCGCCACGGGGCCTCCTGCCCGGTCGCGCTGGCGGTCTCCTGCTCGGCCGACCGCCAGGCGCTCGGCAAGATCACCGAGGAGGGCGTCTTCCTCGAGCAGCTCGAGCACGACCCGGCCCGCTTCCTCCCCGACGTGACCGAGGCCGACCTGGAGGGCGCGGTCGTGCCGATCGACCTCGGCCGGCCCATGGCCGAGATCCGGGCCGAGCTGTCGAAGCACCCGGTGAAGACCCGCCTGGCCCTGACCGGGCCGATGGTGGTCGCACGCGACCTCGCCCACGCCAAGCTCAAGGAGCGGCTCGACCGGGGCGAGGGCCTGCCCGACTACCTCCGTGACATGGCCGTGTACTACGCCGGCCCGGCCAAGACGCCCGAGGGCTACGCATCCGGCTCCTTCGGGCCCACCACCGCCGGCCGCATGGACTCCTACGTCGAGCAGTTCCAGGCCGCCGGCGGCAGCTTCGTGATGATCGCCAAGGGCAACCGCTCCCCCGCCGTCACCCAGGCCTGTGCCACCTACGGCGGCTTCTACCTCGGCTCGGTCGGCGGGCCGGCGGCCAGGCTGGCCAAGGAGTGCATCCGCAAGGTCGAGGTGCTCGAGTACCCCGAGCTCGGCATGGAGGCGGTCTGGCGCATCGAGGTCGAGGACTTCCCGGCGTTCGTGGTCGTCGACGACAAGGGGAACGACTTCTTCGCCACGGTGTCGAAGCCGGTGACGCTCTCCGTCAAGCGCTGAGCACGCCGCCGGCAGGCACTCTCCGATGACCAGGAGCGCCGGTCCCCGTTGGTACGGCCCGCCGCGTCGAGGAGGTGCGGGCCGGCGGCGTCTGGAACCATCTCGGTCGACCGCGCCCCGACCGCCGAGCCGGCCCGACGCAGAAGGCCCCCCGTGATCCTCGTCAGCTTCGACATCGACGGCACCCTCGAGACCGGCGACCCCCCGGGGCCCGTCACCCTCGAGATGGTGCGACGGGCCAAGTCGCTCGGCTACGTGATCGGCAGCTCCTCGGACCGCACCGTGGCCTTCCAGCGCACGATGTGGGCGGCCCACGAGGTCGAGGTCGACTTCGTCGGCCACAAGCACCACCTGTCCGACATCGTCGCCCGGTTCGAGTGCGAGCGGTTGATCCACATCGGCGACACCTCCGTCGACGAGCACTACGCCACGCTGGCCGGGCTCGAGTTCGTCTGGGTCGACCAGCTCCCCGTGGACGGCGCCGAGGGCTGGATCTTCTGAGCCGCCCGGCCGGGTGCCGCGGCGCCGGCGGATCACTGCCGGGGCACCCGTCACGGGCCTAACGTGCCCGACGAGCCGCCGGAGGGAGCCTCGAGATGTCGAACAACGCACGGATCGCCGCCGCCGAGGTGGTGGGCACGGCGGTGCTGATGCTCATCGGTCCGGGGAGCGCCATCCTCGCCGTCGACGCCATCGGCGCCTTCGGCGTGTCGCTCGCGTTCGGCTTCTCGCTGCTCGCCATGGCCTACGCCATCGGCCACGTGTCGGGCTGCCACATCAACCCAGCCGTCACCCTGGCCTTCCTGCTCACCCGGAAGATCACCCAGGCCCAGGCCGTCTACTACTGGGTCGCCCAGTTCGCCGGCGCCACGATCGGCGGCCTCCTCCTCTTCGTCGTCACCGAGGGGGGCGACCTCGACCAGACCGGCGGCATCTTCGCCGCCAACGGCTGGGGCGACGAGATCGGCAGCGCCTTCGGCCTCGGCTCCGTGATCGTCGTCGAGATCGTGTTCACCGCCATCCTCGTGTTCGTGGTGCTCTCCACCACCACGGTCGGCTACCCCACCGGCTTCGGCGGCCTCGCCGCCGGCCTCACCCTGGCGATGATCCACCTGGCCACCATCCCGGTCGACAACACGTCGGTGAACCCGGCCCGGAGCCTCGGCGCCGCCCTCTTCTCGGGTAGCGACGCGCTGGCCCAGCTCTGGGCCTTCATCGTGTGGCCGCTGGTCGGGGCCGCCGTCGGGGTGGGCATCTGGCTGGCGGTGCACCAGCAGGGCGAGACGCCCGCGACCGCCGGCGCCGAGCGCGGCGGGTCCTGACCGCCCGGCGCCGCCGGTGACCGGGGACGATCCGGGCCGGCTCACCGCGGTCGGGCCCGACGGCCGCCGGCGCTGCCGGTGGTGCCTCTCGGCGCCCGACTACCTGGCCTACCACGACGACGAGTGGGGCCGGCCGGTCGCCGACGACACCCGGCTGCTCGAGAAGCTGTGCCTCGAGGGCTTCCAGTCGGGGCTCTCCTGGCTCACGATCCTCCGCAAGCGGGAGGGGTTCCGGCGGGCCTTCGCCGGCTTCGACCCGGCCCGGCTGGCCGCCTTCGACGACGACGACGTGGCCCGGCTGCTGGCCGACCCGTCGATCGTGCGGCACCGGGGCAAGATCGAGGCGGCCATCGCCAACGGCCGGGCGACGGCCGGGCTGCACCGCGAGGGGCGGACCCTCGCCGAGGTGGTGTGGTCCCACGAGCCGGCCCGGCGGGGCCGGAAGGCCCCCACCCGGCCCGGCGACGTCCCGAGCGCCACGCCGGCATCGGTCGGGCTGGCCCGCGACCTCCGCCGACTCGGGTTCCGCTTCGTCGGGCCGACCACCGCCTACGCCGCCATGCAGTCGCTCGGCATCGTCAACGACCACGGGCGGGGCTGCTTCGTGCGGGCCCGCTGCGAGGAGGACCGCCGGGCCCTCGGCCCCGTCGTCAGAGGGCGACGATGAGGAAGAGGGGCACCGCGAAGAGGATGGCGACGAACGCCACCAGCCGGCTGGTCGACTCGAGGGCCAGGCGGGCGAGGCCGAGGCAGCCCCGTCGCACCGCCGGGTAGGCGACCGTCAGGACCAGGAGCGTCCACACCGTCACGGACACGGTCACGGCCAGCACCACCCGGACGGCGTCCTGGTTGCC
Organism: Acidimicrobiia bacterium; assembly: GCA_050249235.1. Classification (GTDB taxonomy): domain Bacteria; phylum Actinomycetota; class Acidimicrobiia; order Acidimicrobiales; family CADCSY01; genus JAEKLB01. The sequence goes on along the minus strand of JBFWQW010000011.1, from coordinate 36,404 downwards.
GAGGAGCACGGCGGCGACGAGCGTGTCGGCCAGGGTCGTGATGTTGGCCCCGGCGATGTACGGGAGGGTGTTGGCCCGGCGGAGGTAGCCCTTGGCCACCAGCGGCACGAGCACCGTCAGCGCGACCGACACCGAGAGGGTGAGCAGGCACACGCCGCACCCGAGGAGGAACATCGGCCACTTCCGGTCGTACCAGCTGTCCGGGCGGTCCTCGAGCTCGGCGCCCCCGACGGCCGGCAGGACCTTGTCGAACATCGCGAAGCCGCCCAGCAGCACGACCAGCCCCACCGGGAACAACGACCACGACGGCAGGACGTCGCGGCCGGCGTCGACCGCCCACCCGAAGACCGCATCGGTCGCCGACGTCAACCCCGGCGAGGTGCCGATGTCGAAGCCGTCGAAGGTCCCCCGCTCGAGCAGGGCGTAGCCGATCAGGGCGCCCGGCACGTAGGTCACCATCGTCATCAGGAGCGACAGGATCCCGATCGAGATGGGGGCTCGTCGTCCGTCCCCGGTGGTGTGGCGCACGGCGTAGACCGTGCCGGCCACGAGCACGACGAAGGCGGCCCCGAGGCGCGAGCCGGTGAGCATCGTGAAGGACTGGACGCGGTCGATGGCGCCGCCGTCGAGCAGGGCCAGCGCCGACGCCGCGATCGGCGAGCCGGACAGCACCAGGCAGGCGCCGAGCCAGCCGAAGCCGAGGGTGCTCCACGCGCTGTCCGTGAAGATCGACCCCTCGAGGACGTCGACCAGCTCGCTGGCGCCGGCCTTCATGAAGCCGAGGGCGGTGACGAAGAGCCCGAGGCCGATGAAGAGGTAGGCACCGCGCCGCCAGAGCGGCAGCGGGGGCCCGGCGGCGACGATGACGTCCTCGTCCGGGAGCTCCCGTCCCTCGACGTGGACGAGGCGGCGGTCGGCGCCGGGTCGGCGGTCGGGCCACCGGGCCCGGCGGTCGGGGTCGCTGGGCAAGCCCGGCAGTCCATCACCCGCCCGACCGGCGAGCAAGGCGGAGGGCGGGTGCCGACCCGGCGTGAATGGGGCGCGCCGGGCGCGGGCGGTGGAGGATGCAGGGGTGACGAGCCCCGACGACCGTGTGCCGGTCGGCTCCGCGTTGCCGATCGACCCCGCGTTGCCGGTGGGCTTCGCCGGTCTGGGGCTCGGGCCGGCGCTGCTCCGGTCGCTCGACGAGCTCGGCTACGAGGAGCCCACGCCGATCCAGCGCGAGGCGGTCCCGCCCCTCCTGCTCGGGCGCGACCTCCTCGGCCAGGCGGCCACGGGCACCGGCAAGACGGCGGCGTTCGCGCTCCCGCTGCTCCAGCGACTGGCGGCCGGCGAGGCCACCACCGAGCCCCGGGCCCTGGTCCTGGTGCCCACCCGGGAGCTCGCCATGCAGGTGTCGGAGGCGGTGCACCGCTACGGGCGGTCCATCGGCGCCCGGGTCCTCCCCGTGTACGGAGGCCAGCCCGCCTTCCGCCAGCTGCAGGGCCTGGCCCGGGGCGTCGACGTGGTGGTGGCCACGCCCGGCCGGGCGATCGACCTGCTCGACCGGGGTGGCCTCCGGCTCGACGCCGTCGAGGTGGTCGTGCTCGACGAGGCCGACGAGATGCTCGACATGGGCTTCGCCGACGACATCGAGCGGCTCCTCGCGGCCACGCCCCCGGCCCGCCAGACCGTGCTCTTCTCCGCCACCCTGCCGGGGCGGATCGGCGCCATCGCCCGGCGCCACCTCACCGACCCGGTGCGGATCGAGATCGGGCGGGCCCCGTTCGCCGGTGGCGGGCCGCCCCTCGTCCGCCAGACCGCCTACCTGGTGGCTCGGGCCCACAAGCCGGCCGCCCTGGGCCGGATCCTCGACCTCGAGGGACCCACCGCCGCCCTGGTGTTCTGCCGCACCCGCACCGAGGTCGACCAGCTCACCGAGACGCTCAACGGGCGCGGCTACCGGGCCGAGGCCCTCCACGGCGGGATGGACCAGGCCCAGCGGGACCGGGTGATGGGGCGGCTCCGGGCCGGGACCGCCGACCTCCTGATCGCCACCGACGTGGCCGCCCGCGGCCTCGACGTCGACCACCTCAGCCACGTCGTCAACTACGACGTGCCCTCGGCCCCCGAGGCCTACGTCCACCGCGTCGGCCGCGTCGGGCGGGCCGGGCGGGAGGGCATCGCCATCACCCTCGCCGAGCCCCGCGAGCACCGCCTGCTGAAGAACATCGAGCGGCTGGTGGGCGAGCCGATCGCGATCGAACGGATCCCCACCGTCGCCGACCTCCGCAGCCGCCGTCTGGCGGCCACCCTCGACCGGCTCCGGGCCTCGATCGAGGACGACGACCTCGACCACGTCCGGGTCGTGGTCGACACGCTCTCGGCCGACTTCGACCTCGTCGAGATCGCGCTGGCCGCGGTCAAGCTCGCCCACGAGGCCCTCGGGGGCGACGAGGACGCCGAGGACATCCCCGACGCCTCCCCGCCGGCGGGCGGCCCCGTCCCCCGACGGGCGACCGGTCGGGGGCCCGGGCCGAGGGCCGCCTCCCCGGGGCCCCGCACCCGGCTCTACGTCGGCGCCGGCCGGACCGCCGGCATCCGGCCGGCCGACCTCGTCGGTGCCATCGCCAACGAGACCAGCCTGAGCGGTCGCGACATCGGGCCCATCGAGATCACCGAGCGGTTCTCGATCGTCGAGGTGCCGGCCGCCGCCGCCGACGAGGTGATCGCCGCCGTCAACGCCAGCACCATCAAGGGCCGTAAGGCGACCGTGCGGCGGGAACGCCGGTAGCGGGCCCGGCGCCGGAGGCGCCCACAGCGGACGGCGGGGCCCGAGCGGCCCGGCGCCGGAGGCGCCCAGAGCGGACGGCGGGGCCAACCCTCAGGGCCGCAGGGCGTGCACCGCGCCGGCCCGGGTGCCGACGTAGACGACGCCGCGCCACACCGCCGGGGTGGACTCGATGCACCCGCCGAGGTGGACCGTCCACAGGGGCCGGGGCGGGGCGTGGGTGTCGGCGACGTCGAAGGCGTGGAGGTCACCGCCGCAGTCGCCGATCAGCAGGACGTCGTCGACGACCACCGGCGACTGCCACGTCGGCCCCCGCAGCTGGATGCGCCACCGCACCCCGCCGGTGTCCCGGTCGATGGCGACCACCTCGCCGTCGTCGGTGTCGAAGACCACCACGTCGCGGTGCAGCGCCGGTGTCCCCCACACCCCCGACGGCCGCTCCCCGGGATCGTCGACCCGCCACACGAGCGGGTCCCCGGTCCGGGAGGGGTCGAGCTTGATCATCTGGCCGACCTCGGCGATCCGGCCGTTGTCGCGCTCGTGCTGGACGCCGACGTAGAGCGCGCCGTCCTCGTCGATCACCACGGTGGCGTCGGTGTCGTCGCCGGTCCAGTAGCGGAACACCCGGGCCGGTGCCCGGCCCTCCCGGAGGCCGGCCAGGTCCCAGCCCTGCACCAGGCCGCCCGAATTGGCGAAGTACACCACGCTGCCCCGCACCGCCACCGAGCCCTCGATCGACACGTTCAGGTCGCCGATGGCGTCGAGCAGCTCTCGGTCCCATCCGGGGGTGTGGAAGACGAGCTCCGGTGCGACCTGCACCCTCCCGTCCGGTCCGTAGCCGCGGTGCAGCTCGACCACGTGGAGCTGGCCGTTCTCGCCCCCCTCGACCAGGAAGTCGTCGAGGACCAGGCCGGCCCCGTCCCAGTCGTTGTTCCAGAGGGAGGGCCGCACGGCCGTGGCGCTGAGCCGGTACAGCTCGACCGGCTCGGGCCCGTCGATGGCGATGACCCGGTAGAAGTTGTCCCTCGACCCCACGTAGACGAGCGGGTAGCCGTCGGGGTCGATCGTCACGGAGCCCTTGATCAGGTCACCGGTGGGGAAGTCCGGGAGCAGGCGCTCACCGGTCGCGGCGTCGAGGAAGTGCACGGCCCGGTCGTAGGCGCCGAACACCACCCACGTCCGGCCCTCGCGCTCGAACACGGCCGGCTGCCCGGTCCAACCGGTGCCGCACCACTCCCGCTCTCCCGCCTGGTCGTGCGACAGCGAGCAGAGGCTGCCCCGTTCGGGGAAGCGCCAGGCCGGCGTGGGGGCCACCCGGGGCAGCGGGCCCGAGCCGTGGTAGGTGCGGCTCGGGTTGCCCCGGAAGGTGAGCAGCCCGGACACGCTGCCCCAGGCCCGGCCCACCCCGGCCGGGTCGGCCCAGACGCCGGCCGGGCGGACCGTGGTCGTCGTCGTCGTCGTCGTTGTCGTCGTCGTGGTCGACGTGGTGCTGGCGGGCGGCCCCGTCGCCGGGGGCATGTCGGCCGACGCCGAGCGGGGCCGGTCGTCGTTGCAGGCCGGGGTGGCGAGCAGCCCGGCCAGCACCAGCAGCGCCAGGCACGCGGTCAGCCGGTTCGCGGCCCGGGGACGTCGCATGTCGGGGAGGGCCGCTACTCGGTCATCTCCCAGAAGTGGCACCACCAGTCCCGGCCCACCAGGATCTGCAGCTTCTCCTGCCAGCAGAAGGCCAGGCCGGCATCCGGCTCGAGGTAGTAGTAGCAGTTGCCGCAGGAGTCGCCCTCGAGCGGGGTGGGCCGGAGGGCGGAGAGCTTCACCGCCCGCTGGGCCCGTTCGAACGCGGCCTCGTCGACCGCCGGTTCGCTCACGGGCCCCCGGCGGGCGAGCGGTGCCTCACAGGCCCCGGGGCGCGACCTGCAGCGCCTTCAGGCCCCGGAACAGGGCGTTTGGGCTGTACTCGATCGTCTGGTCGGGCACGATCGCCAGGTCGGGCGTCATCGTGGTGAGCAGCTCCAGCGTGAGCCGGACCTCGAGGCGGGCCAGCGGCGCGCCCAGGCAGAGGTGGGCGCCCTTGCCGAACGCGAAGTGCATCTCGGCGTCCTCGCGCGACACGTCGAAGGTCTCGGGGTCGTCGAAGTGGGCGGGATCGTGGGCGGCCGAGGCGAAGCACATCATCACCCGGCCCCCGGCCGGGATGGTCACGCCGCCGACCTCGACGTCGACCTTCGCCACCCGCCGGTGGTTCACCACCGGGCCGTCGAAGCGGAGGATCTCCTCGACCGCGTTCGGGATGAGCGTCGGGTCGTCGATGAGCGCCTGCCACTGGTCGCGGTTCTCGAGCAGGGCCCGCATCCCGTTGCCGATGGTGTTGCAGGTGGTCTCGTGGCCGGCGAGGGCCATCGAGTACACGATGTTGACGATGTCGAACTGGTTGAGCTGCTCGGGCTTCTCCTGCGAGAGCCGGGTGAGATCGCTCGTGAGGTCGTCGACCGGGTTCGCCCACCGCTCGGCGACGAAGTCCTCCACGTAGGTCCAGAACAGGGCGACGTCCTTCGCCACCTCGACCTGCTGCTCCTCCGACAGGCGACCGTAGGTGAGCAGGACCCGGTTCTCGCTCCACTGCTTCAGCCGGTCGGTGTCCTCCTCGGGGAAGCCGAGGAGGCTGAAGGCGGCGAAGCCCGGGAACGGGAAGGAGAAGGCCTCCACGAAGTCGACCCGGTCGCGGTCGCGGAGCGCCTCGATGAGGTCGGTGGCGTAGGCCCGGAGCACGGGCTCGAGCGCGTTGAGCCGCCGGGGCGTCATGCACGACAGCACCGACTTGCGCATGGGCCCGTGCCGGGGCGGATCGGCGTTGCTGAGGGTGGGCACCCGCCGGAAGTTGGCCAGCACCTCCTGGGCCGCGGGACAGACCGTCGTGAGCGGGGTCGAGGCGTTCGCCGCCGACCAGGTCTCGCGGTCGAGGAGGATGTGCTCGACGTCGTCGAAGCGGGTGACGATGTAGTGGTCGAGCTCGGGCAGGTAGAAGACCGGCGACGCCTCGCGGAGCTCGTTCAGCGCCGGATAGGGGTTGCTCACGATCTCCGGCGCCAGCGGGTCGTAGCCGTGGGCTACGGGGCAGCCCGTGGCGGTCGTCGTCGTCACGTCAACCACGTGAACCTCCAAGGTTCCGGCGCTCGCCGAAGTCCATCTCCCGGACGTTCGTCACCTTCGGGACGTCGTCGCGCCCCAGCCAGGAGGGCGCCACGTGGCCCTCGGTGGGGCGGGCCCAGTCGACCCACGGCCCCCAGTCCAGGCGGGACATCTTCTCCTTGTGGTCCGGGTCGTGGGCCTTGCAGGCCTCCTCGTACGCGGTGTTGAAGGCCTTCATCTCCTTCACGATCCACCAGTCCTCCTCCGACGACCACTTGCCGTCGCCCGCGTACCGGATGATCTGGAGCGACGGGAACTCGATCGGCGGACCACCAGCCTGGGGGTTGTCGGCCCGGTTCCAGCACTTGTAGACGATCTGCGTGCCGTCGATGTTGTACCACTCGAGGGCGGAGTAGACGTGAGGGGCGAACGACATGGTCGACTCGAGGAACTTCTGGATCTCGAGCGGCCCGTGGAACGTGCCGTAGAAGTGGTCGAGATAGGTGGCGTCGTCGGTGAACAGCTGCGACCAGGCGACCCAATCCTCGTGCACCGGCCCGGTCAGGTAGTAGTGGCGGTAGGCCTGTTCGACCTCGTCCCGGCTGTACTCGCTCATGTCGTCCCCTCGTCGTGGCGGTGCGGAAGGTGGAGGCCGTGGCGGCCGACCCCGGTGGTCAGTCGAGCAGACCCCGGAAGCGCTTCGCCGACTCCAACTGTGGCACGTGGTTGGCGTCGTACTGCTCGATCCACTCCTTCGGGAGCTTCGACCAGGCCTCACCGATGTTGAGCCGTCCGCCCTTGCGGAACCGCTCGGCGCCGACCACGTCGCCGACGAAGATGGTGTTCTCGTCGTTGTCGAGCGACCCGCTCACCCTGGCCTCGACGTAGGCGAGCGCGTCGAGGAGGATCGGCGTTCCCGTGACTCCTGGCTTGGTGCGGAACGGCGCCATCTTGTCGCCGTCCCGGCCCGACTTGCCGCCCAGGCCCATGATTATCTCGAGGGAGGTGTCGATCAGGTCGGGGTCGTTGCCCAGCAGGTGCATGGCGAACACGCCCGACTCCAGCACCATGTCGTGGGTGAGGTTGTACTTCGTGAGGCTGATCGTGACCCGGGGGGCCTCGTAGATGATCCCGGCCGAGCCGGCGGACAGCGACATCAGGCCGTTCTCGCGACCGTTCAGGACGGTGGTGACCGCCACCGGGAAGGGGCGCAGGCCGGAGAGCGTGTAGTCGGCCGCAGCCAGGTCGAAACTCATCGCCATCTCCCGTGCCGTCGGTGCGTCCGCCCGCTCGGGCGCCGTGCCCTGTGGGGCCGTGACATTCAACACACCCCTCGGAGAGGGGTCAACCGATCCCCGGGCGGCGCCGACCACCCCGGACCCGACCGCTAGCCCCGTTCGCCACCGGGGGACGACCGCTTCCAGGCCGTGACGACCTGCTCGCCGAATGCCCGGACCGAGTCCTCCGCCGCGGCCGGGTCGTCGCCGCACACGTTCACGACGATCCAGTCGGCGCCGAGCCCCTCGAGGCGGCCCACGTCCTCGAGGCAGGCGTCGACGTCCCAGCCCCGGCGAAGGTCGAGCATCGGCCAGAAGCCGGTGGCCACCGCGTCGACCGCGTCGGCGGGACGACCGGCGGCCACCGTGCGCTCGCGCAGCTGGGCGATCCGGGTGCCCACCGCGGCGATGTCGGCCAGGCGGGTCGTGCGGGTCGTCTCGGCGAGGAGCTCGTCGGTGACCATGCCGATCCAGCCCTGGCCCCATCGGGCGGCCCGGGCCAGGCCCCACGGGCTGTTGCCGTGGAGCCAGATGGGCGGGTGGGGCTGCTGCACGACGGGCGGGAGCACCCGCACCCGCCGGGCCGACCAGGTGTCGCGCTCGACGGTGATCTCCTCGCCGGCCCAGGCCTGCTTCATCAGGTCGACGGCGTCGTCGAAGGCGGCCAGGCGGTCCGAGGGGTCGACGCCGAGGGCCCGCATCTCGCTCCGGAGGTAGCCGGTGCCGACCCCGAGGGTGACCCGGCCCCCGCTCACGGCGTCGAGGGTGGCGACCTGGTGGGCGCCGTGCAGGGGGTTGCGGTACTGGGGGACGAGCACCCAGGTGAGGAGCCGGATCTCCTCCGTCACCCCGGCGACGAACCCGAGCATGCCGAAGGGCTCGGCCACGCCCTCCCCGCCGGCGCCGACCCAGCCGGCCGAGGGCGCCGGGTGGTCGGTGAAGCCGAGGGCGTCCCAGCCGGTCGCCTCCGCGGCGCGGGCGAAGCCCCGGACCGCGCCGGGGGCGAGGATGGCCGGCACCCAGGCCGGGTCGCCGATGGCGTGCTGGACCCCGAAGCGCATCCCCCGCGCCCTCGCCTAGCCCTCGCCGCGTGACAGCAGCGTGGGCATGCGGTTGGTGCGGACGTCCCGGAACGGCGTGTCGCGGTCCGACGACGGCTCCCGGGGCAGCCCGAGCACCCGCTCGCTGATGATGTTCTTCTGGATCTCGGCCGTGCCGCTGGCCATGCTGCCGCCCTGACGGCCCAGGTAGCCGACCCCCTGGGCCGCGCCGGGGGCGTCGTGCCCGGGCGCCCAGGCGACGGCGTGGTTGCCCCCGAGGGCCATCCCGACGTCCGAGGCGTGGATCCCGACCTCGGAGCCGAAGAGGCGGAGGAGCGAGCCGGCGGCCGGAGGCATCGCCCCGGAGGCCATCCCCTGCACCACCCGGGCGGCGAGGTGGCCGCTCACGGTCGAGCGCACGTGGTTCTCGACCACCAGCTGCAGCAGGTCGGCGTCGTCGCCGCCCCGGACGCCCCGGGCCCGGGCCACGTCGAGCACGCCGCCGCCCCGCGGCGCGCCGATCGTCCCCCCGACGCTCATCGAGTGGAAGACGGAGCCGCCGCCCACCGTGTTGCGCTCGTGCACGAGCAGCCGGGAGGCCACGTTCCAGCCGTCGTCGACGGCGCCGAGGACGTTCTCGGCCGGCACGGCCATGTCGTCGAAGAACTCCTGGCAGAAGCCGGCGCTTCCGCTGTTCAGCCGGAGCGGCACGACCGTCATGCCCGGCATGCCCATCTCGACGATGAACATGCTGAGGCCGCGGTGCTTCGGCACGTCCCAGTTGGTGCGGGCCAGCAGCACGGCCATGTCGGACACGTCCGCCTGGCTGGTCCACACCTTCGAGCCGTTCAGCACGAACTGGTCGCCGTCCCGGGTGGCCCGGGTGATGGCCCCGGCCAGGTCGGAGCCACCGGTCGGCTCGCTCAGCATCTGGGCCCAGAGCTTCTCGCCCCGGAGCATGGCCGGGATGTGGGTGGCCTTCTGCTCCTCGGTGGCGAACTCGAGCATGGTGGGGGCGATCATCCCGATGGACAGGCCCCAGAGGGTCCCGGCCAGGTTGAACAGGTCGACGGCCCGGGCGCCGGCGGCACGGACCTCCGCGTTGAAGGCATCGCGGTGGGCCCCCGTGAGCCCGAGCCCGCCGTAGGCCTTCGGGAAGGCGATGCCGGCGAAGCCACCCGCCCATATGGCGGCCTGGAAGGCCTTGCCCTTCGCGGCCCGGCGGGCCGCGGCCGCCCCTTCGCCGAAGCCGAGGTCGGCCTCGTCCACCTCGAAGTCGGCCACGACCTCGGCCAGCCAGGTCCGGGCCCGCTCGCGGAAGGACCCGACGTCCTCCACCTCGCCGGTGCCGCTCTCGGTCCGCACCTCGGCCACGGTGACCTCCCGTCCACGGCCCGGCGGGCCGACGAGCCCGTTTCTACCGGAGGCCGGGCCACGGGGGGCGTCCAACCGCCGCGGCCGGGGCGGGGCGCGGGCCGGGGGCGGACCGTTACCCTCGGCCCGCCCCGGCGGGCGCCCGCCGGACCGACGAGGAGGCCCGATGGATCTGGTGCTGGAAGGCGATCAGGAGCTCCTCCTCGACACCACCCGCCGCTTCCTCGCCGCCGAGAGCCCCATGACCGCGGTCCGGGCCCTCTACGAGGACGAAGCCGGCTTCGACCGGGGCTACTGGCGGCGGGGCGCCGAGCTGGGCTGGACCGCCATGCTCGTGCCCGAGGAGCTGGGCGGCGGGAGCATCACGCGGGACGGGCTCCTCGACCTGGCCCTCATCGCCGAGGAGTTCGGTCGCTCGGTGGCCCCCGGGCCGCTGCTGGCGGTGAACGTGGTGGCCTCGGCCCTGGCCCGGTCCGGCACCGACGCCCACCGGGCCGACGTGCTCCCCGGCCTGGTGTCGGGCGAGCTCGTGGCCACCTGGGCCTTCGCCGAGGGCGACGGCACCTGGGACGCCGGCGGCGTCGCGCTCACCGCCACCCCGGCCGGCGACGGCTGGGTGCTCGACGGGCGCAAGACCTTCGTGCAGGACGCCGGGCGGGCCGACTGGCTCCTGGTCACGGCCCGGACCGACGGCGGCCTGACCCAGTTCCTCATCCCCCGTGCCGCCCCCGGGCTCGTCGTCGAGCCGCTCGTGTCGCTCGACATGGTCAGGCGCTTCGGCCACGTCCGCCTCGAGACGGTATCGGTGGGCCCCGACGCGGTGGTCGGCCAGTTCGGGGGGGCCGACGACGACGTCGAGCACCAGCTCCGCGTGGCGCTCGTCCTCCAGAACGCCGAGACCGTGGGGGCGGCCGCCGTGCTGTTCGACACCACCCTCGAGTACTGCAACGACCGGGTCTCCTTCGGCCGGCCCATCGGCTCGTACCAGGCCCTCAAGCACCGCCTGGCCGAGATGAAGCTGGCCCTCGAGGCCTGCCTCGGGACGTCGACGGCGTCGGCGAAGGCGGTGCAGGCCGGCGCGACCGACGCCGGCCAGCTGGTGCGGGTGGCCGCCGCCTACATCGGCGAGCAGTGCCCGTCCATCGGCCAGGGCTGCATCCAGCTCCACGGCGGCATCGGCGTGACCTGGGAGTCCGACCTCCACGTCTACCTGCGCCGGATCGCCCAGAACGCCGCCCTCTACGGCTCCCCCCGCCAGCTCCGTCTCCAGCTCGCCGACCTCCTCGGCCTCTGACGGCCGCTCGCCGTGACCGCCGCCGCCCCGACGCCGACCGTCGTCCTCGTCCACGGCGCCTTCAACGGGGCCTGGTGCTTCGATCGGCTCACGCCGCGGCTGGTCGACGCCGGCCTCGACGTGATCGCCGTCGACCTGCCCGGCCACGGCGCCGATCCGGGGCCCTTCGGCGACCTCCACGACGACGCCGCCCGGGTGCGGTCGGTGCTCGACGGCGTCGACCCCGAGCGGGGCGCGGTCCTGCTCGGCCACTCCTACGGCGGCGCGGTGGTGACCGAGGCGGGCGTCCACCCCGTCGTGCGCCGCCTGGTCTACGTCGCCGCCTACGCCCTGGCCGCCGGCGAGACGTGCGTGGACGCGGCCGGGGCCGAGTTCAAGGAGGCCGGGTACTCGCACAGGGGTCGACCCAACCTCGGCCACGCCTTCGTCACCGACCCGGACGGGCCCGATCCGGGGCTCGCCACGCTCGACCCGGCCCAGGTGCCCGGCCTCTTCTACACCGACTGCGACCCGTCGACGACGGCCTGGGCGCTGGCCCGCCTCGGCGCCCAACCCCTCGGCAACCTGCGCCAGCCGCCGGCCGAGGTGGCCTGGGCCCGGACGCCGTCCACCTACGCCGTGACCACCGAGGACATGACCGTCCACCCCGGGCTCCAGCGCATCATGGCGGCCCGGTGCACCTCGCGCGTCGAGTGGCCCACCGGCCACTTCCCGTTCCTCTCCCGACCCGAGCTCGTGGCCGGCCTGCTCGTCGCGGTGGCGACCGAGGTCGCGGCAGACAGCGCGCAGTAGGGCACCCGCCCGTCGGCCGGGGTCCGCAATCCCCCGGCCGCCCCGGCCCGTAGCTCCCTCGAGCGACGAGAGGAGCACGGGCATGGATTGGCGACGGGCGTTGGCGGTGCTGGGGTTGGTGGCGCTGCTGGCGGCGGGGTGCGGGTCCGACGACGACAGCGACGCCGCCACCACCGACCGGGGCAGCGACGACGGTGGCACCACCGGCGGGGGCGGGGGCGACGGCTCGGGCGCCGACCCGTACGACGATCCCGGCACCACGTCGACCACGGCCGGCGGCGGGGCGGCCAGCGCCTCGGTGTCGGTGGCCACCCACGCCAGGCTGGGCGCGATCCTGGTCGGGCCCGACGGCCACACCCTCTACCTCTTCGAGAAGGACACCGGGACCACCAGCGCCTGCTCGGGCGCCTGCCTCGACACCTGGCCGCCCCTGCGGGTCGCCTCGCCCACCGCCGGCGCCGGGGTCGACCCCGCCAAGCTCACCACCGCCGGCGGGCAGGTCGTCTACAACGGCCACCTCCTCTACTCCTTCGCTCCCGACAAGGCGCCCGGCGACGTCCTCGGCGCGGCCGTCCCGTCCTGGTTCGCGGTGAACCCGTCGGGCGACAAGATCGTCCCGGGCTGAGCGGGTGCTCCGGTCCCGGCCGTGGTCTCGCCCCGCTTCCGCGCCACCGGCGTTCCGGCTCCGACCGCCACCGCCACGACCGGGCCGGGACGCGCTCTGATGAGGGGGATGCCACGGCACCCGTCGAGCGGTCCGGAGCCGGAAACGGGCGCGGCACCGGCAGGGCGCCGGTCGCGGTCGGCGGCGCCCGGGTCGTGGGACGTCTCCGACGAGGCGCTGCTGGCCGGGCTCGGGGCCGGTGACGACACCGCCGCGGCGGTGTTCGTGCGGCGATTCCAGCAGCGGGTCTACGGCCTGGCCCGGACCATCGTCGGCGACGACGGCCGGGCCGCCGACGTGGCCCAGGAGGCCCTCGTGCGGGCCTGGCGGCACGCCCCGGCCTACGACCCGGCCCGGGGCTCCGTGCTCACCTGGCTCCTCACGATCACCCGGAACCTGGCCATCGACCGGCTCCGGGTCGAGCGGGCCCGGCCGGCCGACGAGCTCGATCTCGTCACCGCCCAGGTCCCGTCCCGCGACCGGATGCCCGAGGACCTCGCCGTCACGGGCGACGAGCTGGTCCGGGTGCGGGAGGCCCTCGAGCGGCTCCCGGCCGAGCAGCGCCGGGCCCTCCTCCTCGCCGCCCTCCTCGGCCGTACCGCCTCCGAGATCGCCGCCCTCGAGGCGATCCCGCTCGGCACGGCCAAGACCCGCATCCGGACCGGGCTCATCCACGTGCGCGACGCCCTCGCCGCCGACGGCCGGGGGGACCGGTGAGCGGGTCGACCACGAGCACGGGCCCGGTGAGGCCTGCCGACGCCGAACCGCTCACGGGTGCCCTTCCGACACCACCCGATGCGAGTCGTCCTCCGACGCCGGAGCGGGACCGTTGACGGCGCAGGGTCCCGGGTGCCTCGACGCCGACGCCGCGACCGATCTGGCCCTCGGGCTCGTCACCGGCCGGGAGCGAGCCGAGGCATTGGCCCACCTCGTCGGCTGTGCCCGGTGCCGGAGCCTGGTGAGCGGCCTGCGGGAGGCGGCCGACGCCCTCCTGCCGCTGGCCCCGGCAGCCGAGCCCCCGGCCGGCTTCGAGCAGCGCGTCCTCCTCGGGCTGGCCTCGGAAGCCCGGCCGTCGGTTCGCCGGTGGAGGACCCGCCGGTGGAGCCGGACCCTCGCCGCCGCGGCCGCCGCCGCCGTGCTCCTCGCCGCCGGTGGCGTCGGCGCGGCCCTGGCCCGCCGGTCCGACCCGACGCCGACGGCGACGCCGGCACCGGTCGCCAGCGCCGAGGTGCCGTCGACCCCCATGCGGACCGACACCGGCCTCGAGGTCGGCACCGTGTGGCGCCACGGCGGCGAGCCGTCGTGGGTGTTCGTCTCGGTGCCGGGGTGGCGGCGGTGGGACGAGGGCGCCGTCGGCGGGCGCGACTACCAGCTCCAGCTCGTGCTGGCGGACGGCCGTCTCCTGACCGCCACCGACGCCGTCCTGAACCGGGCGAACGGCACCTGGGCCACGACCATCTCGATCGACGCCGACGACGTGGTCGCGGTCGCCGTGGTGGACGACGACGGCCGGGTGTGGTGCACCGGCCGCTTCGAGGCGACCGCCTGAGCTATCCCTCCAGCCGGGGCGGGAGGCCGAGCCCGGCGAGCCGGTGGGGCGACAGGAATTGTGGTGGCCGACGATCCGCCCACCGGCGACGTCGAGGACCTGGATGGCGAACGGCGCCCAGAGCCCGGGCCGACCGAGGCGTTCCTCGCCGACGCCGTCGTGCCGTTCACCGCCACCGGGACGAGGCGGACGCACCGTCGACCCAGCTCGCGCACCGTCGACCCAGCTCGCGCACCGTCGACCCAGCTCGCGCCCCGTCGACCCAGCTCGCGTACCGTCGATCCGGCCGGAGGCGGGCCGCGCCCCCGGTCAGGCGACCGGCTCGAGCTGCTCCCGCACCTGGGCCAGGTCGGCCGTCAGCACCCGGGCGAGGTCGTCCGCCGGCTGGCCCGTCCGGCCGTCGACGGCCACGAGGCGCCGGCCGTGGCGCGACTCGAGCAGGCCGACGTGGACGGGAAGGTGGACGAGGGTCGTGGCGTCGATGCTCAGGGCCGCGCAGGGCACGGGGAGCCCGAGCTCCTCGAGGGTGGCGGCGTGGCGCTCGACGGCGGCGGGCGACGACACCCGCTGGAAGTCGTCGACCGCCCGCCGGAGCCGGGCGTGGACCTTGGTGTCCCGCCAGACCGGTCGCAGCAGGGGGACGAGGTCGAGCCGGACCGGCTCCGGCGGGTCGGGGGCCTCGCCGGCGAACGTCCCGCCCACGGCCTCGTAGAGGTGGTCGACCGTGGTCGACCGGAGGCGGGCCCGGAACCGGCCGGACTCCTGTCGGGCCACCGTGAGCCGGACCAGGTGGGCCGGGAGCCACACCGGCGTCGACCAGCGGAGCCGTTCGACGGTCCGCAGCTGGAGCCGCCCGAGCCCGGCCCATCGGAGCCGGCGCTCGGCGTCGGCCGCGTCGGCCGTGAACGGGTAGCCGAGCTCGGCGCCGGCGGCGTCCCGTCCCGGCACGGACAGGGCGGTCACCGCCCCGTCGCCGAGGTGCCGGCGCAGCTCGGCGGGGCCCCAGAGCTCGATGCCCAGCTCCCCGGCTGCCAGCGCAGCGCCGGCCCGCCAGCCGGCGAGGCTGACGACGATCCCCTTGTGGAGGCCGAGATCGCGCCGCACGTAGTCGAGCTTCGAGACGACGTCCTTCTCGATCGGCTGCTGCCACGCCTTGCACTCCACCGCCACCCGGTACGACGTCAGCGCGTCCGACGTCTCGGCCAGCACGTCCACCTCGTGCCTCCCGCCGGAGCGCCCCTCCAGGACCTCGTTGCAGCGGGCCTCGTAGCCGTTGGCCCGGAAGAAGGCGGCGATCTCCTGCTCGAGCCGCTTGCCCGTGGCGGCGGTGTCGACCATCGGGTCGAACGTAACCGGGGGCCCGGGCCGGGTGGTCGAGGGTCGGCGCCCTCACAGGTTCCTCACATCCTCTTCGCGACCGCCTCACGGGCGGTGACGAAGGTGGCGACAGGTCCCCACCGAGAGCGAGACACCATGCCCACCACCAGCAACCGCCGCATCACCACCGTCGTCGCCGCCGGCGCGCTGAGCCTCGGCCTCGGCGCCGCCCTGGTGCCGGCCGCCGCCTCGGCGGCGCCCGCCACGGCTGCGCCCGCCGTGACCGCGCCAGGGCGGCTCCGTGACCTGGACGTCCTCCGGGCCCGGTGCACCGAGGCGATCCACGTCAGGCTGACCGCCCTCGAGCGGGCGACCGGCGCGCTCGCCGCCGCCCGCCACGTCACCGACGACCACGAGACGGCCCAGTCGGCCAGCCTCACGGCGGCGGCCACGGGCCTGTCCGAGCTGGAGGACGTGATCGCCGCCGAGACCGACGCCGCCACCCTCGCCGCCCACTGCCATTCGATCGTCTCGGACTTCCGGGTCTTCGCCCTCCGTGTTCCCCAGACCCACCTGGTGATCGCCGGCGACGGCGCCTCGCACGCGGTGTCGACCCTGCTCGGCCTCGTACCCCGCCTCACGGAGGCCGTCGGCAGGGCCGAGGCCGCCGGGACCGACGTGACCGCCGCCAAGGCCGCGCTCGACGACCTCGGGACGACCCTGGCCCATGCCGCCGGGCTGGTCGACGGCCTCGCCGACGGCGTGATCGGCCTCACCCCGGCCGACTACAACGCCGACCACGGCGTCCTCGACGAGGCCCGGGCCGCGGTCCGGGGCGCGGCTGCCGACCTCAGGACGGCCCGGACCAACGTCAAGGCGATCGTGGCCATCCTGCAGGGCGCCCGGTGACCGCCGGCCCTCGCCCCACCCGTCCGCCGACCGCCGCCCGGCGCGTCGTGCTCGCCGCCGGCACCGCCGTCGCCTGCATCGCATTGGCGGCGTGCGGGGGCGGTGGGTCGGGAAGCCCCTCACCCGAGTCGTCGCCCGCCGCGGCGCCGGCCTCCGGCCCGACGGGCGCGCCCGGTGCACCGGCGTCGCCGGGCGCTGCGACCGGTGCGACCTCGACGGCGGGGGCGGCGGTCGATGCCGTCGAGCCGGTGGTGGCGGAGGTCGATGCCGTCCTCGCCGACATCGCCCGGGCCCTGGCGGCCGTCGAGCAGGCCGGCGCCGACGTCGGCCGGAACGGCGACTGAGCCCGACGGCGACTCGGGCTCCGGGCGGGGCTCAGGCCGGCGGCGGTCCGGCCAGGTCGATCGTGCGGGTCAGGTGCACGGCCTCCAGCATCCGCCGATCGTGGGTGACGAGCAGGAGGGTGCCGCTCCAGGTGGCGAGGGCGGCCTCGAGCTGCTCGATGGCCGGCAGGTCGAGGTGGTTGGTGGGCTCGTCGAGCACCAGCCAGTTGGCCCCGGTGGCGACGAGCAGCGCCAGCTCGCTGCGGGTCCGCTCCCCCGGCGACAGCTCGTCCGCCGCCCTCGTCACGTGCCCGGCGCCGAGTCCGAGCTTGGCCAGCAGGGATCGGGCCTCCCGCCCCAGCAGGCCCGTGGCGCCGGTGAAGGCGTCGAGCACGGTGGCGCCGGCCGCCAGCCGCGTGCGGGCCTGGTCCAGCTCGCCCACCACCACGCCCGGCCCGAACCACCGCTCGCCCGCGGCCAGCGGGACCCGCCCGAGCAGCGCCTGGATGAGGGTGGTCTTGCCCGAGCCGTTGGGCCCGAGCAGGCCGACCCGGTCGCCCCAGCCGATCTCGAGGTCGAGTGGGCCGAGTCGGAACGCACCCCGCTCGACGACGGCCCCGCGCAGGCGCACGACCACGTCACCGCTCCGGGGCGGGGTCCCGAGGTCGAGGTGCAGCTCCCAGGCCTCCCACGGCTTGGTCACGGGGTCGAGGCGGTCGAGGGCCTTCTCCGTGATCCGGATCTTCGACGCCTGCTTCTCGCTGCGCTCGGCCGACTTGAAGGCCCGCACCTTGTCGTTGTCGGCCGGGGCCTTCTTGGCCCGGCGCACCCCCGCCTCCGACCACTGGCGCTGGCTCCGTACCCTGGCCTCGAGCCGGCCCCGCTCGCCCTGGTAGCGCTCGAACGCCTCCTCGGCGTGACCCCGGGCGGTCGCCTGGAGCTCGAGGTAGGCCGACCAGCCGCCGGCGTACTCGGTCGCGGTGTGGGCCGCCTCGTCGAGCTCGAGGACCGACGTGATCGTGCGATCGAGGAAGGCCCGGTCGTGCGACACCACGACGGCACCGCCGTCGAGCTCCTGCAGGAACCGCTCCAGGCGGGCGATCCCGGCGAAGTCGAGGTCGTTCGTCGGCTCGTCGAGGAGGAACACGTCGAAGCGCGAGAGCAGCAGCGCCGCCAGGGAGGCGCGGGCGGCCTGGCCCCCGGAGAACGTCGTGAGGTCCTGGTCGACGAGGGTGGCGGGGAGCCCGACGTCGGCGCAGGCGATCTCCAGTCGGGCGTCGAAGTCGGCACCGCCGAGGGCGAGCCAGCGGTCGAGGGCGTCGGAGTACCTGGCCACCGCGCCGTCGTCGCCGCCGGCCATCGACGCCGCGTCCATCGCCGCCGTCGCCGCGTCCATGGCCGCCAGCGCGCCGCTCACCCCCGTGCGCCGGCCGAGGAAGGCGCCCAACGTCTCCCCGGGGCGCCGCTCCGGCTCCTGGGGCAGGTGGCCCACCGTCGCCGAGGGCGGGGCGATCGTCACCGAGCCGGCGTCGGGCACCTCCAGCCCGGCGAGGACCCGCAGCAGGGTCGACTTGCCCACCCCGTTGGGTCCCACCACGCCGATCCGGCTGCGGGGCCCGACGGTGACGTCGACGCGGTCGAGCACGACGGCGGTGCCGTGCGACCGGCTGACGCCGCGGGCGAGGAGGGTGGCGGGCATGCAGACCTTTCCGCTGGGGGTGGACGGAGCGGGTGCGCCGGGGCGCACCCTCTCCCGGGCGCAGCTTGTCCCGGGCGCAGCTCGTCCCGGGCGGCCCAGCGCCGGGGCGGCGGGCACCGGCACGGCCCGGGACGGCCGCGTCCGCTCGGGAGGGTCCGGTCAGCGCACGAGGCGCGACGGTAGCGCCCGGTCCGCCGCCCCCACCACCGGTTGGGGTGCCGGCGCGGCTAGGCGGACACCAGCGGGGCGATGTCGGGCACCAGGGCCTCGTCGATCTCGTCCTCCCAGACCGGATCGGCGGTCCGCAGGTAGCCGGCTCGCTTCTGGAAGTGCTGGACCAGCGCCTCGTCGACCGGGTGGTCGCCGAGGATGTCGCCGGCACGGGGCCCGATGGCCGCCGCCACCCGGTCGAGGGCGGCCTCGGGCAGGCCGTAGAAGCGGATGGCGTTGCCGCCGAGGATGGCGCGGAGCTCGGACTCGGGGACGTCGTGGAAGGCGTGGCGCAGCCAGTCGAGGGTGTTCGGCCACAGGCCCTCCCAGTGGGGGAAGTCCTGGCCGAAGCCGAACTGGTCGATCCCGATCTCGTGGCGCATCTCCACCTCGGAGCGGTGGGGCGACGACGGGACGACGAGCACGTTCTCGGCGAAGTACTCGCGGGGGGCCCGCCGGCAGGGCGGCCGGAGCTCGGCGAAGCGGGCCGTGAGGTGGTCGAGCGTGGCCGGTACCCAGTCGGCCCTGATCTCGGTGAGCGCCAGGCGGAGCCCGGGGTGGCGGTCGAACACGCCGCCGGCGATGAGCTGCCACAGGGGCCGTCGGGCGTTCTGGAGGCCGAGCCGGATGGGCGAGCCCTTCACCTGCATGGGCGCCATGAGCTTGTCGAAGTCGTGGCCGCCGGTCGTCTCGCCGTCGCCGACCACGTGGGCGCTCTGCCAGTCCTTCACCGGCGTCTGGGCGCTCCCCCACCCGGCGTGGACCTGCACCACCAGCCCGAGGTCGACGCAGGCCGCCCAGAACGGGTCGAAGCGGGCGTCGTAGAGGGGCGCCAGCTCGGCGTCGAAGGTGGCCCCCGGGGCCATCACGGACACGAAGCCGTGCTCGGCCGCCCAGGTCAGCTCGGCCACCGCCTCGTCGATGTCGTGGCACGCGCCCGGCTCGGCCACGCCGAACAGGCGGTCGGGCTGGGTGGCGACGAAGTCGGCGGTCCAGCGGTTGTAGGCGAAGGAGCCCGCCGTGCGGAGCCAGGCCGGGTGCACGCCGCAGGCCGACCCGAAGAAGGGCAGGGCGCCGATCTGGGTGCCGGACAGGAGGATCTCGCCGGCGATGCCCTCGGCGTCCATCATCTCCCGGCGGATCTCGGGATCGGCGGCGCCGAGCTCGCCCCCCGAGCGCACCAGGCCACGCTCGTCGAAGGCGGGCACCGTCAGGCGGGGCGGCCGGGCCGGCGTGGCGCGGTGGTTCACGTAGGCCACGTCCTCCCGGATGAGGTCGTCCATGTGGAGGCGGGCCTCACGGTCGAGGTAGCGGCCGATGGCGCTGATGGGCGGTGTGATGTGACCGTCGCCGGACACGATGGTGACCTGCTCCATTTGGCTTCCCCCCTGGGAGTCGGTCGTGGCGGCGCACGACTGCCCGCGACGGTACCGGAGCACCCCTCCTGTCGTCCCCCGGACACCGGGCGGCGTGGACGTCGTCGACCCGGGCGGCATCGTCCCGGCCAGGTCGGCACAGAACGACGCCTGCCAGGCCCGACCTCGGGGCCGGCGGGTGCGGACCTGCGACGATGGCGTCCATGGCCCGGGCCGACGACGAGCTGCTGCTGGGCGAATGGGCCTGCCTCGGCATCCTCTACCCGGCCCCCGCCCACGGCTTCGCCGTCGCCGCCCGGTTGGCGCCGACGGCCGACGTCGGGCGGGTGTGGTCGCTCTCCAGGCCGCTCACCTACCGCTCGCTCGACCAGCTGGCGGCCCGGGGCTACGTCCACGCCGTCGGCGAGGAGCCGGGCATCGCCGGCGGCAAGCGGACGATCCTCGCCGCCACCCGCCGGGGCCGGGCCCAGCTCCGCGGCTGGCTGGCCAGGCCCGTGCCGCACCTCCGCGATCTCCGCAGCGAGCTCCTCCTCAAGCTGGTCCTCGCCGAGGGTTGCGGGATCGACGTGTCGGCGATGCTCGAGCGCCAGCGGGAGCAGGTCGAGCCGATGGCGGCGGCCTTCGCGGCCCAGGCGCGCGACGCCGACGCCGTCGACGTGGTCACCCTCTGGCGCCGCGAGTCGTCGAGCGCGGCCCTGCGGTTCCTCGACCAACTCGCCCATCGAGGTGAGACCGGTCGGGCCCGACGAGACGATCGCCGAACAGACCATCGCCGACTGGACGATCGCCAAATAGACAATCGGTGACTATTGTCTCCGGCGATGAGGCGCCCGACCCCGTCCCGGCGCCCGGGCGCCTCCCGGGCGCTCGGCATCCTGCTCGCCTCCGTCATCGCCCTCGCCGGCGCGTGCGGGGGCGATGACGGCGCCGCCGGGGCCGGCGACGGCGGGTCGGGCGCCACCTCGGCCGCCCCGACCGGCACGATCACGGTGTACGCGGCTCGGTCCCTCGCCGCCGCCTTCGCCGAGATCGGCGCCCGCTTCGAGGAGGCGCACACCGGCACGACGGTGGCGTTCAACGTCGCCGGGTCGTCCGCCCTCGTGGCGCAGATCCAGCAGGGCGCGCCGGCCGACGTCTTCGCCTCGGCCGACGAGCCGAACATGGAGAGGGCCGTGACGGCCGGCCTCACGTCGGCGACGCCGACGGTGTTCGCCCGCAACCGGCTCCAGATCGCCGTCGCCAGGGGCAACCCGAAGCGCATCGCCTCCCTCGCCGACCTGGCCCGGGCCGACGTCCTCACCGTGCTCTGCGCACCGGCGGTACCGTGCGGGAACTATGCACGCCAGGCGCTCACGAAGGCCGGCGCCGACGTGACCTCCCGGTCCGACGAGCAGGACGTGGCCGCCGTGGTCGGGCGGATCGCGAACGGTGAAGCCGACGCCGGCATCGTCTACGTCACCGACGTCCTCGCCAGCCCCGAGGTCGACGGGGTCGAGATCCCGGCGGCCGAGAACGTCGTCGCCGAGTACCCGTTCGCCGCGGTCAGGGGCGCGCCGAACCCGGTCGGCGCGTCGGCCTTCCTGGCGTTCGTCCTGTCGACCGAGGGCAGGGCCGTGCTCGCCGGGCACGGCTTCCAGCCGGCCTGATCGACCGGTCCGTGCCCAGGCGGCCATCGGGGCGACGACCGCCGAGCACGACCACCCAGGGGGGGCGGGTCCACCCCGCCGTCGTGGCCCTCGCCGCCGGCGGGTCGCTGCTCTTCCTCCTGCCCCTCGCCGGGTTGCTGTGGCGGGCCCCGTGGTCGGAGCTCGGCGAGCAGCTGCAGGAGCCTTCGGCCCGCACCGCCCTGTGGCTCTCGCTCCAGTGCTCGCTCACCGCCGTCGCCCTCTCCGTCGTCCTCGGCACGCCGATCGCGCTCGTGCTGGCCCGCGCCACGTTCCCCGGCAAGCGCCTGCTCCGCACGCTGCTGACCCTCCCGATGGTCCTCCCACCCGTCGTCGGCGGCGTCGCCCTCCTGCTCGCCTTCGGCCGGCTCGGCCTCGTGGGGCAGTGGCTCTTCGACTGGTTCGACGTCCGCCTGGCCTTCACCACCACCGGCGTGGTCCTGGCCGAGACGTTCGTGGCCATGCCCTTCTTCGTCGTCACGCTCGAGGCCGCGCTGGCGTCGGTCGACACCCGCTACGAGGAGGCCGCCGCCAGCATGGGCGCCTCCCGGTTCACCGTCTTCCGCACCGTCACGGTGCCGCTCGTCCGGCCGAGCCTGGTCGCCGGTGCCGCCCTTTGCTGGGCCCGGGCCCTCGGCGAGTTCGGCGCCACCGTGACGTTCGCGGCCAACGTCGAGGGCGTCACCCAGACCGTGCCGCTGAAGGTCTACGTGGCGCTGGAGACGAACCCCGAAGGGGCGATCGCGCTGAGCGTGCTGCTGCTGGCCATATCGGTCGTCGTGCTCTTCGCCTTCCAGGACCGCTGGATGCGGTCGGGCCGGTGAGCCAGGTGCCGGGTGACGAACCCGCCGGCTCGGGCCTCGACGCGTCGATCCGACTGCCCCGGGGCCGGCTCGAGGTCGACGTCGACCTCCGCGTCGACGAGGGCGCCACCGTGGCGGTGCTCGGGCCGAACGGTGCCGGGAAGACCTCCGTGCTCCGGGTGCTGGCCGGGCTGCTGGCCCCCGACGACGGGGCGGTGAGCGTCGACGGCGTCGACTGGGACCGGCCCGCCACCGGTCGCCGCCTGGCCCCGGAGGCGAGGTCCGTCGGCTTCGTGTTCCAGGACTACCTCCTCTTCCCGCACCTGACCGCGGCCGACAACGTCGCCTACGGCCTCCGGCGCCGGGGCGTCGGGCGGGCCGACGCCCGGAAGCGGGCGAGCGGGTGGCTCGAACGGGTCGGCCTCGACGGCTTCGGCGGGCGCCGCCCGGACGAGCTCTCGGGCGGCCAGCGGCAGCGGGTCGCCCTGGCCCGGGCGCTGGCGCCGTCGCCGCGCCTGCTGCTGCTCGACGAGCCCCTCGCCGCTCTCGACGTCACCACGCGGGGCGACGTCCGCCGTGACCTGCGGGCCCACCTCGACGACTTCCCCGGCATGGCCGTGGTGGTCACCCACGATCCCCTCGATGCGGTCGTGCTCGCCGACCGCATCGTGGTGATGGAGGAGGGACGGGTCGTCCAGGAAGGCACCGCCCTCGAGGTCACCTCCCGGCCCCGCTCGGCGTTCGCGGCCGACATCGCCGGGCTCAACCTGTTCCGTGGAACCGCGCAGGTCGGGCGGGTGCGGGTCACCGCCGGGCTGGAGCTCGTGACGAGCCACCCCCTCGACGGCCCCGTGTTCGCGGCGGTGCACCCGCGGGCCGTGGCCCTGCACCTCGACCGTCCCCGTGGCAGCGCCCGGAACGTCTGGCCGGTCACGGTCGACGAGGTCGACCTGCGAGCCGGCCTGGTCCGGCTCCGCCTGCTGATCGGCGGCCAGGCGCTGGTCGCCGAGATCACCGCCGCCTCCTACCGGGAGCTCGGCCTCGCGCCCGGCCACCCGGCCTGGGCGTCCCTCAAGGCGACCGAGATCGACGTCTTCCCGGCCTGATGCGCCGGGGCGGTCGTCAGGGGCGGCGGCCGGTGAAGGCGATGAGGCGGGTCTGGAGGTCGGCGCCGTCGGGCACCGGCACCCGGGGGCCGTACTGGCCGCTCGAGCGCAGCATCTCGTCGAGCGGCTCCATGCCGGCCAGCATCGCCGCCACCTCGACCGGGTCGAGGGCTTCCTCGAGCCCGGTGGCCCGGGCCAGGTCCCAGGTGTGCACGAGCACGTCGCCCAGGAAGAACATGGCGACGGTGTCGGCGTAGGAGCGGGCGCCGGCCCGGGGGTGGTCGACGATCGCCGCCGATGCCACCGGGTCGTCGAGCACGGCCTGGATCCCGTCGTCGAGCGCCCGCCACGCCCCGGCCGGGTCGTCGGCGACCGCCGGACCGGAGGGCGGCACCGGACCGCCCCCCGCGGCGAGGAAGGCGGGCACCCACCCGACCAGATGGCCCACCACGTCCCGGGCCACCCACCCCTCGCACGGCGCGGGAGACTCCCACCGATCCGCCGGCACGGCCTCGACCGTCGCCGTGAAGTCACCCGCCACCCGCCGGTACCGCTCGGCCACCCCGTCCATCGACGGCACCTCCTCCCGCTCCACGTCCCGACGTGCGCCGCAACCACAGCAGACGGCGGTGGGCCCCACAAGGCGGGCGCGGCCCGGCGGCGGCGGGACGGCCGGGCCTAGGGTCGGTCCGTGGACCTGGGGATCGAGGGCCGGGCGGCGTTCGTGGTCGGCGCCGACCACGGCGTGGGGCGGGCCTGCGCGGGCGCCCGCGCCGCCGAGGGCGTCCGGCTGGTCGACCAGCCCGACCCGGGCTGCGACAACGTCGTGGCCCACGGTGAGCCCCGGGCCGGGAGCTCCCTGCTCGCCGACGGCGCCATCGACGACCTCCGCGAGGCGTGGGGCTCGGTCGTCGACACGGTGGCGTGGTACCGGGCCGCGCTGCCGGGCATGGTCGAGCGCCGATGGGGCCGCTTCGTCTGGATCGGCACCGCCCAGGCCAAGTCGGTCGACGGCGACGACGACGAGGTCGACGCCGTCGTGTCGCTCGGGATGATGGGGCTGCACAAGGTCGTCACCGGCGAGGAGGCCCCCAACAACGTCATCGCCAACACCGTCCTACGAGGCGGGGACGCGACCGACGACGACGTCGCCAACGTGGTCGCCTTCCTCTGCTCGCAGGGCGCCGGCTACCTCAGCGGGGTCACCGTCACCGTCGACGGCGGCGCCGGATCGGCGGTGTTCTGATGGACTACGGCCTCGCCGGCAAGGTGGCGGTGGTGTCCGGTGGCAGCCGGGGCATCGGCAGGGCCATCGCCACGACCCTCGCCGAGGAAGGCGTCTCGGTGGTGCTGGCCGCCCGCACCCGGGCCGACCTCGACGAGGCGGCCGCCGCCATCGGGGCGATCGCGCCGGGACGCGTCGAGGCCGTCGCCGGCGACATGACCGACCCTGCCGACGTGGCCCGCGTCGTCGCGGTGGCACGGGACCGCTTCGGTCCCGTCGGCATCGCGGTGAGCAACGTGATCGGCCACGTGATCGACGCCGCCAAGGAGGGTTCGGGCCCGGGGGCCGGCACCTTCGCCTCGATGCCCCCACCCGAGTACCGCCGCGAGTTCGAGCACCTGTTCGTGTCGGCCTGGGCCCTCGCCGTCGCCGTCTTTCCCGACATGCGGGCCGCCGGCTGGGGCCGCATCTGCAACATCGGCTCCGGTGTCGCCCGGGAGCCGACCACGAGCCTGCCCCACGTGCTGCCGAACGTCGTCCGACCGGCGGTGGCCGGCATGTACCGGATCATGGCCGACCGGGTCCGAGGCGACGGCGTGACGGTGAACAACATCCTCACCGGGTCGATCCTCACCGAGCGCAACCGTTCCTACTGGGAGTGGCTCTCGAAGGAACGGGGCCAGACCGTCGCCGAGGTCACCTCGGGCGTCACCGGCGGGATCCCCTTGCGCCGCATGGGCGAGCCCGCGGAGATGGCCGCGCTCGTGGCCTTCCTGTGCTCGCAGCAGGCGGCCCGCGTGACCGGGCAGTCGATCCCGGTCGTCGGGGGCGGCAGCGCCCATCTCTGAGCGCCGGCCCGCCGCCGGGCAGCCGGCCGACCGGCTGGCTACCGTCGCCGCCATGGCGGACCGGGCGGCGTGGTCGGAGGCCTTCGACGGGGCGCCGGTCCGGCCGGCCCGGTTCACGACGATGTCCGGGATCCCGCTCGAGCCCGTCTACGGGCCGGACGGCGCCGAGCTGCCGGGCCAGTACCCCTACACGCGCGGTCCCCACGCGTCGATGTACCGGTCGAAGCTCTGGACGATGCGCCAGTTCGCCGGCTTCGGCACGGCGGAGGACACCAACGAGCGCTTCAAGCAGCTCCTGGCCGCGGGCGGCGACGGGCTCTCCACCGCCTTCGACATGCCCACCCTCCTGGGGCGCGACTCGGACGAGCCCCTGTCGCTCGGTGAGGTCGGGCGGGCCGGCGTGGCCGTCGACACGGTGGAGGACATGGCCACCCTCTTCGACGGGATCGACCTCGGCGCGGTCACGACGTCGATGACGATCAACTCCGCCGCCGCCACCGTCTTCGCGATGTACGTGACCGTCGCCGACGACGCGGGCACGCCTCGCGACCGCCTCGGCGGGACGATCCAGAACGACATCCTGAAGGAGTACCAGGCCCAGAAGGAATTCATCTTCCCGCCCCGTCCCTCCATGCGGCTCACCACCGACCTCCTGCGGTTCTGCGCCGCGGAGGTCCCCCGCTGGAATCCGATCTCGGTGTCGGGCTACCACATCCGCGAGGCCGGCTCGACGGCGGTGCAGGAGCTGGCCTTCACCCTCGCCAACGGCTTCGCCTACCTCGAGGCCGCCGCCGAGGCCGGGCTGGCCGTCGACGCCGTCGGACCCAGGATGAGCTTCTTCTTCAACGCCCACATCGACTTCTTCGAGGAGCTGGCCAAGTACCGGGCCGCTCGGCGCATCTGGGCCCGCTGGGTCCGCCACCGCTACGGGGCCGCCGACCCCCGCTCGATGCGGCTCCGGTTCCACACCCAGACCGCCGGTGTGTCCCTCACCGCCCAGCAGCCCGAGGTCAACGTGGCCCGGGTCGCGCTCGAAGCCCTCGCCGCTGTCCTGGGAGGCACCCAGAGCCTCCACACCGACGCCTTCGACGAAGCCCTGGCCCTCCCCACCGAGCACGCCGCCCGCATCGCCCTGCGGACACAGCAGGTGATCGCGTTCGAGACCAACGCCGTCCACGTCGCCGACCCGCTCGGCGGCTCCTGGTTCGTCGAGGCGCTGACCGACGAGATCGAGCGGCGGGCCGAGGAGGTGTTCGCCCACCTTGACGACCTCGGGCGGGGCTCGATGCTCGAAGGTGTCCTGGCCGCCATCGAGAGCGGCTGGTTCCAGAACGAGATCGCCGACGCCGCCTACGACTACCAGCGGGCCCTCCGATCGGGTGACGCGATGATGGTCGGCGTCACCGCGTTCACCGACGGCGACGGGGCCGAGCCGTCGACGCTGCGGGTCGACCCGGCCGTCGAGGCCCGCCAGCTCCGGCGGCTGGCCGAGGTGAGGCAGGAGCGCGACGACGATGCCGTACGGGCCGCGCTGGCCGCCCTCGCCGCCGACGCCGAGCTGCCCACCGTCAACCTCGTGCCCGACCTGCTCGCCTGCGCCCGGGCCCGGGTCACGGTCGGCGAGGTCACGGGCGCGCTCGAGGCGGTGTTCGGGTCCTGGACCGAGCCGGTCAGCGTGTGACCGCGTCCCCCCAGCCGCGAGCCGGTGGGACGATCCGGGTCCTCGTCGCCAAGGTCGGCTACGACGGCCACGACCGGGGCGTCAAGGTGGTCGCCCGCATCCTGCGCGACGCCGGGATCGAGGTCGTCTACGGAGGCCTGCGCCAGACGCCCGCCTCGCTGGCCGCGGCCGCCCTGCAGGAGGACATCGACGTCGTCGGGCTCTCCATGCACAACGGCTCCCAGCTCACCCTGGCCCCGGCCGTGGTGGCGGCCCTGCGAGAGGCGGGACTCGACACCCCGGTCGTGCTCGGCGGCATCGTCCCCTCCGTCGACCTGGCCGAGCTGGCCGCGGCCGGCATCACCGAGGTGATCGGCCCCGGCGCCTCCTCCGAGGAGGTCGTGGCCGCCGTCGAGCGGGCCGCCAGCCGCACCTCGCCCTGACCCCGCCCTGCGAACCGGGTGCCAGTTCGCACAACGGGTCCGGGGGGGTCGTGGGGCCCGCATGGGCTCGTCCGAACCGGCCGCGACGCGGTCAGACGGGGTGGAAGCCCAGGGGCAGCTCGAGGCGGTGGGCGGCGAGGAGCTCGCTGTCGGCCAGCAGCTCGACGGTGGGACCGTCGGCCACGATGCGGCCACCGTCGAGGATCACCGCCCGGGGGCATCGCTCGAGCGCGTAGGGCAGGTCGTGGGTGACCAGCACCATGGCCATCTCCAGCCGGCCCAGCACCTCCGACAGCTCCCGGCGGGCGGCCGGATCGAGGTTCGAGGTCGGCTCGTCGAGCACCAGGAGCTCGGGACCCATCGCCAGCACGGTGGCGATCGCCACCCGGCGGCGCTCGCCGTCGCTCAGGTGGTGCGGCCGGCGGGCGGCCACGTGGGCCATGCCCACGTCGTCGAGGGCCCCGGCGACGGCGGCCTCGAGCGCCTCGCCCCGCAGCCCCAGGTTGGCGGGCCCGAAGGCGACGTCGTCGCGGACGACGGGCATGAACAGCTGGTCGTTCGGGTCCTGGAACACGATCCCGACCCGGCGGCGGATCTCGACCAGGTTGTCGCGCCGCACCGGCAGGCCGCCGACGACGACCTCCCCCTCGGAGGGGGCCAGGATGCCGTTGAGGTGCAGGGCCAGGGTCGTCTTGCCGGCCCCGTTCGGCCCCAGCACCGCGACCCGCTCGCCCCGCTCGACCCGCAGGTCGATCCCCTCGAGCACCCGGCGACCGTCCGGGTAGGCGAAGGCCAACCCGGACACGACGAGGGCGGGGGTCGGGGCCGGCGTCACCACAGCCGGCTGCCGAGCAGGAGGGCGGTGGCCACCAGCGGCACCGCCGCGGCGACGGCCCAGGCACCGGCACCGCCACCGGCCTCGTGGTCGTGGAGCCCCGGCAGGCTCCCCGTGTAGCCACGGGAGACCATCGCCAGGTGCACCCGCTCGCCCCGTTCGAAGGAGCGGACGAAGAGCGTGCCCGCCGTCGCCGCCACCCCCCTGGCCTGCCACAGCCACCGGGGGTCGTCGGCGCGCGAGAGGCGGGCGAGGCGCATCCGGGTCGCCTCCTCCGTCACGACGTCGAGGTAGCGGACCATGAAGCCGGCGATGGCTGTGAGCACCTTCGGGCACCGCAGCCGTTCGAGCCCGGCCAGCAGCTCGACGACGGGCGTCGTGGCCCCGAGCACGATGGCGGCCAGCACGCCGAGGGTGCCCTTGGCGGCGATGTTCCACGCCCCCCACACGCCCGGTTCGGAGAGCGACAGGCCGGCGAGCTCGAAGCGGGGGTCGGCGCCGGCGAAGGGCAGGAAGGCCGCGAAGGCGAGGAAGGGCAGCTCGACCCGCAGCCGGCGGACGACCAACCCGGCGGGCAGGCCGGCCGAGCGGGCGACGGCGAGCACGAGGAGGCCGTCGAGGAGGAGCACCGGGACGGCCCGGGACGGCGTCAGGACGACGGCGACGACGAAGCCGAGCGTGGCGACGAGCTTCGTCTCGGCCGGCAGCCGGTGGGCGACGCTGTCACCGGCATGGTGCAACCCGCCCCCGCCCACCGCGCCACCGTGCCCGGCACCCACGTCAGGCCGTCGGCCCGGCCGGCGGCGGATCGGGCCGCAGCCGGCGCAGCCCGGTCACGAGCCCGACGGCGACCACGAAGGTGGCCGCCACGCCGAGCAGGCCGGCCAGCCCGGTCGCGAGGCGGTCGTCGTCGATGCCACGGATGGCGTAGTCGGCCGTGGGCAGCTCCTCCAGCGCGTGAGGCCGCTGGTCCCCGTCGATCCCCTCGTCGATGGCAACTCGCTCGAGGCCGTCGGGATGGCTGCTGGCCCAGGGGCTCACGAGGAAGGCGATGCCGGCCACGACCAGGAGCCCCCCGGCGAGGAAGGCCCGGAACGGCACCTGCGACCTCACGGCCCGACCGCGCCCGGGTCGACGGCCAACGGCAGCGGGCCGGCCGCGACCAGGTGGCGGGCGCCCCACACCAGGTCGGGCCGCGACGCCAGCACCGCGCTCACCGTCATGGCGGTGACGACGCCTTCGCCGACGCCGATCAGGGCGTGGACCCCGACCATGGCCGCGCCCACCGTGACGACGGACGCGCCCCCGCTCCCGCCGACCGCGTACTCGACGGTGAAGGCGAGCGATGCCAGCACCACGGCCAGGCCGGCGGCGACGCCGGCCGACAGCACGACCCCGGGTTGCCCGGACGGCAGGACACGGCGGAGGCCGACGAAGAGCACGACGCCACCGAGCGGCGCCACCAGCCCCATGTTCAGGACGTTCAGGCCGAGGGCGGTGAGGCCGCCGTCGGCGAAGAGGAGCGCCTGCACCGCCAGCACCACCGCCACGCAGAGCGACCCCAACCAGGGGCCCACCAGCACCGCCGCCAGCACCCCGCCGAGCAGGTGGCCGCTCGTGCCGGTCGCCACCGGGAAGTTCACCATCTGGGCCGCGAACACGAAGGCCGAGACCAGCCCGGCCAGCGGCACCTGGCGGTCGTCGAGCACCCGGCCGGCCCGGCGCACCGCGATCGCCACACCGCCGACCGCAACCAGCCCGGCCGCGAGCGAGGTGGGCCCGTCGATGAAGCCGTCGGGGACGTGCACGGATCGGCACGCTACTGCGAAGGACTTGCGACTGCGTCGATCATGCAGTTGACCCCCGAAGCGCCCGCCGGCCGGCACAATGGGCCGGTCGTGTCCACCAGCCACCACCACCCCGATCACGTCCACGACGACGTCGACGACCGGGTGGCGGCGATGCTCGAGCTCCTCCGGACCGACGGCGGGCGGGTCACCACCGGCCGCCGGGCCATCGTCCACGCCCTGATGACGGCGCCCGACCACCACGTGACGGCCGAGGACATCGCCGCCATCGTCCAGGCCGACCAACCGGACATGCACCTGTCGACGGTCTACCGCACCCTCGACGCGCTGGTCCGGCTGGGCTCGCTCGGGCGGCTGTCGCTCGGCCCGGGGGCGGCGGTGTACCACCTGCGCGACCACGCCCACCACCACTTCGTCTGCGAGGGCTGCGGCGCGGTGGTCGAGCTCGACCCGGACCTCGTCGCCCCCTGGGTCCGGCGCCTCGCGTCCCATCCCGGCCTCGGCGCCGGGCCCCTCCGCCTCACCGTCGGCGGCCGTTGCACCGACTGCGCCCCGAGCTAGCGCTCGTTCGCCCGCGCCGCGATCCCGCCCCGCCGGAGGTCAGCCGAGCGAGCGCCCGACCCGGAGCAGGAGATCGACGCGGATGTCCAGGTCGAGCGGGCACGCGGTCCGCAGCCGGAGGACCCGGTCCATGCCGCCCTCCCGCCACCAGAGGCTCGAGCTCTGGCCGTCGCCGCTGGTGCTGATCGTCGACGCGAAGCCCCGCACGGACCGCTCGCCGACCGGCTCCTCGCCGAGATACCGGCGCGGCGAGAGCACCGACGGCGGTCCCTCCACGAGGCCGAGACCGACGTCGTCCCGGTCGCAACCGGGGAGCAGCCGGTCGACCGGTCGCGAGGTGGCCCACCAGCGAACCCAGGCCGGCGTCGCCCCTTCGGATTCCTGCGCCCGCTCGCTCTCGATCTCCCAATCCGGTGGGAGCCAACCCCGGGTCAGGAGGTCGGAGCCCGCGACCACCGGACGGCGGATGTCGCCTGGCTGACCGACGAGCCGCCTCCCGGCGAGCGGCGCCACGAGCTCCCCCCGCACGAGGCGGCCGTGACCGACATCGGGGCACGAGACGGTACGACGGGACTTCTCCCTCGCAGCCCGTTCCAGCACGGTGATCTCCACGCGATCGGCGAACTCGCGGAGGCGGAGCCGATAGTCGACGGAGCACTGGTCGTCGGCCCGATAGCTGGGCTCGGCGAGGAGGGAGACGACGAGCACCCGGCCCGCCGCGTCGGTCCGAACCCCTCGCCATCGACCATCGGCCACATCGGCCACCCGATGGTGCGCATCCCTTCCGTCCTCGCCGTCGACGAGGACGAACAGCCAACCGCCGGCGAGGACGAGGAGCACCAGGCCGATGGCGAACGACATCGAAGGCAACCTCATATGAGGTGCAGACTATGAGGGCTGTCTCCCGACCGGCCGTTCAGTGGGATCCGAGCATCGTCTCGGCCAGACCTCCTCCGTTCGATCCTTGGCGGTGCGACGCTGCCCGGAGGGGCTGGCGGAGCGAGCTGCGGCCGCTCCGCCAGGCCCGCAGCACGTGGTCGGCGAAGCGGCCCTCCAGGGCGCTGAGCGAGCGGGCCCCGAAGACGACGTCGGCCGCCAGGTCGGGCTCGTCGGCCACCAGGCCGGCCACCATCTCGCGGAGGGCGACCTCCTGGTGGCGGGCGTCGGCCTCGACGTGGGCGGCGTAGAACTCCGTGGCGTCGGGGCCGTAGCCGAGGGCGACGAGGGCGTCCCGGTAGCGACCCATGGGCACCACGGAGCACAGCTCGAACAGGGCGAGGTGGCCGACGAGGGCGCCCCGCCACCGGCGGTGCAGCCCGAACAGCGAGATCAGGTTGCACGTGCTCAGCGACACCCCCGGGAGGCGGTCGACGTAGGCACCGACGCGGTCGTCGAGATCGAGCGCCCGCAGCGTCCGGGCGAACAGCTCGGCATGCACCCGGGCCGGGTCGCCGTCGCCGTACTCGCCGAACTGGATGTCGACGAGCGCCGCCTTCGAGCGACCCGCGAGGCGGGGGATGGCCCACGTGTGGGGGTCGGCCTCCTTCAGCTGGTAGGCCGAGCGGTGCACGGCCAGCTCCCGCACCTGCTCGAGGGTCCCGCCGGCCAGCACGAACGACGAGAGCGACGGGCCCGGCCGGGCCTGCAGCTCGAGGAGGGCCCGCTCCACCGCGCCGGCGGGGTCGGCTCCTCGCCCCTCCTCGACCGGGCAGCGGGCACCCACCATCTCGACGAGGGCCCGCTCGAGGTCCTGCTCGAGCTCCCGGCGGGCGCCGAGCAGCGACGGTTCCCACTCCCACCCGTCGTCCACACCGGGCAGCCCGCCATAGTGCAGCTCGTAGCAGGTGTAGAGCGCGAGGGCGCTGTCGTCGCCCTCGATCGGGTCGTCCACGGCCGGCGGCATCGGGCCGAGCGGGCGGGGCGGCCCGGCGAGGGCGTCGAGGACGAACCGGCTCCGGGGCCCCCGGGGCCGCAAGACCGGGGCCGGGCGGGGACGGGAGCTCACCGGGCCCGTGCCCGCCACCGCCATCGTCGCCATGCCCACCTCCCCCGTCGTCCGGAGCCGCAGCTCTGCCCGGGCCGCCCCCTCACGAACCATGTTCCGGTCGGATCGCGGGGGTCGGGGTAGACCCGGCCCATGGCACGACTCGGGATCCGTTCACGACTGCTGCGGTGGGGCCTCCTCGGCGCCGCCGGCTGGGCCTACCGCCGCTGGCAGCGGCGCCGCCACGCCGCGCTGGCCCAGCCCGTGCCGCCACCGGCCATCTGAGGGGACGGCGCGAGCCGGGTCACCGAGCCGGCCCGCACCCGGAGGGGATCAGGCCGGGCTCGGCGCCTCGAACGGGTTGGCCGGGAGGCCGGCCCAGTGGTCGAGGATGCCCTGGACCGGGGCCACCATCCCGACGTTGCGGATCGTGTAGCGCAGGAGCTGCTCCACGTACTCGGGGGGATCGCCGGCCACGCAGTCGCCCGGCACGATCACCCGGTAGCCCCGGTTCATGGCCTCGATCGCCGTGCCCACGACGGCGATGTTCGCCGAGACCCCCGTGATGATCACCGTCCGGACACCGGCATTGCGGAGGTAGGCGTCGAGCGGCGTCGTGAAGAAGCCGGTCATGCCCTGCTCCCGCTTGATCCAGACGTCCTCGGGCCGGGGCTCGAGCCGGCCGACGATGGGTCCGTGGCCGGGGCTGGCGGCGGGGTTGCGGACGATGCGGGGGCCGCCCCGCCCGGCCCGGGGCGCGAGCAGGTCGTAGCGGCGCTGGTCGGCGACGTAGAAGACCCGGACGCCGACCCGCCGGGCGGCGTCGAACAGGGTGGCGAGGCGGTCCACGAGCCCGATCGACTCGGCGTGGCCGGCCAGACCGGGGATGATCGCCTTCTCCGGCAGGAGCAGGTTCTCCTGGACCTCGAGGGCCACGACGGCCGTGGAGGGGGGATCCAGATGGGGGGTGAGGTCGAGCGGCACGGCGCGCTCCCTTTCCGGCTGCGGCGAGGTCGGCCGGAGCGTAGACCGTGGTCAGGGGGCGCCCCCGTAGCCCCGCGGCCGGCTGGTGTTATCGGTTCCGATAACATCTTGGCATGGACGTCGCCACCCTCCTCACCCAGCGCCGCCGGCAGGCCGGCCTCACGCAGCGGCAGCTGGCCGAGCGGGCCGGCACCTCGGCCGCGGCCGTCTGCCTCTACGAGCAGGGGGCCCGGGTCCCCCGGGTCGACACCCTGGCCCGGCTGCTCGCCGCCGGCGGGGCCACCCTCGAGCTCGGCGCCCAGGTGTCGCCGGCCTCGATCGACGTCGCCGCCAACGGGCGGATCCTCGAGGAGCTGCTCGAGCTGGCCGAGCAGCTCCCCCACCGGCCGGACCGAGACCTTCGCTTCCCCATCGTGCGCGACCTCGCCGCCTGATCACCGGACTCCCGACCCGGATCCCGATCCCCCGACCCCCGATCCCCCGACCCCCGACGACCCATGGCGCTCACCCTCACCGGCCGCATCGTCGCCCTGCACGAGCACCTCGAGACGGCCGGTCTGGCCCACGCCTTCGGCGGCGCACTGGCCCTGGCCTTCTGCACGGCCGAGCCCCGGGCGACGCGCGACATCGACCTCAACGTGTTCGTCGGCATCGATCGCCTCGACGACCTCCTGGCCGCCCTGCCCGACGGCGTGGCCGTCTCCCCCGCCGCCCGGGCCGGCCTGCGGCGCGACGGCCAGGCCCGCCTGTGGTGGGACGCCACGCCCGTCGACGTCTTCCTGTCGAACCACCCGTTCCACGACCGGGCCGAGGACAACCGGCGGCACGTGCCCTTCGCCGGGGTGGCCGACCTGCCCGTGCTGGCCTGCCCCGACCTCGCCGTCTTCAAGGCCTTCTTCGCCCGGCCCAAGGACGCCGTCGACGTCGCCACCATGGCCGCGGCCGGCTCGGTCGACCTCGACCAGCTCGACCGCTCGGTCGGCGCCCTGCTCGGCGGCGAGGAGCGGGCCGCGTTCCTGGCCCGGGTCCGCGAGCTCGCGACCGAGATCGACTGACCGCAGAGGTCAGCGCCGCACGAGCAGGAGCTGGACCTCCATCACGCCGTGGTCCTCGACGGAGAGCACCAGCTGGCTCTCGGGGACCTCGACGTCGAAGTCCGAGAAGGTGAGGTCGATCGAGCCGACCACGACGATCGTGTCGTCGACGAGCTGGGCCTCGAGGTCGATCTCGACCACCCGGGTGACCCCGTGGATGGTCAGGCCGCCCGTTGCGGTCACCGCCACCGGGCCGCCGTCGGCGGCGCCCGCCCCCAGCTCGACCGGCTCGGTCAGCTCGAAGGCCGCCGTCGGGAAGCGGCCCGACTCGAGCGCCTGCTGCACCTTGTCGTCGCGGCGGGACTCGTTGGTGGTGATCCCGGTGACGTCGACCTGGAAGCTGGCATCCGTCAGCGTGGTGCCCTCGATGCTGATCGAGCCCTCGACGTCGCCGGTGCGCCCGACCGCCGTGGTCGAGCCGATGCCGGCGAGGTTCTCGGCGATGCGGAAGCCGGCGAAGGTGCCGGTGGCCTTCTCGAAGTCGAAGTCGCCGGTCGTGCTGTCGACCGCCCACGTGCCCTCGATGCCCCCGACGTCCTCGGTGCCCGCGGTGCCGGTCGCAGGGTCGTCGCTGCGGCCCGCCTCGCCGTCCTCGACCGACTCGACGGCCGTGCTCAGTGCGACGGCGTCCGGTGCATCGTCACGGAGGAACCACCACAGGCCCGCGCCGGTGGCAGCGACGACGAGGACGGCAGCCAGGACGACGAGCCTCAGGTTCCGCTTCATGCCCGGAACCTACGGATCACGGCTGGGAACGGACTGTGGGGCCGCTGTGGCTCAACGGCCGCCCACCCACTCGAAGTGCATGCCGTCGGGCCGGGTCCAGGTGCCGCCCCAGGCGAAGCCCCAGCGCCGGAAGATGTCGACGACGGCCGGGTCCATGCTCACCCGGCCGCCGAACGAGTTGTTCGTGATGTTCAGGTCGACGGCGATCCCGAAGCTGTGGCGGGACAGGGAGCCCCCGCTGTCTCCGCCCCGGATGAGCCTCGGCGTGAAGCAGCCGCCGTAGCGACCGAGGGCGCCGCCGAGGCCGGCCCGGGCCACGTCGTCGAGGGCGCCCCGCAGGGCCGGGAGGACGGCGACGTGGCAGGTGACGCGACCCAGCAGCGGCACCCGCTCGGTGGTGATCCCGGCCGTGAACCCGGGGTGCATCGTGACGCTGTCGCCCCGGCCGGGCAGGTAGGCCATCTCCCCCAGGAGCTCCTTGATGCGCACGAGGGGAAGCACGTCGTCGAGCGACGGCGGCTCCCACGAGCGGTCGACGTCGAGGCCGCCGCCGACGGCCCCGGCGGCTGCTTCCAGCGCTCCCCTCGACCCCCCGAACAGCACCACGGTGAGGGGACGCGAGAAGCCCATCGAGGCGGCGTCGGCGACGGCGAGGACAACTTCGGCCGAGCCGGTGCGGGTGTCGTCGGCGATGGCGCCGACCCGCCGTCCGTGGGTCCGGCCGTCCCATCCGAGGAGGAAGACGGTGTCACCCACGGTCGCGCCGTGGAGGCGGGCGCCGGCGGCGCCGAGGGCGACCTCGCCGGCCGCCAGGGCATCCGCCACCCGGGCCCCGACCAGCGAGCGCGACGGGCCGGGATCGACGGCGAGAGCGGTCGCCGGCACCCGCCAACCCGGTGGCGCCTCCCACACGAGGGGGTGCCCCCGGTGGATGGTGAGATCG
>JBFWQW010000010.1:0-48700 GCA_050249235.1 Acidimicrobiia bacterium | reverse complement strand
GCAGCACGGCCACCACCCTCCAGAGCGACGCACCTCTGCGCATCCGATTCCCCCCCTGATCGTTCACCGACAGCACCTGCTCCGGCGTGAGGACTCCTCCCCCGAGGTCGAGCCGGCCCGGGGCGCTGACCGCCCGGCTCAGCCCGGGTGCACCACCGGGAAGCGCTCGTGGTCGAAGGTCTGACCCTTGGTGAGGTCGAGGCCGTCGAGGGCGTGGTTCGGCGAGCCGTCGTAGCGGACGTCGTCGGGCAGGTAGCTCACGAGGTAGTTCCACCGCGACCGCTGGCTCAGGTTGGCCGGGGCGCAGTGCACCGTGTAGGCGCCGTGCACCGTGGCATCCCCCGGCTCGTAGACGACGCCGTCCGACAGCTCGTAGAGCTCGCCGAGCTTCGGGTAATGGAGGTCGGCCACCGCCGGGTGGCGGTTTGCGGCGGCGCGGGCATCCGGGACGCCGCCGGCGTAGAGCGGGCCGAGCCGGGCCTCGCGGTGCGAGCCGCTGAGGAACCGCATCCCACCCTGGTCGGCAGCGACGGCGGCGAGGGCGATCCAGATGTTGATGGCCCCTCCCCGGTCCTGGGACTGCGGGACGTAGTCTTGGTGGAAGTGGGTCGACGGCCCGTTCCCCCGCCCGGCCCGGACGCCGAGGCCGTCGGCGAAGTAGCGGGTCGGAATGGCCTCGTCGGTCAGCCGGGACCGGTTGACGAGCCTGGCCGCGTTCCGGCCCATCCTCGGTGAGAGGGCCATGGCGGCGAAGAGCTCGCCGCCCGGGCTGCAGGCAACGTTGGCCTCGCCCCACGCGCCGTTGACGGCCAGGGCATCGTCCGATCCGGCGTCGCCGGCCCGGCCCCGGGCGACCTCCAGGAGGGCGCCGGCCAGCTCCGGGCTGAGCAGCCCGTCCAGCTTCACCCAGCCCTCGCGCTCGTAGGTCGCCACCTCGTCGTCGGTGACGTCGCGGATGTGGTCGTCGACGACGAGCTCGGTCGTGGGGCTGTCGGCCAGCGAGGTCATGGGTGCGCCTTTCGGTCGGTCGGGCGGATCGAGATCGGGTTTGCGGGACACGGGCGAGGTCGGAGCGAGGCGGGGCCGGCGTCAGGTCGCGTGGGCGGCGACGGCGGCCTCGTCGGCGGCGATCATCTCGCCGTACCACTCGGCGTCGACCTGCTCCCGGGGACGCAGGTAGCCCGAGCGGAGGTGGAACTGGGCCACGATCCGCTCGTCGACCGCCTGGTCGCCGAGCAGGTCGTCGGCCTCGGGGCCGATCCGCTGGGCGATGGCGTCGAGCGCGGCCCGGTCGAGGCCGTAGCACTCGACCGCGTTCTCACCCAGGATCAGGCGGGCGTCGGCCTCGGACACCCCGACGAACGAGTCGCGGATCCACTCCCGGGTGTTCGGCCAGGTGCCCTCGGGGTGCGGGTAGTCCATGCCGAACATGAAGCGGTCGACCCCGATGGCCTCCCGCATGGCGATCTCGTAGCGGCGGGGGGACGACGGCGCCACGTAGACGTGGCGGTGCCAGTACTCCCGGGGGGAGAGGGCGAGGTCGGCGCCGGAGTGCCTGCCGCTGAAGTGCCGGTCGAGCACGTCGAGGGTGTCGGGCACCCAGTCGCCGCGCACCTCGGTGAAGACCAGCTTCAGGTCGGGGTAGCGGTCGAACACCCCGGCCAGCATCAGCTGCCAGAAGATGCGGCGGGGGGCGGTGATGCCGAGGCGGGTGCTCGAGTCCTTCGGGAACTGGTCGATGCTGCGGTTGGCGGCGTCGGCCGAGGCCATCATCGACTGCTTGAGGAACTCCTCCGGCCCGTGCTGCTGGGTCACCGCGGCCATGAACTCGAGGACCTGGTCGACCTGCTGGGGGAAGCCGTAGCCGGCGTGCAGCGTCACGACCAGCCCCAGCTCGACGCACGCCTGCCAGAACGGCTCGTACCGGGGATCGTGGAGGCCCGGGAGGTCGAGGTCGGCGATGTTGCCGGGCGGGGCGATGCCGACGAAGCCGTGGTCGGCGATCCACCGCATCTCGGCGATCGTCTCGTCGAGGTCGGTGCACGGCCCCGGTTCACCGATGCCGACGAGGCGCCCGCCGGCGTCGGCCATCCAGTCCGCGGTGCGGCGGTGGTAGGCGCGTGCGCCGGCGGCCCGCTGCTCGCGGGTCGACGCCAGGCTGGTGTGGCTGAAGAACGGGAGCAGCGCCTCCTGGTGCCCGGGGATGAGGACCTCGCAGGCCACGCCTTCCCGGTCGAGCTCGGCCAGGCGGCGGTCGAGGTCGTAGGCGCCGAGCTCGCCGCCGCCCCGGATGGCGCCGTCACGGTCGATCAGGTCGAGGGTGTCGGCGCCGAAGCGGCGCTGGGCCACGGAGTTGGCGGCCCAGGACTCGTGCAGCGGGATGAGCGCGTCGAGGTCGGCGTGGTAGCGGGCCTCGAGGTAGTCGCGGTACTCGTCGGGCGGACCGCCGGAGTGCCCGTCGGCCGACACCAGCAGCAGCTTCGTCGTCATGTGCGCCCCCGTCCCCGTGCCGGTGTCGTGCCGGCAACCTCTGCCGAGTTTGACGACAGTAACTGACAGATGTCAAGACAGCCTCCGCCACCGGGTTCCTCCTATGCTCCCCCCGTGGCCGTCGAGGTGACCAGCGGGAGCCGGGCCGAGCAGCGCCGGGCAACGACCCTCCGCCTCGAGGAGGTCGCCCTCGAGCTCTTCGCCGAGCACGGCTACGACAACGTGACGACGGCGCAGATCGCGGCTGCCGCCGAGGTGTCCCACCGGACGTTCTTCCGCCACTTCCCGGGCGGGAAGGAGGACCTCCTCCTCGTCGAGCACCGGGAGAGCCTCGCCGAGGTGGCGAAGGAGCTCCTGGCCCGCCCGCCCCACGAGGACATCCTCACGGCCGTCCGCATGAGCGTCTCCCGGATCGCCCACACCTTCGAGCGGGCCGACGACGTCGACCGCGCGTTGAAGCGCCGCAAGGTCCTCGCCGACACGCCGGCGCTCCGGGGTCGGGCGCTGGCCGAGCAGATCGGGGGCCAGGACGCCCTCATCCACCTCGTGGCCGTGCGCATGTCGGTCGACCCCGACCGCGACCTGCGGCCCCGGCTCATCGTGGCCACCTACCTGGCGGCCATCCAGGTGGCGCTGCTGGCGTGGGTGATGGGCAGCGAGGAGCCGATCGACTCGCTGTGCAGCCGGGCCCTCGACGCGCTCGACGACGGGCTCCGCCACGCCGTCGCCACCGCCTCGCCGATCCCGCCGATCCCGCCGGGGCGGTGAGCGCCCTCGACGGCATCCGGGTCCTCGACCCCACCGAGGGCATTGTCGGGCCGATGGGCGTGCTGCTGCTCGCCGAGCACGACGCCGACGTCGTCGAGGTCGAACCGCCCGGTGGCCTCACGGCGGCGCCCACCAAGCCCGCCGGGTGTGGGACCTGAGCCGGCGGTCGGTGACGCGGGCGACCGGCCCGCGACGGGTAGGGGTGGGCCCGTGACGACCGCCCACGTGTGCCGCAAGTGCCGCGACCACGCCTGCGTGATCGAGTTCCTCGGTCGGGTCGGGGTGGGCGTCGACGAGGTCCGCTGCCAGAAGGTGTGCAAGGGGGCCCTGGTCGGCATCCCCGTGGCCGGCCGGCTGGAGTGGTTCAAGGACGTGTCCGGCCGCAAGGCCCTCGCCGGCCTGGCCGCCATCGCCGTCGACGGGCGGCCCCCGAGCAAGACCCTCCGCAAGCGCCGGGTCCGCAAGCTCTCCGGCCGCCCGCCCCGCACCTGAGGCGGTCCCGCGGAGGTGATCGGTCACCTGACGCATCGGCGTGCGTTTCGGCGTTGCGCGCAGCCCCACCGTCCTCGACCGAGGAGGACCGTGCTGCACCGTTCGAGGCAGCGTCCTGACTAGCCTCAGCCAAGCGGTGCGTCGTCGGTGACCCGAGACCGGCGAGGGGTCCCGGAGTGGTCGCACTCAGAGGAGGAGAGCCAGATGGCCCGACACAGCCCGTGGTCGGCGCGCTTGCCCGTAGGGTCCGCGGAGGAGCCATTCTCCTTGCACTCCGGCACCGTTCGAGGAAGCGTTGGA
Organism: Acidimicrobiia bacterium; assembly: GCA_050249235.1. Lineage (GTDB taxonomy): Bacteria > Actinomycetota > Acidimicrobiia > Acidimicrobiales > CADCSY01 > JAEKLB01. Next base: position 44,650 of record JBFWQW010000010.1, on the reverse strand, counting down.
CGCCCTACTGGTGCCCATCGAGAGGGAGCGCGACGTTGACCGCAACGAGGACCATCCGTGCCGGCTCTGTGGCCCTTGCAGGCTTGGCACGTATCCTCGGAGGCGCTCGGCGCCCGAGAAGCGACCTGCTCGATCGGGTCGAGTTCAGAGTTCGCCTCTATCAGGCGAGGCTCGATCCGGAAGGTGAGCGTTGGGCAGAGGAAATGCGGGCCAAGGCACGCTCCGGCGAGCTTCGGACCATGGTGGAGAAGCAACGCCCCGTCGAGGACATCCTCGATGAATGGCGGTCCGGAGGACTCGCCCACTGATCCTCCGTGGTTCGTCCACTACGAGGCGGCCCTGAACGCCCTTCTTCGACGCAAGCCCCGTCCTTCCTTGATTCAGACCCAGGCCGCGCATGAGTGGGTCGCATCCGTCGAACGGTTCGGACCTCCGTCCTCTGGTGAACAGGTGGCCGACGACCGCCACCTGGATCGAGTGCCCGGCGCCAAGCTGACAGTGCACTACCTCGTCATCGAGGACGACCGAGAGCGGACGGTCGTCGTGAGGTCGTTCCTCTAGTAGCGGTGCAGAGCGTCGGTCAGGCGCTTGCCCACCGTGCGGGCGATCACGTCGGCCATCCGCCGGCATGGCCGCGTTCGGCTCCGTCAAGCACCCCGCCGAATGCCGAACGCTGGGTGGGTCCAGGGACCGATCGCCCCGCGGAACCGGTGCCGGGCGCTGCGCTGAGGGCGGTTCCGCGGAATTGCTTGCCGGACATGCAAGGACCACGAAGACCCGAGTGGCGTGACGGAGCGTTCATCCCCGCAGCTGGTCGTAGACGTCGCGGCCGTAGCTGGCCTGGAGGTCGTCGGCGAAGGCCTTGTCGTCGTTGATCGCCTTGAAGATCTCGGCGTTGGCGTCCATCCGTGAGAAGACCGTCCCGAAGAACTTGTTGGCGAAGACGATCATGAAGTTCTCGAACGAGTTGGCCCGGGCCGCAGCCACGAGGTCACCGTCCCCGGTCCAGTCCCCCTTGAACTGCTCGAAGAGCAGGGCATCGGTGAGGCTCAGGTTCAGGCCGTGCTTCTCGTTGAGCCGGCCGACGATCGCCGAGAGGCGCTCCTTCTCGGGGTCGCCCGCTCCGGCCGATCCTCCGCCGGGGAGGGCCGCGAGCGGGTCGGCGTGCACGTCCGAGCCGGCGATGCTGGCGTCGAGCTCCCCCTTCAGCTCGAGCCGGAGGTGGGTGAGCTCGATCTCGGCACCGAGGTCGAGGCTCGGGTCCCCCGGCCGCTTGGGGAGGTCGGCGGCCAGGGACTTCGCGAACACGTAGAGCTTCTCGAGGTCGGTGTCGGTCCACGTGGCGATCTGCGAGAGGAACGAGTACGCCCGGACGAACGAGTCGAGATCGGCCCGGAACTGCTCCTGGGCACCGTCGTCGAGGTCGTCGACGAAGCGCTGGCGGGGCCCGGCCAGCGCCGCGTACAGCGCGCCGTTGCCCTTGCGGTGGTCGGGAGCGACGGCGGCGAACACCGTCCAGTAGTGGTCGACCTCGATCGTGGAGAACAGGCCGTGGGACTGCAGGTTGCCCTGCAGCGCGTAGAGGGCGTTGGCGTCGACCGGCTCGACGATGGTCGTGTCGTACCAGGGGCGGAAGTGCTCGGCCATGGCCTCGGCGTCGTTGCGGAAGTCGAGGACGAACGTCGACTCCTTGCCGGGGTGCGTGCGGTTCAGCCGGGCGAGCGTCTGCACCGCGTTGACGCCCTCGAGCTTCTTGTCGACGTACATGGTGTGGAGCAGCGGGGCGTCGAAGCCGGTCTGGAACTTCTCGGCCACGATGAGCACCTGGTACTCGGTGGGGTCGAACGGCGGTGACGGGTCGCCCTTGAACCGCCCGGCCGTCTCCGACTCGGGGAACCCGTTCAGCGTCGGCTCGGTGAACGGCTCGCCGGCCGGCTCGTCGGGGTCGACCACCTTCCCGGAGAAGGCCACCACCGCCCGCACGTCGCCGAGGTGCTCGTCGGCCAGGTAGCGGTCGATCGCCTGCTTGTAGCGGACGGCGTGGAGGCGGGAGGCCGTGACGACCATCGCCTTGGCCCGGCCGTCGATCTGGTGGGCGACGTGGGACCGGAAGTGGTCGACGACCACCTTGGCCCGCTGGGCCAGGTTGTGGGGATGCAGGGAGATGGCCCGGGCGATCTGGGCCGACGCCTTGGCCTTGTCGACCTCGGGGTCGGCGCCGCCCGTCTGGCGCACCCGCCAGTACACGTCGAACGTCGTGTAGTGCCGGAGCACGTCGAGGATGAAGCCCTCCTCGACCGCCTGGCGCATCGAGTAGGTGTGGAAGGGCGCCTTCAGCGCCTGGCCCGGGACGGGCGACCCGAACAGCTCGACGGTGCGGGCCTTCGGCGTGGCGGTGAACGCGAAGAACGACAGGTTCGGCTGTTGTACCCGGGCCGCCACCGCCTCGGCGATCAGGTCCTCGCCGGTGACGGGCTCGCCCGCGTCCGCCTTCTCGGCCTGGTCGAGGCGCTCCTGCTCCGAGCGGGAGCCGAGCACCGCCTTGAGGTCCTTGGCCGCCTCGCCGGTCTGCGACGAGTGGGCCTCGTCGACGATCACGGCGTAGTTGCGGTGCCCGGCGGCGATGGCCTTGTCGACGAAGCTGAAGGTCTGCAGCGTGCACAGCACGATCCGGGCCCGCTCCGACGTGAGGACCTCGGCCAGCTTCTGCGACTTCGACGAGTCCCGGTCGTCGACCCGCTGCACCACCCCGGTCACCTGCTCGAACTGGGCCACCGTGGCCGACAGCTGGTCGTCGAGCACCCGGCGGTCGGTGATGACGATCACCTTGTCGAACACCGGCTTGTCGTGGTCGTCGTGCAGGCGGGACAGCCGGTGGGCCAGCCAGGCGATCGAGTTCGACTTGCCCGACCCGGCCGAGTGCTGGGCCAGGTAGCGGTGCCCCGGCCCGTTGGAGCGGGCGTGGGCCTCGGCCGCCAGCACGCAGTCCCATTGGTGGTAGCGGGGGAAGACCACCGTCCGCCCCCCGTCGGCGCCCGCAGAGGTGTGGACGAAGTTGCCGACCAGGTCGAGGAAGGCGTCCCGCCGCCAGACCTGCTCCCACAGGTAGGCGGTGGCGTGCCGGCCGTCCGTCGCCGGCGGGTTGCCGGCCCGGCCGTCGTGGCCCCGGTTGAACGGGAGGAACCGGGTGCCGGCCCCGTCGAGCCGGGTGGTCATGAACACCAGGTGAGGGTCGACCGCGAAGTGGACCACCGCCCGCCTGGTCAGGAACGGGTCCTTCGGGTCGCGGTCGGCCCGGTACTGCTTCTTGGCGTCCTCGACGGTCTGGCCGGTGAGCGGGTTCTTCAGCTCGACCGTGGCCACCACCAGGCCGTTCACCCACAGGCAGAGGTCGATCGTGTTGGCGTGCTTGTCGCTGTATCGCTGCTGGCGGGTGACCGTCACCCGGTTGGCGGCATAGCGCTCGACCAGCAGCGGGGTCATCGAGTGGGCCGGGCGGAAGTAGCAGAGCTGGAACGAGCAGCCCCAGCCCTTCACCCCGTTGCGCAGCACGTCGATCGTGCCCCGGGCGTCGATCTCGGCCGCCACCCGCCGCCGGAACTCCCGCTGGGCCCGGTCGGCGTCGTGCCCGAAGTTGCCGAGCAGCTTGTCCCACTCGTCGATCTGCGTCGCCCCCACGAACGCCAGCAGGTCCGACGTGAGCAGCCCCGTCTGCAGGTCGAGGTGATCGGCGTCGCCGGGCTCCCACCCCGACGACTCGACCAAGGTGTCGAACACCTCGTCCTCGAAGTTGATCTCCTTCGACCGCGCCATCAGGCGACCTCCAACTCCCCCGTCACCGCCGCCGTGATGAGCGCCTGCCGATGCTCACGGAGCAGCTCGATCTGGCGGGTCAGAGTCTCTGTGAGCTCCCACGATCGCTTTTCCTCTCGATCGAGGCGGTCAGCCAGCCGCTTCTGATCTTGCAGAGGAGTCCGGGGAACGGTCAACTTCTTGATGTCGCCGATGTTCAACCCTCGAATCGTGGCTCCGGTGATGAACGATTCGGCTTGCGCCTGAAATCTCGGGGAGCAGAGCACGTGGTACAGCCAGCTTGGATCCGTCATGGCGGACGGGGCGATCCTCGCAACATCCTGCGTGATGTTCGACCCTTCGGCCCATGAAGGAACCCGAGCAACGTCCCCGATGCCACCTCGGATCGCCAGAACCAAATCCCCTTCTCGAAGTCGCGCCCTGGCAAAGGATGCCTCGATCTCGACGGTCGTGTGATTCAGGGGCCGGGTGAATTGGCAAGCCACATCACCCCCTTTGACGATCGGTACACCGGGACCATCGTCGATGTTCGGGCCGGGCAAAACGATGCCATACATAACGGGCCGCCGGTCATCAACGACGTTGCCGATTCGCTGGAACCCGCCATGGCTCCAGAGGACGGCGTCCCGCAGAGCGTCCAATCGCTCGCCGGCGAGCTCCACCATCTTCTGTTTGGCAGCGATGAGGTCATCGATCCTTGCCGACTCAGTATCGAGTAAGTCGGAGATCCGCACCTGACACTCAATCGGGGGAAGCGGGACGTCCAGACCGGTGATGGTCTCAGCCCTGAGCCCAAACCGAGTGACGCCCGAGGCTCCGATCGCTAGCTGGCTCCGTGTTGATTTGGCTCTCATCGTCCAGAACAGGAACCGCGGATCGGCAACGCCTTCGTCAGGCGTAAGCACCGCGAGGTGGTAGCCACAGACGAGATCAGGCCCGGCGCTCTCGACAAGAGCAGCGATGCCTATGTCTTCTGCGGTCTCAGAGTCCTTCGTGATGAGTGTTTGGCCCGGGCGCAGCCGGAACCGGTCGACCTGCTCCTTGGTGGCCGTTGCCGGCATGAACTCTCCGTCGTCGATGATCCGATCGGCGTGGTAGACGTCCGTGTAGTTGCACAGGCGCACCGGAACCTCACCATCGACGGACTTCTTGTCGACGCTGCTCACGACGACGGTCGCCATGTTCTTCAGTCGCCGGGTCGGGAAGCTCACTCCGTGACCTCGGCAAGCAGCTCCTGGATCCGGATTTCCAGGGCCTTGATCTCCGCGTCGATCTCCGCGACCGGGCGGGGTGGCACGTACTTGTAGAAGTGCCGGGTCAGGGGGATCTCATAGCCGATCTTGGTCTTGGCGTGGTCGACCCAGGCGTCCGGCACCCAGGGGCGGACCTCGGCCTCGACGTAGGCGTCGACCGCCGCCCGGTGGGCCGGGTCGGCCAGGCGCTTCGCCGCGCCCTCGTCGGCCTGGTCCCACGCCGGTGTGCCGGCCGGGAGCGGCACGTTCTCCTGGTCGCGCAACGACGGGTCGGGCTTGGGCACGCCCTTGCGGTCGGTGACCGGCTTGCCGTCGTCATCCACGAGCGGGCGCTCGACCGTGATGCGCTGGAAGCCGAACGACTCGTTGGGGAGGATCTTCACCCGGTCGCCCTCGGCGAAGTCGCCGTAGAGGCGGACGATCTCGGCGATCTGGTCGTCGCTCAGCTGCTTGCGCTTCTCGCCCAGCGACTTGCGCATCTTCACGAACAGCTCCCGGGCGTCGACCAGCTGCACCAGGCCCCGGCGGTCGGGGCGCTTGCGGTTGGTGACGATCCAGAAGTAGGTGGAGATCCCGGTGTTGTAGAAGAGCTGGTCGGGCAGGGCGACGACGGCCTCGAGCCAGTCGTTCTCGATGATCCAGCGGCGGATCTCCGACTCTCCGGAGCCGGCAGCGCCGGTGAACAGCGGCGAGCCGTTGAAGACGATGGCGAGGCGGGTCCCGCCCTCGGACACCGGCTTCATCTTCGAGATCATGTGCTGGAGGAACAGCAGCGACCCGTCGTTGATGCGGGGCAGGCCGGCCCCGAAGCGGCCGCCGAAGCCGAGGTTCTTGTGCTCGCCCCGCACGGCGGCATCGACCTTCTTCCACTCCACGCCGAAGGGCGGGTTGGCCAGCAGGTAGTCGAACCGCCGCCCGGTGAAGCCGTCCTGGCTGAAGGAGTTGCCGTTGACGATGTTCCCGGAGGCGTGGCCCTTGAGCATCATGTCGGAGCGGCAGATGGCGTAGGACTCGTCGTTGAGCTCCTGGCCGTAGACCTCGAGGTGGGCCTGGGGGTTCATCTCGAGCAGCCGCTCCTCGGCCACCGCCAGCATCCCACCGGTGCCGCAGGCCGGGTCGAACAGGGTCTTCACCACGCCGGGGTCGCGCAGCAGCCGGTCGTCCTCGGCGAAGAGCAGGTCGACCATGAGCCGGATCACCTCACGGGGGGTGAAGTGCTCGCCGGCGGTCTCGTTCGACTGCTCCGAGAAGCGGCGGATGAGCTCCTCGTAGATCGAACCCATCTCGTGGTTGTCGACCCGGTCCGGGTGCAGGTCGACGTCGGCGAAGCGGGCGACCACCTGGTAGAGCAGGCCCGACTGGGCCATCCGCCGGATGTGCTCGTCGAACCGGAACTTGTCGATCACGTCCCGGGCGCCGGACGAGAAGCCCCCGATGTACTGCCGGAGGTTGGTCTCGACGTTGGCCGGGTCGCCCGTCAGGGCCCGGAAGTCGAGCGCCGACGTGTTGTAGAAGTCACGCCCGGCCACGGCGCAGAGGGCCCGCTCCGGGTCGTCGAGGCGGCCCTCCAGCTCGTGGAACCGGGCGATGACGGCCGCCTTGGTGTCGGCCAGCACGCAGTCGAGGCGGCGGATGACGACCAGCGGGAGGATCACCCGGCCGTACTCGGACTGCTTGTAGTCGCCACGCAGCAGGTCGGCCACCGACCAGATGAAGTTGACCTTGTCGCCGAACGAGCCGCCGTGGGTGAGCGTCACCGAGTGCCCCTGCTTTCGCCTGTCGTGCAAACGGGAGCGTAGGGGGGCCTCCCCCGGGCCGCCGCCACGCCCCGCACGCGCGGTTCCGCGGGACCGCCTTTCCCGACGTGCATCATCGACGTGGTCGCCGTCGCCGGGCTCGAACGACGGCGAGGAGTGGGCGCCGGCCCCGGGGCGGCCGCCAGTCCCGTCGCCCACGCCCCCCTCGTGCGCCGACCGCCCGCCGGCGGCCCGGCGGGGGGCCGGGGTGGTCCCAGTAGCGTCCGGCCGTGGCGGACGGCATGACCGGGCGGCTGCGGCGGCTGGCCGAGGACCTGGAGGAGAACGGGCTGCGGCGGGAGGGCACCGACGCCTTCCACGAGATGCTGGTCACCGAGATCGACCGGGCCCTGCGGCCGCCCGTCCACGAGCGGCGGGTGTCGAGCAGCGGGACGATCATCGGGCCGCGGTCGGACCCGGCGACCTGGGCGGCCGGGACGCTGCTGGACATCACCCGCGCCCCGCTCGGCGAGCAGCCGCTCGAGGCGGCCCGCCGCTACGCCGACGGGCTCTCGAGCTGGCTGGTCCGCCACACCGACCACCACAACGAGTGGATGGTCTTCGACCGCCCAGCCGGCTCGGAGCGCGACCTGGTCGTGCTGGCCGACGTCCTCGGCGCCACCGTCGTGCAGCGCCACCCGGCCGGGTCGGTGCGGGTGGTCGGCCCGTTCGGCGTGCTGCGGTGGGAGGGCCACCGCTGGCACCTCGAGCCGCCGCTGCGGGGACTGGTGGCCGCCGTCACGGCCGGCCCGGCACCCGGCGACCCGGCCGTGCTGGGGGCGCTGCTCGAGTTCGCCGTCCACGACCTCGGGTCGCTCGGCATCGGTGCCCTGCTCGTCTACCGGCCCGACGACGGACCCGGGCCGCCGGTCGAGGAGCGGCTCCCCACCCCGCCGGCCCTGCAGATCCTCCGGCCCTTCCACCTGGCGCCCCTCAGGCACGCCCTGACCCAGGTCGACGGCGCCGCCGTCTTCGATGCCGGCGGCGTGCTCCGCCGCCTCGGCGTGCGCCTGGTCCCGAGTCCCATCGCGGAGGCGACGGTCGAACCGCTGGGCGGGACCCGCCACACGTCCGGCCGCCGCTACAGCCGCGACGACCCGCTCGCCACGGTGATCGCCGTCTGCGTGGACGGCCCCGTCTCGGGGCTCCGCGACGGCGAGCTGCTCGGCCGCTCCCACGACGACGATGACGACGACGGATCCGGTCCGGCGCTGTAACGCGCCGGACCGGCGGCAGGACCGTTCCCCGACCAACCAACCCGAGGGGGGACCACATGGCCGGACTGACAACCAGGAGCTTCGGCGCCGCCGACGAGGTGCGCACGCCGGACAAGACCCGGCTCGAGGTCATCGACCTCGGCTCGGTGAAGGCCGCCCGGCTGACCGCGCAGCCCGGATGGCGGTGGTCGGAGTGCATCAAGCCCGTCGTCGGCGGCGAGAAGTGCCAGGCCCACCACGTCGGCGTCATCGTGTCCGGGACGATGCACGTCGTCCACGACGACGGCACCGAGGGCGACGCCACGCCGGGCGACGCCTACGTCATCGAGCCCGGCCACGACGCCTGGGTGGTCGGCGACGAGGCGGTGGTCGCCTTCGAGTTCGACAGCTCGACGGCCCAGAGCTACGCCAGGCCATCCTGACGCCTCTGGGACGCGGCGACGGGGTGCGACCCGGGCCGCCGGTGGCCCTCGTCGAGGGCCGGCGCGACCTCGGCGACCTCGCCGGCGCGGCCGAGCCGGTCGTCGTAGCGTCGGCGGCGATGGACGACGACGTCGGTCTGGTCGAGCGCCTGCGGGCCGGCGACCAGGCCGCGTTCGTCGAGCTCCTCCGCCGCTACCAGCCCCGGCTGCTGCGCCTGGCCGAGGCCACCGTCGGGAGCCGGGCCGTCGCCGAGGAGGTGTGCCAGGACACCTGGCTGGCGGTGGTCCGGGGCGTGGAGCGGTTCGAGGGTCGTTCGTCGTTCAGGACCTGGCTCTTCCACATCCTCCTCAACCGGGCCCGCAGCAGCGCCGGCCGGGAGGCCCGGGCCGGCCGCCCGGAGGAGGACCTGGGCGAGCGGTTCGACGCCTCGGGCGCCTGGGCCCGGCCGCCGGTGCCGTGGACCGACGGCGTCGACGACCGCATCGTCGCCCACGACCTCGCCCACCGGGTCCGGGCCCTGCTGCCCTCCCTGCCGGCGCTGCAGCGCCAGGTCGTCCTGCTCCGCGACGTCGAAGGGGCGAGCCCGGCCGAGGTCTCGGCCGCCCTCGGGATCACCGACGGCAACCAGCGAGTGCTCCTGCACCGGGGCCGGGCCAGGCTCCGGGCCCTGCTGACCGGCGAGCTGGCGGGTGAGCGGTGAGGGGTCCGTGGTGGCGGCGGCGGCAAGCGCTCGTGTGCCGTGACGCGGTCGCGCTCATGGCCACCTACCTCGACGGCGGGCTCGACCGGCGGGACGCCGAGCGGCTGGAAGCCCACCTCGCCGGTTGCCCCCACTGCGCCGACTACCTCGACCAGCTCCGGCTCACGATCGACGCCCTCGGCCACGTCCACCCCGAGGACCTGCCCGACGAGATGGTCGACGAGCTTGTCGGGCTCTACCGGCGGTGGCGGGAGCCCTGAGCGGCGCGGCCCCTCGGCCTCAGGGCTACCGGACGCTGGTGGGGATGTCCGCCTGGGGGAACGCCTTCTGGAAGGCCCGGGCGGCGCGGAGGATGCGGTCCTCCGAGCAGGGCGGCCCGACGATGTGCAGGCCCACCGGCAGGCCGTCGACGAAGCCGCACGGCACCGACACGGCCGGGAAGCACAGCCAGTTGAACATCGTCGTGTGGCTCGTGTAGGTGGGCCCGAAGCTCCCGCCGGGGAAGCTCGACCCCTCCCGCATCCAGCGCCGGTCCCACTCGTCCATGGTCGGGGCGAGGAGCTGCGACGTCGGCGTCACCAGCAGGTCGTGATCCTCGAACAGGGCCATGAAGCGGGCCCAGTTCCGCTGCCGGAGGTCCATGGCCGCGGCCCACACGGGGGTGGACGGCGCCGGGGCCGGGTTGTTGGGGTCGACGGCGACGCCGAAGAGCCAGTTCGTGACGCCGGACGCCTCGATCGGGTCCTCCCACACCTCGGCGGTGGGGACCACGGTGGCGCCGATGCGGGCGAAGCCCAGGGCCGCCTCCCGGACGTGGGCGATGACCCGGTCGCTCTCCTCGAGGGCGTACCTGCCGGTGTAGCCGTAGTCGTCGGTCCAGGCCAGCCGCATCCCCTCGACGCCGTCCTCGATGCCCGACACCAGGTCGGGGGTCGGCGTCTGGATGCAGGTGAAGTCGCGGCCGTCGGGGCCGGCCATCACCTGGAGGGTGACGGCGGCGTCGAGGACGTCACGGCACATCGGGCCGCGCGTCAGCGTGAGCGGGGGCACCCGGGGCGTGTCGTAGTCGACGATCGGGATCAGCCCGGCGGTGGGGTGCAGGCCGAAGACGCCGGAGTACGCGGCCGGGAGCCGGGTCGAGCCGCCGCCGTCGGTGCCGATGGCGATCGGCACCAGCCCGGTGGCGGTGGCGGCGGCGCTGCCCGACGACGACCAGCCCGCGGTGCGGGTGGTGTCCCACGGGTTGCGGGCCTCGGCCGAGAAGTCCATGCGCCCCTTGTCCAGCCCGCCGTCGCCGGAGCCGAGCATCGAGTTTGTGCCGATGATGTTGGCGCCCGCCTCCCGAAGCCGGGTGACGGCGAGGATGTCGTGCCCGGAGATGGTGACGGGAAGGCCCGGGCGGGGCTTCAGCGGCATCCCCTTGATCGGCACCTCCTCCTTCGCCGAGATCGGGATGCCGTGCAGCGGGCCGAGCGGGTCGCCGTCGAGCACCGCCCGGTCGGCCCGCCTGGCCGTCTCCCGGGCCTGGTCGGCGTCGAGGTGGCGGAACGACTGGAGCTTGTGGTCGTGCTCGGCGATGCGGCCGAGGAAGTGCTCGAGCACCTCGCTGGGCGACACCTCCCGCTTGCCGATCAGCTCGCGGATCTGCCAGGCGGGCATCCAGGTCAGGTCATCAGCCACGACATCCCCTTCGTCGCCGGTCGGGCCCCACGGACCGCCGGCGACCAGCGTGTCACAGGACGACAGAAGCCGGCCCAGCCCCCGCCCGCCCCGAGGGCGAGCTCGGAGGCCTGATCCCGGTGGAGCCGCACCGGGCCGGAGCGGGAGGGCATCCTGTCTGCATGGCCTTCGACGTCACGGCCTTCGACGTGCGACCGGCGGACGTCTTCGACGACGTCCGGCAGGTGATCGGGCCGAAGTCGCCCGACGCCAACGTGTGCTGGTGCCTGACCTACCGGGTCCCGTCCCGGCTGAACCAGGAGCTGCGGGGCCCGGCGCGGGGGGAGTACGTCGCCGACCTGTGCCGGCGGGACCCCGCTCCCGGCGTCCTCGCCTACGACGGCGACGAGCCCGTCGGCTGGGCGGGCGTGGCGCCCCGGACCGACCTGCACAGCTTCGCCCGCGCCGCCAGCCGGATCCCCCACGTCGACGACCGGCCGGTCTGGACCGTGTGGTGCTTCCGGACCCGGGCCGGCAACCGCGGCCGGGGCATCGCCCACGCCCTCCTGCTCGGCGCGGTGGACTTCGCCCGCTCGTACGGCGCGCCGGCCGTCGAGGGCTATCCCGTCGACAACCGGGGTGCCCGGGTCGACCTGACGATGGGCTACGTCGGCACGCGGGCCCTCTTCGAGCGGGCCGGCTTCGAGAAGGTGGCCGACACCGCGTCGGTGCTCGACGGCTTCCCCCGCGTCCTCATGCGCCTCGAGCTCTGATCCGGGCCCGCCGGCCGCCGCGGCGCCGGCCCGGGTGGCCGCGGCACGGTCAGGCCGTGTGCGCGGCCAAGAGCCGATCGATGTCGAGCTCCTGCAGCACGGCCGGGGCGCGGGACGGGTCGCCCTCGATCGTCAGGCGCTCCTCGGCGATCCGCCGCGCCGCCTCGGCCGGGTCGGCGGCGGCGGCATCCGGGTCGCGGGCCACCGCCAGCCCGTCGGCGTAGTCGCTGACGATGTGGAGGTCCGCGCCGGCGCGGGGCCGTCACCGATCTCGACCCGACCGGCGCCCACGCGCGCCGAGAAGCCCACCCGGTCGGAGCCGTCCCGACGGTGCGCCGGTGGATCGGTGAACTCCTCCGAGAGGGTGAAAGGCTCGATCTCGAGGTCCCGGCCCTCCAGCGCGCTGGTGATCTCCCGCCTCGCCATCGCGATCCAGGGCGGGCTCATGAACTCGGGGCGCGGCGCGATGCGCCCCATCGCAGGCACCAGACAGCCAGGGCCACGAGGGTCCTGAACCTCTTCAGACGTCCTCAGACGGCCAGCTCGGCCTCGGCACCGACGGCAGCTTCGATCTCGTCGCGGAGCTCGCCCGCGTTGAGGGCGGCTACCAGGTCGTCGACGGATGGAATGACTGCCGCCGGAAGGCCTGCAGACAGAAGAGGCTGCACCTGCAGGCGAAGGCTGACCTCGGCGGCTCCGTGACGGAGTCTCAACACGAGCGTCCCCTTCCGTTCGTGAACCGCTCCGCCAACCGCCAGGGCCCAAGCAGCGAGCGCGGCGCGGATGTCGTCCGGCTCCGAGGTGGCGAGGTCTCCAACGGCTTGGTCGAGCAGCTCGAGTGCATCAACGATGGGCTCTCGGGGCACGGCTCCAAGTATGGCGACGCGCTACGACACTGTCGCGTTCCCGGGCAGAACGTGACGGGATCGCACCGCCGGCCACCTCGCCGACGACTTGGGGCCCGCACCATCCCTCTCTTTTCTAAGACTTTGTCGCATCATCACGGATGAAATCGGCGATCACTGCCCTCTTGCGACAATTTCCGCAACAGCGATAGCCTCCGGGCCATGGCGGAGGACGGGGTCCTCGGAGCGGCGATGACCGGCTACACGGTCGCGGAAGCAGCCGCGCTGCTCGGCATCACCGAGAGCGCGGTCCGCAAGCGCGTCGAACGTGGCGACCTCGAACCTCTCCCGACCAGAGGTGGTCGGCTTCGAATCGACGCCGCGAGCGTCGAGGACGAACGTCGACGTCTACTCGAGCGCCTGGATGCCGGCGGGCTCGCCGAACGGGACCGGCTCACTGGCGAGCTCGAAGGTCTCCGCCGTGAGCTCGACGACGTGTCGATCGATCGGCAGCGACTGAAGGGCGCGCTCGAGTCTCTTCTCCAAGCGCATGCAGCTCTACGTGACACGGTCGCCCAGCTGATCGCAGAGCAACGGGTCGTCGACTGATGAGCCTCGTGGTCGACGACCAACTCGGCCTCCTGATCCGCATGGATGTGCTCGAGCTTCCGACGGACATCGACCTACCCCTCCTGACCGTCTATGGGTTCCAGATCCGGCTCGCGCTCGCGCTCCTCGCCGAGCGACGTTCGACGGGCGTTCTTCAGGGGCTCTTCGCGAGATACGGATCGACGATCGACGACCCGGAAGCGCTCCTCGCGAGCACGGACCGGGTGATCGCCCTGGACTCGAACGCCCTCGTCGGCGAAGTGGCTCTCGCGAAGGCAGAACTCAGCTGCAACCTGCTGGCAGCAGAGGTCGTCGCGGCGGCGCGCCACCACGATGCTCCCGTTCGCCTCGCGCCAGGCAATGCCAGCGGACAACTCGCCGAGGTCCTGGCACGAAGCGGAGTCCAGGCCAGCGTCTGGAGATTCGAGAAGAGCGGGCCAAGGCTCCGTGTGGTCGAGGAGTTCTGACCTGAGGCCCGATCGGTGGCTGTGCCCGCCGGCGGCGAGGTCGACGTACCCCTCCCGCTCAACGAAGAGCCAGGAGCGCCGCGAGCGGCACCGGGGCCGGCGGGGCCCACCACCCGGTCCCGATGCGACAAGGTGGGGGGCATGACGAACGCAGGACAGGCCCCGGCCCCGGCGTCGGCGGCCGGTCCGAGCTCGCTCGAGGACGAGCTGCGCAGCTGGCTGGCCGAGCACTGGGACCCGGACCTGACCGTGCGGGCCTGGTGGCGGCGGTTGGCCGAGGGTCGATGGTCGGCCGTGAACTGGCCGGTCGAGTGGTTCGGCCGGGGCCTCGGCCGGGCCGACGCCGCCACCGTCGACCGGGTGCTCCGCGAGGCCGGCACCGTCGCCCTGCCGGGCGGCGCCGGCATCGTGATGCTCGGGCCGACGATCCTCGACCACGGCGACGACGAGCAGCGGGCCCGGCTGCTGCCGCCGATCCTCGAGGGACGGGTGAACTACTGCCAGCTCTTCAGCGAGCCGGGCAGCGGCTCCGACCTACCCAGCCTCGCCACCCGGGCCGAGCGGGACGGCGACGAGTGGGTCGTCACCGGCCAGAAGGTGTGGACCTCGGGGGCGGAGTCGGCCGACCACGGCATCCTGCTGGCCCGCACCAACCCCGACGTGGCCAAGCACGCCGGCATCTCCTACTTCGCGTTCGACCTCGACCAGCCCGGCGTCGACATCCGCCCGCTGAAGGAGATGACGGGGCGGGACTTCTTCTGCGAGGTCTTCCTCGACGGCGCCCGGGTCCACCAGCGCGACCTGATCGGCGGCGAGGGGAAGGGGTGGGCCGCCGCCAACACCACGCTGTTCCACGAGCGGAACCTGTCGGCCGGCGACGGCCCCCGGTGGAGCGCCCGCGCGGGGAGCCGGGGCGACCTCGACCGCCGGGCCGGCGACCTGGCGCCCCCGACCCCGACCGCCACGAACACCACGACCGCGCCCGCCCGGCAGAGCACCTCGCAGCGCCTGGCCGGGCTGGCCGGGGCCAACGGCCGCAGCCGGCACCCGGTCGTGCGCCAGGACCTGGCCCGGCTGCACACGCTCGAGCAGCTCAACACGTGGACGGCGCAACGAGCCCGGGCCGCGGCCGCCGCCGGCAGTGAGCTGCCGGGCTCGCCGAACATCGCCAAGATGCTCGCCAGCCACGCCAGCCGGCTCGGTCGGGCCCTCACCTTCGACGTCCTCGGCGCCCACGGCACGCTGCACGCCTACTCGGAGGACGGCGCCGAGCAGCTGGCCGCCACCAGCGGCATCGCCGACCACGCCGACCTGGTCGAGCAGGCGCTGTTCGCCACCGCCGCGCCGATCTACGGCGGCAGCGACCAGATCCAGCGCAACATCGTGGGCGAGCGGGTGCTCGGCCTGGCCCGGGAACCCGACCCCTTCAAGGGCGTGCCGTTCCGAGAGGTGCCCCGCAGCCACTGAGCCGGACGCCACCCCCACGACGACGTACCGTCGACGGGTGCCGAAGGCGACGGGCGAGACGCGCCAGCTGGAGCTCGACGGGCGGACGGTGAAAGTCACCAGCGCCGACAAGGTCTTCTTCTCCGAGCGGGGCGAGACCAAGGGCGACCTGGTCGACCACTACCTCCGGGTCGGCGAGCCGATCCTGCGGGCCATGGGCGGCCGGCCGGTGCTCATGCAGCGGTTCCCGAACGGCGCCGAGGGACCGTCCTTCTTCCAAAAGCGGGTGCCGAAGGACGCTCCCGAGTGGTTGGAGACGGCCGTGGTGAGCACCCCCAACGGCACCACCTCCGATGCCCTGGTGGCAGCCGACCTCGCCCACGTGGTCTGGGCCGTGAACCTCGGGTGCATCGGCTTCCACGTGTGGCCGAGCCGGGCCGACGACCAGGAGCACGCCGACGAGCTGCGCATCGACCTCGACCCCCAACCCGGGACCGACTTCGTCCGCCACATCCGGCCCGCCGCCCGGGAGGTGCGGAGCCTGCTGGAGGAGCTCGGCATGGTCGGCCTGCCCAAGACCACCGGCAACCGGGGCCTGCACGTCTACGTCCGCCTCGAGCCGAGGTGGGATCCGTACCAGGTGCGAAGCGCGGCGGTCGCCGTGGCCCGCGAGCTCGAGCGGCGGCGGCCCGACCTGCTCACGGCGGCGTGGTGGAAGGAGGAGCGGGGCGAACGGATCTTCGTGGACTTCAACCAGAACGCCCCCCACAAGACGGTCTTCGGCGCCTGGTCCGTGCGGGCCCGGCCCAACGCGGCCGTGTCGACCCCCGTGGGGTGGGACGAGATCGACGACCTCCACCCCGACGACCTGACCATCGCCACGCTGCCGGCCCGGCTCGCGACCGTCGGCGACCCGTGGGCCGGGGCCGTCCCCCAGACGCTCGATCCCATCCTCGAGCTGCACGAGCGCGACCGGGCCGCCGGCCTGCACGACGCGCCCTGGCCGCCCGTCTACCCCAAACAGCCCGACGAGCCGCCCCGCGTCGCCCCGAGCCGGGCCCGAAGGCCCAAGGGCTGACGGCAGGGCACGGCCCCGGTCAGGCCGGCTGACCGTCGACGGACCGCCCGGCCCCCGTCGAGCGGAGCACGAGCGCCCCGAGCATCGAGGCGAGCACCGACGCGGCCAGGATGCCGAGCTTCGCCTGGTCCGTGATCCGGGCGTCGTCGAAGGCGAGCTCGGTGATGAAGAGCGACACGGTGAAGCCGATGCCACCCAGCGCCGCCACCCCGAGGATGTCCAACCACCGGAGCTGCGGGTCGCGCCGGGCGACGCCGAAGTGGCAGGCGAGCCATGCCGCCCCGGTGATGCCGACCAACTTGCCGACGACGAGTCCCACGACCACCCCGGTCGCCACCGACGAGGTCACGCTGTCGAGGGCGTCCGCCCCACCGAGCCGGACGCCGGCGTTGGCGAGGGCGAACAGCGGCACGATCAAGAGGCTCGACCAGGGATGGAGGCCGTACTCGAGCCACTCGAGCCGGGAGATCGACTGCCGGACGAGCTGCGTGGTCGCCTTCGCCGCCCGTGGGCTCGAGACGTCGAGCAGCTCGTCGGCGCGGGCCTCGAGGTCGGACGGGCCGAGCAGGGGCGCGGCGGGAGCCAGCAGCCCCATGGCCACCCCGGCCAAGGTGGCGTGCACACCGCTCTCGTGGAGCGCGAACCACGTGAACACACCCAGCACGACGAAGATCGGCGGGTAGTGCAGGCCGTTCCGGCGGAAGAGGTACACGGACAGCAACGCCCCCACAGCGGCCAGCAGCCATCCCAGGTGCAGGCCCGACGAGTAGAAGACGGCGATGACGACGATGGCGCCGATGTCGTCGACGATGGCCAACGTCAGGAGGAACAGGCGCAACGCCGAGGGCGCCCGGGGCGCGACCAGCGCGAGGACGCCGAGGGCGAAGGCGATGTCCGTGGCCATCGGGATGGCCCATCCCTCGGCGCCGTCGCCCCCGACGTTGATCGCGGCGTAGAGGATGGCGGGGACGACCATGCCCCCGACGGCAGCGAGCACCGGGAGCGCCGCCCGGCGCGGGTCCCGGAGCTCGCCGTGCACGAGCTCCCGCTTGATCTCGACCCCGACGACGAGGAAGAAGATCGCCATCAGCCCGTCGTTCACCCACTCGCGGAGGTCGAGCTCGAACCGGTGGGCGCCGATGCCGACGTCCACCACCGTGTGCCACAACGTCTCGTAGCCGGCGTGCCAGGGCGAGTTCGCCCACACCAGCGCAGCGATCGTCGCGACGAGCAGCACCACCCCGCCGGCGAGCTCGGTCGTCAGGAAGGCCCGGAGCGGCCCGCCGCCGCGCAGCGACAGCTTGGACAGGCTGGTTCGGTTGGGTGCCACGGGCAGCTCCTCGGGGTCGGGAAGGATCGTTGCCGACCAGACTTCCCGGCGCGCCTCGAGCGACCGCACACTACGTGCCGGGGTCGATCGCCGCCGCCACGGGCGCCTCCGCCCGGATCCGGGCGCCCTCATGTGCCGACGTCAGGCCCGGGCGGTCGCCTTGCCGGCCACGCGGCGCAGGACCCCGTAGCCGAGCACGCCGGCGAACGCCGAGCCGGCCAGGATGCCGATCTTGGCCTGGTCGGCCAGCCCGGCCTGCTCGAAGGAGAGCCCGGTCACGAAGATGGCGACCGTGAACCCGATGCCTGCGGTGGCGGCCAGGCCCAGGACGTGCGACCAGCCCGTCTGGTCCGGCAGGCGCCCGATCCCGAGGCGGACCGCCAGCCGGCTGGCCGTCAGGATGCCGAGGGTCTTGCCGACCACCAGGCCGACGGCGACGCCCAGCACGACCCGGTTCCCCGGGGCGTCGCGGAGGGCCTCCCCGGTGAGGTGGACGCCGGCGCTGGCCAGCGCGAAGAGGGGCACGATCACGAAGCTCACCCACGGACCGAGCCGGTGCACGATCCGGTCGAGCGGCGGAACCGACTCCGTCGCCAGTCGCTGCAGGTCCCGGAGCCGCGGCTGGTCGTCACCACGGGCGTCGACGACGCCGTCGACGATCGCCCTGGCCCGGGGACCGAAGCGGGCCGGGTCGTAGAAGGAGTAGGCCGGGCACAGCAGCCCGAAGGCCACACCGGCGATCGTCGGGTGGACGCCCGACTCGTGGAGGGCGTACCAGCAGGTGACGCCGAGGGTGGCGAACGGGATCAGCGAGCGGACGTCGGCCCGCTGGATCAGGTAGGCGACGACGACGGTGCCGAACGCCAGGCCGAGCCAGCCGAGGGCCAGGTCGGACGTGTAGAAGATCGCGATCACGACGATCGCGCCGAGGTCGTCCACGACGGCCAGGGTCAGGAGGAACATCTTGGCCCCGGACGGGACCCGGTCCCCGAGCAGGGAGACGACGGCGGCCGCGAAGGCGATGTCCGTCGCCATCGGGATCCCCCAGCCGTGGGCGCCGGCCCCACCCAGGTTGAAGGCCAGGAAGATGAGCGCCGGCACGGCCATCCCCCCGAGCGCGGCCAGCGCCGGGAGGGCGGCGGCCCGGCGATCCCGCAGCTCGCCGACCACCAGCTCCCGCTTGATCTCGAGGCCGACGACGAGGAAGAAGACGGCCATCAGGCCGTCGCCCACCCACGCCCGCAGGTCCAGGTCGAGGTGGACCAGCCCGCCGACGTGGATCGCGGCCTCGGTCTCCCAGAAGGTGGCGTAGCTCGCCTGCCAGGGCGAGTTCGCCCAGCCGAGCGCGGCGATCGCCGCCACCAGCATGACGATGCCGCCGGAGGCCTCGACCTGGAAGAACTCCAGCGTCGGGCGGACGACCTGCCGCGGCAGGAACCGGCCCGACTCGCTCCACGACGGCCTGGCATCGTCGGTCACCGCCACGCCGGTCAACACAAGCAGACTCGTCCCGCATGGCTGTTTCGCCCTCGTGAACGCAAGGTGACGCCGGACGGAACCGGGTGGGACCCGACCCGGTGCGCCGGTGCCCCGGCACCGTCCGCGAGGATGGCCGCTTGAACGCGGGGAGCAGCGACGCCGACCCGGTCGACGAGGCCGACGAGGCCGACGAGGCCGACGAGGCCGACGAGGTCAGCGTCGTGATCACCGTGTCGCGGGCGCTCGTCGGGGTCGCGGCCCGGTCGCTGGCAGCGACGGAGGACGTCCTCACCCTGGCGCAGTACCGGGCGCTCGTCGTGCTGGCGGAACGTGGCACGACGAACGTCGGCGCCCTCGCCGCTGCCCTGGCCGTGCACCCGTCGACGGCAACCCGCCTCTGCGACCGTCTCGCCGCCAAGGGCCTGGTCCGGCGGGCCACCTCGCCCACGAGTCGGCGGACGATCACGGTGGCGCTGACCCCGGACGCCCGCAGCCTCCTGGCGGCGGTGACGAGGCGACGTCGCGACGAGATCGCCCGGATCCTCGAACGGATGTCGGCCGAGGAGCGGCGGCAGCTCTCCACCGCCTTCGAGCGCTTCGGGGTCGCCGCCGGCGAGCTCCCCGACAGCGCGTGGAAGCTCGGCTGGACAACCTGACCCGCACCTGCCCGGGTGCCGGTGGACGCTGGACCCGAGCGAGGACGACTTGCCGATCGGGCGCCCGATGGGCCCTACGCCGGTCCGGGCGGCCCGGCCCGGAAGGCCCCGAGACCGGCGACGGGGCGTTCGCGGCGACGACGGCCGCGGAGGATCAGGCCGGACGCGATCGAGGCGCTCGACCGCCCCGCGCTAGGGCTTCCTGCACTTCTTCTTCACCGGGTCGTACACCTTCTTCCCCTTGCACGCCGGGACCGTGGTCGTGGTGGTCGGCGCAACGGTGGTCGTCGTCGGCCCCAGCGTGGTCGTGGTCGGGACGGCCGGTTCTCCCTCGGTCGGGCCCGGCGCCCCCTCGGACGGGGCCGGTGCCTCCCCCCGTGCCGCCCGCCGGGCGTTGTCGGGAGAGGCGGCCACCCCGCCTCCGGCGTCGAAGCTCCCGCTGAGGATGAAGGCGGTCCTGGCCCCGCCGGTGCCGAGGAGCGGCACCTCGCTCTGGACCTGGTAAAAGGCCGTCCCCGACGCCGACTTGACCACGACGACGAGGTTCGTCGGCTCGGGATCGGGTCCGGTGCTCCAGGCGATCTCCGTGGGTCCGTTCGACGCCACGTCCTCGTCGTTCCAGCTCAGGCTGGGCTCCATCGACTGGAGCGCGGCCTTGGTGACGAGGGCGAGCGACTCCTCCGAGCCCACCAGCCGGGCGGCCGTGGCGGCGATGTCGAGGTTGGCCCTCGCCGCGACGTCCTGGGAGCGGGACCGGCCTCCGACGAAGGTCGGGACGGCCATGGCGATCAACACCGCCAGGATGAGCACGACGACCATGACCTCGACCAGGGTGAAGCCGCCGTCAGGCGCTCGACGCCCCCGTGCGTGTTCAGCCGTCAACGTGCACTCCTCTCGTCGCCGGCCCGAGGACACCTGTCCTCAGGCAACGGTTCGTCGGACGAACTATCGGAGGGTGACACCGCCGACTTGACGGCGGCCTCCCGCCGACGCCCCGACCTCGTGGCGCTCCGTCACGAAGCGGTCACAGACGGTCGCTCACCCTTGCCCCGGACCGTTCGGCATGGCATCACAGGGGTCGGCGCGGCGAGGGCCGGCCGAAAAGGACGAGATGCCCCCCGACTTCATGGTGCTCGACGTGCAGGATCGGCGGGATCACACTGCCCTGGCCGTCACGGGCGAGCTCGACCTGGCCGGGGGGGCGCTCTTCGCCGACGCCATCGGGCTCGGACCGCTCCGGGCCAGCGTCGTCATCGAGCTCGCCGGTGTCACGTTCGTCGACGTCGCCGGTGCCCGGGCGCTGGAAGGGGCGGTCGCCGACCTGCGCCGGCACGGGCGGCGGGTCACCATCGGCTCGATGAACGAGGGCGTGCGCCGCCGCCTGGCCCTCGCCGGCGCCGGCGGCCTGCTCGAAGCTCGCTGACCCGCAACCTCGCTGACCCGCGGACGGGGCCCGGCCGGCGCACCGACCTGTCGGCCGTCGCGGGCGTGCGGCCCGGCGCTACATCGCGTCCAAGAGGGACGCCACGACGGCCACCGCGAGGCCCACCAACCCGATGGGCAGGAGCCAGGACCAGCCGATCGGCACGCCGCGGGCATCGGATGGCCCACGAGCCCGTCGCTCCCCCGAGATCACGTCTCGACGGTACGGGGGCTGCTCGCGCCCCGTCGAGACGTGGCCCGTCGCGGTTCGCCTACAGCTCGGAAACAGGGTCGCAACGGCGGAGCGGGCCGCAGTCCGAACGCCGCACCCGGGCTCTCCCGGGCGCCCGTCGGGGCCCCGGCGGGGTCGTTCACCGAGACCGGAGGTGCCGGCCACCGGCCTCGGCCCAACCCGGGCCACCCGGCCCCTCAGACGCGATCCGCGATCTCGGCCAACCGGTCCTGGAGCCCGGTGATGGCGGCGTCGGTGCCCGCCCCGCTCTCACCCCGGCGCTGCGACTCCTCCCGGCGTGCGACCAGCTCGATCAGCTCCAGCTCGACACCGGTCGCGACATCGGCGAGGCGGTCCGCACCGGGGTCGATGTCCATGACGACGTCTTCCATGCCCGGACCCTTCCCGACGTCGGTTCGCGCTGTCGCGCCGGCGCGTCACGAACGGGTCACAGCCCCGGACCGCTCGATCCGAGGTCGTCGGCGTCGATCCCGACGCCTCCCTCCTCGGCGGGCGCCGGCAGCCACAACGTGAACCGGGCCCCTTCGCCGAGCCGACTCGTGACCGTGAGGTCGCCCCCCATCGCGACCGCATGCTGCCGCGCGATCGCAAGGCCCAATCCCGAGCCGCCAGCGGCACGCGACCTGTCGGACTTGACGAAGCGATCGAAGATCCGGGGGAGATCGCCCTCGGGGATGCCCGGGCCGTCGTCCTCGACCGCGACCACGGTGCCGTCCCCGTTCGACGCGGCCCGCACGGCGACGTTGGCGGCACCGTGCCGGACGGCGTTGTCCAGGAGGTTCGAGAGGATCCTGCGGAGGGCGGCCGGCTCGGCGTGGACGACGAGGTCGCCCCCCTCCACGGCGACGGCCGCCGACCGGCGGAGATCGGCCGAGCGCACCACGGCTTCGACCGCGTCGGCAATGCGCAGCGGCTCCTTGCGCGACGGCTCGCCCCCGGTCGCTTCGAGGCGGGACAGCTCGAGGAGCTCGAGGACGAGGTCCCGCAGCCTGGCCACATCCGTGACGAGGAGCGACGCCATCCGCCTGGCCTGCGCGGGAAGCTCCTCGAGCATCTCGTCGAGGACCGCGGCCGTCACGGACATGCCGGTCAGCGGCGTCCGCAGCTCGTGGGCGACATCGGCCGTGAACTGGCGCTGCCGCTGCGCCGCCGCCTCGAGCATCGCCACCATCTCCTCGACCTCGTCGGCCATGTGGTTGAAGGAGCCGGCCAGCGCACCGAACTCATCGTTCGAGGCCACGGGCAGCCTGGCGCCCAGGTCCCCGGCGGCGATCGCCTCCGCGGCCCCGGCGACCTCGCCGACAGGGCGCAAGGTGGTGCGGGCCACCACCTGGCCGACCGCCCCCGCGGCCAGCACCGTGAGGCTCCACGCCGCCAGCGACGTGCGCCACAGCTCACCGAGGCTGTCCTCGAGCTGGCGGAGCGAGAAGAAGAAGTAGAAGGTCGTGTCGCCGTCGCCCGCAGCCGCGATGACGAGCACCGCCTTGTCGCCCACCTTCGCCTCGGCGCTGTCCGGGACGCCCGGCTCCCCGACCTGGCGGATGGCGGTGGGGACGTCGGCCAGGGATATCGCCGGCGACGACGAATGGACCCCACCCGGTCCGATCGCCAGCACGTCGGCGTCCGTCCGGGGCTCGTAGGCAGCCCGGAGCTGTTCGAACCGCACGTCGTCGAGCTCGGCCGGTGCGAGCGCCAGGATCACCCGGGCCTCGTGGAGGCTCGTGCTGCGGAAGCTCCGCCAGCGGTACTCCCGGGCCAGGCCGTAGGTGACCACCGAGACGATGCCGGCGCTCACCGCCGCCACCAGCACGAAGGCAGCCGTCAGGCGCCGTCGGAAGCGGTTGGGAACGAGCGTCGGCCCCTCAGCCACGTTCGAACCGGTAGCCGACGCCCCGGACCGTCGTCACGTACGGCGGCTGCTCCGGCACCTCGAGTTTGTCGCGCAGCCGCTTGACGGCCATGTCGACCAGGCGGGAGTCCCCGAGGTAGTCGTAGCCCCAGACGCGCTCGAGGAGGACCTGCCGGGTGAGGACGCTCCCCGCGTGCCGCACGAGCTCGGCGAGCAGCCGGAACTCGATCGCCGTGAGTCGGATCTCCTGCTCCCCGCGGTAGGCCCGGAAGGCGGCCTCGTCGATGGTCAGGTCGCGCAGGGAGAGACGCTCGGCGTCGATGCCGCTCGGCTCGACTCGGCGGAGGACGGCCCGCAGCCGCGCCGCGAGGACGGCCGCCTCGAAGGGCTTCGTGACGTAGTCGTCGGCGCCGAGCTCGAGCCCGGCCACCATGTCGGCCGGCTCGTCGCGGGCCGTCAGCATGACGATCGGCACCCGGGAGACGGCCCGGATCGCCCGGCAGACGTCGAAGCCGTTCATGGTGGGCAGCATCAGGTCGAGGATCACGGCCTCGAAGCCGGGGCCATCGGTGAACCGGTCCAGGGCCTCACCGCCGTCGGTGACGCTCTCCACCTGGAAGCCGGCCCGCTCGAGGACGATGGAGACCGCCTCCCGGACGGAGCGGTCGTCCTCGACGAGGAGGATCCGCTGGGCCATCGGGCCAGCCTGCCATCGCCGTGCCGCCGGCGGGCCCGAGTCCGGTGGCGGGCGTCCCCCGAGCCGGGTTCGTGACGGAGGTGTGACGCTCCCGACACGTCGCACATGAGCTCGTCGGCGAAGGTGGTTCCATGACCTTCGCGGCCGCACACGCCCTCGAGACGGGTCCCGGGCGGGAGGAACACGTCATCCGGCTCCCCGCCGAGGTCCACGATGCCGACGAGGGGGCGCTGCGCCACGCCCTCGCCCGGGTGCCGGCCGGCCGGCCGCTCGTGGTCGACCTGGGCCGGACCGAGCTCATCGGGCTGGCCCCCCTGTACGCCCTCGCCGACACCGCCCGCCGGCTCCGGCGGGGCGGCCACGACGTCGAGCTCCGGCGCACGAACCGGGGGATCAGGTCGATGCTCAGGGCCACCAACAGCGAGCACCTGTTCCGTCTCGGGGAGACGCGGCAGGAGTGAGGGCGCTCCCCGGCGGCCGCTCGGGCAGGGGGAGCGACGTGGGCCCACCCTCTCACTCCTCGAGGAGCTCGTCGAGCCGCACGAGGTCGGCCGACGCCACCGTTCCGACGAACCGGCCGTCGGCGCCGCAGACGGCGAGCAGGCCCACGCCCTGCTCACCCATCACGCCGATGGCGCGCGAGAGGAGCCAGTCGGGTGCGGCGACGGGGAGATCACGGCGCATGACCGACTCGACGGTGGTGGCCTTCCACCTGTCCCACGGAACGGACGCGAGGTCGGTCGTGGTCACGATCCCGAGGTAGTCGTCACCCTCGACGACCGGGACGCTCTGCTGGCCTCCCGGTGCGAGGTGCGCCCAGAACAGCGACTCGAGCGTGGCATCCGGGCCTGTCGTCGGGCCGTCGCTGACGAGGACCGTGGCGACGGGCAGGGCCAGCCTCCGCTCGAGGTGACCCATCCGGGCGGGAGCCTGGTACGGCGAGATGGAGGCCCGGCCCATGACCAGCTGGGCGACGACCGCGGCGATGACCCCGGGCACGACGAAGCCCGGCCGGCCTGTGGACTCGGCGACGAACACCACCGCGGCGAGAGGAACCCGGTACCCGGCACCGAGGAAGGCCGCCATCCCGACGAGGGGGAACAGCGACGTGTCCCCGACGCCGACGACTCCTCCGACGGTCCGGCCGACCAGCGCGCCCTGGACGACCAGCGGGATGAAGAGCCCGCCGACACCTCCACCAGCGATCGCCGCGCCCGTCCCCGCCACCCGGAGCGTCCCCAGCGCGACGATCGCCCACAGGCTGCGATCCGGGTCGAGCGACCAGCGGATGGCCTCGTACCCCGGTCCCAGCGTGAGGCCGTCGCCGCCGGGGACGGCCGATCCGAGCAGCACGATCGTCCCGAGCACCACCCCCGCCGACACGGCGCGGAGGTAGGGACGGCCCGTGGCGGTGAGGCGCTTCGCCATCGTGATGATCGCCACGAAGAGCCTGGCCAGGATCCCGCAGACGAGCCCGACGGCTGCCGCGCCGCCGAGGTCGACCAGGTTGAACGGTGGCTGCCCGGCGACCGGGAGGATGGGTTCGGTGCCGGCGATCGACGCGAAGACCACGTAGCTGGCCGCGGCGCTGATGGACGCCGGCAGGAGCGCCCGCCGGGCGAGGTCCTCCTGGTACGGGACCTCGAGCGCGAACACGATCCCGGTCAGCGGTGCCTTGAAGATCGCCGCGACGCCCGCCGCCGCCCCGGCCACGAGCAGCAGCTTGGCGTCGTCCACGGTGAACCGTCGTGGGAGGAGGCGCTGCACGGCGCTCCCGAGCGCGGCACCGAGATAGAGCGACGGTCCCTCGTAGCCCAAGGGGCTGCCCGAACCCAGCGTGGCGAGCGCGGCGAGGACACGGGGAGGCACGGCCCGCAACGGGAGCCGGCCCTGGGGCTCGTGGAAGGCGCGGATGTACTCGTCCGACGTCGCCGGCCCGACACCCCGGCCGGCGAACCGGAGGGCGGCCACGGCGACGAGGAGCCCGATGGCCGGCGCGACGGCACCGAGTCCTAGCGGGAGGTCGAGCACGCCCTGAAGGAGAACCTCGCTCGCCACCGTGTCGAAGCCGGCGACGAGCAGGCCCACCGCCGCCCCGGTGAGCCCGGCAAGGAGCAAGACCTCACGCCATCGACGCGTCAACGAGCGCAAGCCCTCGCGGTCGACCCGCAGGAGCTCCTGGCGTCTCCGGTTCGACCGCCGGCGCCTCACGGAGGGTCGTCTGTCCCGCTCACCCAACCGAAGGGATCGAGGAGCTCCGGCTCCCCGGCGGCGGCGGCGAAGATCTCGAGCGCCTCGACGACCGCCGCCCGATCCGCCGGGCCCATCGCCGAGGCGATGGCCTCGAGGTCGGCCCGCCTGCGGTCGCTCACCCGGGCCACCAGCCGGCCACCGGTCGCGGTCAGCTGGACGATCGTCTCCCGGCGGTCCTCGGCGCTCGGTGAGCGACGGACGAGGCTCCTGGCGACGAGGCGATCGCAGAGGCGGGTGGCCGTCGACGGGTGGATGGACAGCGAGCCCGCGAGCTCCGTGACCGTCAGGCCCGACCGACCCGCCAGGACGACGAGCGCACGGAACTGCGGGAGCGTCACGTCGACGTCCGCGAGTGATCGGGCGGCGATCCCGACCAGGGCCCTCGACGCGGTCAGGAGCGCCCCGGCGGTCCGGGCCGGGGACATGGCGCGCTCACCCACGCCAGATGACTGTAGTACTGCAGGTGTTCCGCCGCGGATGACCGCCGGCGGGCGGGCCGGGCGCGCCGCTGCCGTGCCGCCGCCGTGCCGCGACCGATCTGTGACCGGCGGGTGACGGTCGCGCCACACGAGAGGGGGGCACCGGGCGCCAGCATGGGATCGTGGCCGATCAAGCGGATCCCGATCGGGTGGCGGCGGGCTCCGTCACCATGACGATGGACGGCAGCACCCTCGTGCTGGTGCCGGCCGAGCCTGTCGACGACCTCTCCCTGCGCCTCATGACCGACCTGGCCACCTGCGCCATCGAGCGATCGGTTCCGGTGGTGATCGACCTCAGGCTCTTCCGGAGCGCGCTCGAGCTCCGGAGGCGCATGGAGACCATGCTCGACCGGCTTCCCTCGGCGATCGAGCCAGCGTTCCTCCACTGACCCCCGGCGGACATCGGCGCATGGAGCATCGTCGGCGACGGGGGCGCTCCCCCCGGCGGCCGGCCCCGCGGTCGAGACGTGCCGTCGCCGCCCTGACCTCGGTGCTCACGATCGCCCTCTCCGCCGCCTGCGCCCAGGGCGCGTCGCCGGCCGCCGTCGAGGACGCGGTCGCGGGCGAGCGGAGCACCACGACGGCAGACCCGGGGCCGGTCTCCGGTCCGGTCGAGCGGCTCCCGCCGGTGGACAGGACGGCGGCGTTGCGCGGCCTCGTCGGGGACGGGACGGCGACCGCCACGGGGCTGGCCGTCGAGCTCGTGCAGCGCCTGGCGGTGTTCCTCGGGACCGAGGGTGCGGCGACCCTCTCGGCCGGCGGGCTGCGGGACGTGACCCCGCCCGGCGCGCCCGCCGGTTCGTCGATGGCCGCCGTGGTCGAGGTCCGCTATCGGGACCGCCGGGTCGACGACACCACCCCGGGCTACGACCTGATCGTCGAGATGGCGCGCGCACCGGCCGGCACGTGGTCGATCGCCCGCATCGCCGAGGTCAGGGTGTGCTCCCGGGGGACGGCGACCGTCGAGGGGCGTCCCGTGTGCCGTTGAGGGTGGCCTGGTCCCCCGGCGTCGACCTCGCCCCGCTGCCGAGCATGGCCTCGGTCTCGGGGAGCGTGTAGCCGACCGCGATCCGCCGGTCGACGGCCCGGTACGCCCTCGGAAGGCCCATCGCACCGCCGAGGCGCTCGGCGAGGTCGACCGCCGCCTCGGGATCGACGCCGACGACGGCGGCGTCGGCGACGAGGCAGGCGTGCTCCTCCTGCGCATCCTCGGGCGGCCGGGTGGGCTGTGAGAGATGGCGACGTCGATCTTCGTCCATGGCCTCCACCTACCTCGGGCCTGCTGACGGCGATCGCGTCCGGCCGATCTGCGACCGTCGGGTTACACCGCTGTGGTCGAGCCGCAACGGTGTCTCCCCGTCGCGAAGGGGGTCGTCGGCGCCGAGGTGGGTAGGGGCGCCGGGATGCGACGACCCCACCGTCCCTCCGGCGGGCCGCCCAGGCGCGGATCACCGCCCTCCGAGCACGGCCCGCGACCCGGCCTGGTGAGGAACCGGGGGAGGAAGCGGTGCCTGCTGCTCGGCGGTGTGGCGGCCATGCTTGTCGTCACCTGGCTGCACCCGGGGCCCGCCGGCGGAGCGACCACCACGAGGCTGGCGACGGATCCGGCTGCGCCGAACTCGGTCACCGCCTACGGGGCCGCGACCGACTTCGGCTCACCGGCCGGCCAACCCCTGGCCGCGGCGATCGTCGGGATCGCCGCCACCCCCGACGGGGGCGGCTACTGGCTCGTCGCCGCCGACGGAGGCGTCTTCGCCTACGGCACCGCCGCCTTCCACGGCAGCCTCGGCAACCTCCACCTCAACCAACCCATCGTCGGGATCGCCGCCACCCCCGACGGCGGCGGCTACTGGCTCGTCGCCGCCGACGGAGGCGTCTTCGCCCACGGCACCGCCATCTATCGCGGGGCCCCCACGGAGGAAGGCGCACCGGACACCCCCGTCGTCGGCATGGCCGCCAGCCCGGACGGCGACGGGTACTGGTTGGCCGAGCGCGGCGGCCTGGTCCACGCCTTCGGCGTCGACGACCTCGGTAGCGCGGCCGAACCCCCGGCGTTCGCGGTCAGGGGCACGACCGTCGCCGTCGCGTCACGGGCCGACGGCTACTGGCTCGCCCACGGCGGCGTGGTCGAGAGCCGGGTCGAGGACGAAGGCCCCGCCGTCGAGGCGCTGCAACGCCGCCTGACCGAGCTGGGCTACTGGCTCGGGCCCGTCGACGGCGTGTTCGGCACGTTGACCGAGCAGGCGCTCATCGCGTTCCAGAAGCACGAGGGCCTCCCGCCTGACGGCGTCGCCCGAGCCGGGACCCAGGTCGCCCTCACCACAGCGGGTCGCCCGAGGCCCGCCAGCACGAGCGGCGACCTGATCGAGGTGGACAAGACCCGCCAGCTCGTGATGGTCGTGCGGGACGGGCGAGCCCTCTGGGTCTTCAACACGTCCACCGGCACCGAGCAGCCCTACGTGTTCAAGGGAGAGACGTACCTCGCCGACACGCCGCCCGGTGTCTGGACCATCTCCAGCGCGATCGACGGCGTCAGGGTCGGAAACCTCGGACGGCTCTACCGCCCCCGCTACTTCCATCCCGACGGCATCGCCCTGCACGGCTACGCCTCGGTGCCGGCCCATCCCGCGTCGCACGGATGCGTCCGCGTGACCAACGCCGCCATCGACTTCATCTGGGACGAAGACCTCGCCCCGATCGGCTCCGAGGTGTGGGTCTACGGCACCTCGCCACGAACGTGACCGCAGCCGCCCCGGGGTGGTCGTCGACGACCCCCCTGCTCCCTTGAAGATCGAGGACTACGCCCTCATCGGCGACACCCAGTCGGCCGCGCTCGTCGGCCGGGACGGCTCGATCGACTGGCTGTGCCTGCCGAGGTTCGACTCCGGCGCCTGCTTCGCGGCGCTGCTCGGCGACCGGACGAACGGCACGTGGCGCATCGGCCCGGCCGGCGGGCGGGCCGACGCGACCCGGCGCTACGTCGGCGACACGCTGGTCCTCGAGACCACGTTCTCGACGAGCTCGGGGACCGTGCTCCTCACCGACTTCATGCCCGTGCGGGGCGTGGCGCCCGACGTGGTCCGCGTCGTCCGGGGTGTCTCGGGACGGGTGGCCATGCGGATGGACCTCGTGCTCAGGTTCGACTACGGCGCATCCGTGCCCTGGGTCCGGCGGGTGGGCGACGCCCTGCGGGCGGTGGCGGGTCCCGACGCCGTCGAGCTCCGGACACCCGTGGAGACCCGGGGCGAGGCGTCCTCCACCGTCGCCGAGTTCGAGGTGGGTCGCGGTGACGTCGTCCCCTTCGTGCTCACCTGGCACCCGTCGCACGAGGCCCCGCCGCCCCCGGTGGACGCGCTGGAGGCCATGGCCCAGACCATCACCTGGTGGGAGGAGTGGTCTGCGCACTGCACCACGAGCGGGCCCGACCGTCCGATGGTGCTGCGGTCGCTCATCACGCTCAAGGCGCTCACCTACGGCCCGACCGGCGGCCTGGTGGCCGCGCCGACCACGTCGCTGCCCGAGGACCTCGGCGGAGCACGCAACTGGGACTACCGCTTCTGCTGGCTCCGCGACGCGACGTTCAGCCTGTACGCCCTCATGCTGGGGGGCTACCGCGCCGAGGCCGCGTCCTGGCGGGACTGGCTGCTGCGGGCCGCGGCCGGTGCGCCCGAGCAGCTGCAGATCATGTACGGGGCGGCCGGCGAGCGCCGCCTGCCCGAGCTCGCGATCCCCTGGCTCGCCGGCTACGAGGGATCCCGGCCGGTGAGGATCGGCAACGCCGCCAGCGGCCAGCTCCAGCTCGACGTCTACGGCGAGGTGATGGACTGCCTGCACCAGGCCCGGCGGGGAGGGGTGGGCGACGATCCCGACGCGTGGGCGTTGCAGCGAACCCTCATGGACTTCCTCGAGGGGAGCTGGCAGGAGCCCGACGAGGGCATCTGGGAGGTCCGTGGCCCCAGGCGGCAGTTCACCCACTCCAAGGTCATGGCCTGGGTGGCCGCCGATCGCGCCGTGCACGCCGTCGAGCAGTTCGGACTCCCCGGTCCCGTCGACCGGTGGCGTCGCCTCCGCCGCGACATCCACGACGAGGTGTGCACCGAGGGCTACGACGCCGACCGGACGACCTTCACCCAGAGCTACGGGGACGCTCGCCTCGACGCCAGCCTCCTGATGCTCCCCCTCGTCGGCTTCCTCCCCGCCGGCGATGCCCGGATGGTCGGGACCGTGTCGGCCATCGAGCGCGAGCTCTGCGAGGGCGGGCTCCTGCGCCGGTACGGGAACGACAGCATCGGCGTGGTCGACGGCCTCTCGGGCGACGAGGGCGCCTTCCTCCCCTGCAGCTTCTGGCTCGCGGACAACCTGATCCTGCAGGGTCGCCTGCAGGAGGGGCGGGCGCTCTTCGACCGGCTCTGCCGGCTCGCCAACGACGTCGGGCTGCTGTCCGAGGCCTACGACACGGCACGGGGGCGCCTGGTCGGCAACTTCCCGCAGGCCTTCACCCACGTGGCGCTCGTCAACACCGCCCACAACCTGCTCGGCGGCGTCACCGGCCCGGCCCGGTACCGGTCCGACGGCGGGTGACCGTGATGATGACGTGGGTGGGTGCCCCGGCCCCCCGCGAGCCGCCCATGGCGGTGTCGGTCGGCGTTGGCGCACGCGAGCACCACCGGGACGCCCGGGCTCAGGACCGGGCGCGTCGCCTTCCGGGCCGGTGCCGGATCCGGCCGGCGAGCAGCCCCAGCCCGATGGCGCCCCAGACGGCGACCAGGACGACCACCGTCCCGGTCGTGTAGTCCCTCGGCAGGATCGACGGGTTCCCCGCGGAGCGCCCGTAGCCACGCACCAGTGGCCACGCGACCAGGCCGACCGCACCCGAGACGATGAGCCCGGCGCCCAGCCAGGGGCGCAGCCAGGCGGGTGCGAACCGCTTCACCGCCACGCCGACCCCCATGACCAGGGGGGCGAGCACCAGGTCGTGGGCGACGGCGAGGCCGACGACCCAGAGCGCGGTCGCGGCCGGCTTGGTGTCACCCGGCTCGGCGAGCAGGGAACGGACCCCGACGACCGCGAGTGCGGCACCGACGGCCACCCCGGCGGCGACCGGCCAGCGGGGCTCCGTCCCGGTCCTCACCGCACCTCCACCCGCGACAGCCACTTGGTCTGCAGCACGCCCGGCCGGTTGGGGGCGATGAGACGGACAGGGAAGCCGTGATCGGGGTGGAGCGGCTCGCCGTTGAGCTCCAGGGCGAGGAGCGCGTCGCGGTCGGCGGCCTGGCGCCCGTTCAGCGACGAGACGCGGTAGCGGCTGCGCTCCTGCAACGACGTCACCCGGACCGTGGCGCCGGGCGGGGCGCCGACGAGGCGCAGGAGATCGGCGACCGGGATGCCCCGCCACCGGCCGGTGGCGCTCCAGCCCTCGACGCAGGTGATCGGCAGCCGGACCTCGCGCTGGGGCAGGGCCCGCAGCTCGGCGAGCGTGAAGGCGTGCGGCTCGGCGACCCGCCCGTCGACGACGAGGCGGTAGGCGGGGTCGTGGATCGACTCGGCCACCCGGGCGGCGGCGGCGGTCTTGTTGACCGGGAGGCCCTGGGGGCCGACCGCGGGGTCGCGGGGCGCGAGGACCGAGATCCCCCGGAGCGGCCGGACCGTCTGGCCGACCGTGGCGACCGTGATGGTCGCGCCGGCCCCGGCGACGGCCCCGAGGAACCCCCGCCGGGAGAGCCCGCCGGGAGCGTCCGGCGGGCCCGACGGGAGCGCCTCGCCGCCGAGAGCGCGACGGGTGACGTGGAGCTTGGCGCCGACGTGCACGGCGAGCCCGCCCATCGTGATCCAGGCGACGGCGTGGTGCGCGGCGGTGAAGTTGAAGGGCCAGACGTACCAGCGGGCGATGTTCTGGACGCCGGTGACGAGCATGAACAGTGAGCCGCCCACGAGCGGGAGGAGGGCGAGCCGCTCCAACCTGTGCCCGATGCTGCGGGCCGGCGGGAACGCCCAGAGGTGGGGGTAGACGGTCCACAGCTTGGCGAGCAGCAGGGGCACGCTGGCCAGGCCCGTGGCGACGTGCAGGCCCTGGGTGACCCGGTAGAGCCAGATCGGCCGGGTGGGCCAGGCCCACCACCCGCCGGGCTGCTGGAGGGCATGCGACACGAGACCGGTCAGGAAGCACACCGAGAACGCCACCCCCAGGGCGATGCCGAGCACGGCGGCGGTGCGCTCGTCGTGGAGGGGGCTGCGGAACGAGCGGGCGAGCCGGGCGCTGCCCCGGCTCAGGCGGTCGTGAGCTGTGAGAACCACCGCTCACCTCCCTGCCAGAGCTCGGTCACCGCGAGGCCGGCGGCGCTGGCCAGAGGGGGCAGCGAGTCGGCGCCCACGACGGCCCAGGGGAAGCGGGGGCTCCGCACCGCTCCCCGCTCCATCGTGACGTGGAGGGTGCGGCTGGGCGAGCCCGGCCGCCCGACCTCGACGAGCACGGTCCCGCCCGGGCGGAGGAGGGCCGCAGCCCGCCGGAGCAGCGCTTCGGGATCGCCCCCGATGCCGATGTTGCCGTCGAGCAGGAGCACGGTCCCCCACCGACGGGACCCGGGGATCCGGTCGAACACCGACCGCTCGAGGACCAGCGCGCCGCTCGAGCGGGCGGTGGCGACCGCCGCGGGCGCGGCGTCGACGCCCATCGCCGGCACCCCCCGCTCGCCGAGGGCGACGAGGTGCCGGCCCGGCCCGCACCCGAGATCGATCACGGGCGCACCGGCCCGCTCGAGGAGGGCCAGCTCCTCCGGTGCGGGCCGGTCGTGCCACCGGTCGAGGTCGAGCGGCACCACCGTCCCGTCGTCGGCCCGCAGGCACGTCGCGGTCACCCCGGTGCGTCCACGGCCCGGGCGGCCCCGGCCGCGGCTCGGGAGCGCAGGGCTCCGGCGTTCAGGGCCCGGGACGTCAGGGCTCGGGACGTCAGGGATCCAGGGGACAGGGCCCGGGCGGTCAGGGCGAAGCGGCTGCCGGGGGCGAGCGCGGCGACGGCGTCGACGTCGGCGGCCACGTCGACGTCGCGCAGCACGGGCAGCGGCGCCACCCGGAGGCCGAGGGACGCCAGCCGCTCCGCCTGGCGCCGCCCCGTGTCGGCGCGGCTCGTCTCGATCCCTTCGAACACCCGGTCGTCAGGGCATCGGAGCCCGATCGCCCACCACCCACCGTCCTCCGCCAGGCCGAGCGCGGCGTCGTGGTCGTCCAACGCCGCCAGCGCAGCATCGAGGTCCGACGTGGCCACCTGGGGCGTGTCCATCCCGATCTGCAGGCCCGGCCCACCGGCCGCCCGCCAGGCCGCGGCCAGGCGCTGACCGAGCGTCCCGGCGCCCTGCGGGACGACGGTGCAGCCCGGCGGCAGCCAGTCCCCGGGGGCGCCGTCGAGAGCGACGACGACCTCGTCGGCGCGGCTCGCCCGCGCCCGCGCCAGTGTGTCCGCCAGCGCCGCTTCCGCCAGCGCGGCCGCCTCTGCCGGCGAGTACGGGGGGACCAGCCGGGTCTTCACGCGGCCGGGGACCGGGGCCTTGGCCACCACCGTCAGGTGCACCGGCGCAGCACCCCCCGCATGTCGTGGACGGCCCGGAGGGTCCCCCGGACCGTTCCGGTGACCTTGGAGCGGCCCCCCAGTCGGGCGCGGTAGGGCACGCCGACCTCCCGCACGACCCAGCCCGCGCCGGCCCCGCGGACGACCATCTCGAGCGGCCAGCCGAAGCGACGGTCCTCGATCTCGAGGCCGAGGAGGGCGTCGCGCCGGGCGGCGCGCATCGGGCCGAGGTCGGTGAGGCGGGCACCGGACGTCCGGCCCAGACGCCTGGCCAGGACCCGGTTGGCGAGTCGGGCATGGGCCGGCCAGGCGCCCCGGGCGGCGTGACGGGCCCCGAGGACGAGGTCGGCGGCGCCGCTCGACACCGGGTCGGCCACCGCCGGCAGGTCGCGAGGGTCCAGCGAGCCGTCGGCGTCCATGAAGCAGACGACGTCGGCCGTGGCGGCGCGCAGCCCGGTGTCGCAGGCGGCCCCGAAGCCCCGCCGGGCCTCGGCGACGACGAGCGCGCCGCAGGTGCGGGCGACGTCGGCGGAGGCGTCGGTGGAGCCGTTGTCCACCACGATCGCCCGGTAGCCGGGCGGCATCCTGGCGAGCACCCACGGCAGCGCGGCGGCTTCGTCGAGCACGGGGAGGACGACGTCGGGCACGGCGCCGAACGTACCGACGGGGTCCTCCTCCGTTGCCCGGGGGCCGCTTACGAAAGGAGGAACAACGCCGGCCGGCCGGCCGGTGGGCCGGCCCGCCTCGGTACGGTCCTGCCCGTGGCCGACGTGCTCGCCGATCGGGACGTGGCGGGCGCGGGCACAGGCCGCGACGGGCTGGCGGTCGCCGGCTGGGCGCTCCTCGTCACGGCCGGCGTCGTCGGCGGCGGAGCGCTCGCCGCCCGGAACCCGCAGCTGGGCACGGACGCGGCTCCCTTCCACGGCCACTGGCAGCTGCTCGTGCGGGCCGGTGTGGTCCTCCCCGTGGCCGCCGCGGCCGCGCTCGTCCGCACCGGTCCCCGGCTCGCGGCCTCGATGCGCTGGAAGGCGCTGCTGCTCGCCGCACCGGCCGCCGCGTTCACCTGGAGCGCCTCGCTGGCGGTGACGGTCGGCGGGCACGGGTTCACGTCGCCGCTCGCCAACCGCCACGACTACCTCGCCGGGGTGGCGGCGGTGAACGAGCCCGGGGCGTTCCTCCGGACGTTCACCGAGGCGTTGCCGTCGTTCCCGACGCACGTGAAGGGACACCCGCCTGGGCTCGTGCTGGTCTTCTGGCTCGGTGACGCCATCGGCCTGGGCGCGCCCGTCTTCGCCGCGCTCCTCGTGGTCGGCGTCGGCGCCAGCGCGGTGGCCGCCGTCCTGCTGGCGGTCAGGGACGTCGCCGGGGAGGATGCGGCCCGCCGGGCGGCGCCGTACCTCGTCCTCGCGCCGGCCGCCGTCTGGATGGCGACGTCCGGCGACGCCTTCCACACCGGCGTCGGCGCCTGGGCGGTCGCCGCCACGGTCGCGGCCACCTCCCGCGCCCGCCTGGGCTGGGCCGTCGGGGCCGGGCTGGCGTGGGCGGTCGCCCTCCTTTCGAGCTACGGCCTCGTCCTCCTCGCCACGGTGGCGGTCGCCGTGGCCGCCCGGCGTCGCCGCATCGACGTCCTCGTCGTCACCGGCGCGAGCACCCTGCTCGCGCTGGCCGCCGTCGGGATCGGGACGGGCTTCTGGTGGTCCGCCGGCCTGGCCGCCACCAGGCGGGCCTACGAAGCCGGCATCGCCGCGGACCGCCCGGCCGCCGTCTTCCTGTGGCTCAACCTCGCCGCCGTCGCGGTGGCCCTGGGCCCGGCCGCCGCCCCGGCCCTGCGCCGGGCCCGCGGGCCGGTCGCGCTCGTCGCCGGGGCCGCCGTCGCGGGCCTCGTCCTGGCCGACCTCTCCCTGCTGTCGAAGGGCGAGGTCGAGCGGATCTGGTTGCCGTGGGTGCCGTGGGTGCTGGTCGCGACCGCGGCGCTGCCCTCGCTCGGGCGCCGGCGGTGGCTGGCCGCGCAGGCGACGACGGCGGTGGCGCTCCAACTCGTCCTGCGGACGCCGTGGTGACCGACCGACCTCCCCGGGTGATGGTGGTGGACGACGATCCAAACGTGTCGGAGGTCGTGATGCGCTACCTCGAGCACGACGGGTTCAGGGTCGAGGTCGTCGCCGACGGCGGCCTGGCCCTCGAACGGGCGCTGGCGGATCCGCCCGACCTGGTCGTGCTCGACCTGATGCTGCCCGGGATGGACGGTCTGGAGGTGTGCCGCCGCCTGCGGGCCGTCGCGCCGGTCCCGGTGGTCATGCTCACCGCCAAGGGCGAGGAGACCGACCGGATCGTCGGCCTCGACCTCGGGGCGGACGACTACATCACGAAGCCGTTCTCGCCCCGTGAGCTCGTGTCGAGGGTGAAGGCCGTCCTGCGCCGGGCCACCTCGCCCCTGGTGCCCGCCGGGCAGCCCGACGTGCTGGCGGCCGGCGGCATCGAGCTCGACGTGCCGGCCCGCCAGGCCCGCCTGCACGGCGACCTGATCCCGCTGACGGCACGGGAGTTCGACCTGCTCGCCTACCTGATGCGGAACCCCCGGCGGGCCTTCCGCAGGGAGGAGCTCATGGAAGCCGTCTGGGGCTGGACGTTCGGCGACCGGTCCACGGTCACGGTCCACGTCCGGCGGCTGCGGGAGAAGATCGAGGTCGACCCGGCCGTGCCGAGGCACCTGGCGACGGTGTGGGGCGTCGGGTACCGGTTCGAGCCGTGAGGCCGACCAGGACCCGGGCCATGACGGTCGGGGCGGTCGCCGCGGGCATCGCGGCCGCCATCGCCGTGGCGCGGGTGAACCGCATGCCGGGCGGCGACGTCAGGGTTCTGGTGCTCCTGGCGGTCGGCACGGCCGCGGCCGCCGGCCTGCTCGGCGCGCTCGTCCTGCACGTCGCCAGCCGTGCGCCGGTGGCACGCCAGGCGCTCGTCGTCGCCCTCACACCGGTCCTGGCCACCGGCGCCGGCGCCGGGCTGGCGGCCAGGGCCATGTTCGTCTCCAGTCACGACCTCGCCGCGCTGCTGGTGGTCCTCGCCGCCGCGGGGGGCGTCGGCACCGCCGTCGGCCTCGTGCTCGCCGGCCGGCTGGGCACCGCGACCCGGGAGGTGGCCGCGCTCGCCGAACGCCTCGCCGACGACCCGCACGCGGCGGCCCCGGCGCCCGCCACCCGTGAGCTGGCCGCGCTGGCCACCCAGCTGGCGGCCACCTCGGCCCGGCTCGCCGAGTCGACGGCCCGGGAGCGGGCGCTCGACGCGTCACGGCGGGAGCTCGTCGCGTGGGTGTCCCACGACCTGCGCACGCCGCTGGCGGGGATACGGGCGATGGTCGAGGCCCTCGAGGACGGCATGGTCGAGGGCGACGACGTCGGGCGGTACCACCGGGCGCTGCGGACGGAGGCCGACCGGCTGGCCGGCCTCGTCGACGACCTCTTCGAGCTGAGCCGCATCGAGTCCTCCTCCCTGCGCCTCACGCTGGAGCGGGTCTCGTTGGGAGACATCGTCTCCGACGCGCTGGCGGGTGCCACTCCGCTCGCCAGGGCCAAGGGCGTGCACCTCGACGGCACCGTCCACGAGCCGCCGCCCGTGGTCGTGGCGGCGGCCGCCGAGCTCGGCCGGGTCCTGCGCAACCTGCTGGACAACGCCATCCGCCACACGCCCGCCGACGGCGCGGTGACGATCGAGGCCGGGGCCGACGAGCTGGAGGCCTTCGTCACAGTGCACGACTCGTGCGGAGGCATCCCGCCCCACGAGATCGACCGTGTCTTCGACCTCGCCTTCCGCGGCGACCCGGCCCGGACCCCCGGCGAGCGCGGCGGTGCCGGTCTCGGTCTCGCCATCGCCCGCGGCCTGGTGGAGGCCCACCACGGCCAGATCGCCGTCCTCAACGAGGGCGACGGCTGCCGGTTCACCGTTCGGTTGCCGTTGTCGTGAGGATCCTGGTGACCGGCGGTGCCGGCTTCGTCGGCTCCCACGTCGTCCGCCAGCTCGCGGAGGCCGGCCACGAGGTGGTCGTCCTCGACCGGGTCGCGCCGGCGGCGACGCCACCCGGCACCACGATCCACCGGGCCGACGTGCGCTCGGTGGAGGCCTGGCAGCGCGCCCTGGCCGGGGTCGACGCCGTCTGCCACCAGGCCGCACGGGTCGGCCTCGGCGTGCGGGCCGCCGACGTCACCGGCTACGTCGCCGACAACGACGTGGGCACCGCGGCCGGTCTCTGGGCGATGGACCACGTCGGCTTCCACGGCCGGTTGGTGCTGGCCAGCAGCATGGTCGTCTACGGCGAGGGGAGGTATCGCTGCGACGAGCACGGCGAGGTCCGTCCCGGGCCCCGCCGGCGGGACGACCTCGCGGCCGGCCGGTTCGAGCCGCCCTGTCCCGAGTGCGGGGCCGCCCTCACCCCCGCCCTCGTCAGCGAGAGCGCACCGGTCGACCCGCGGAACGTCTACGCCGCGACGAAGCTCCACCAGGAGCACCTCTGCTTCGCGGTCGGCGCCCAGGCCGGCCTGGCGGTCACCGCGCTCCGGTACCACAACGTGTACGGACCCGGGATGCCGCGTGACACGCCCTACGCCGGCGTGGCCTCGATCTTCCGGAGCGCCATCGAGGCCGGTGACCCACCGCGGGTCTTCGAGGACGGCCACCAGCTCCGGGACTTCGTGCACGTCACCGACGTGGCCCGCGCCAACGTGCTCGCCCTCACGGCGCCCGAACCGGTCGTCGGTGCCCTCAACATCTGCAGCGGGGAGCGACGGACCGTCGGCGACCTCGCCGCCGCCCTGAGCCGGGCCCTCGGCGGGCCGGAGCCGGTCGTGACCGGCGGGTGGCGGATCGGCGACGTCCGCCACGTCGTCGCCGCCCCGGACGAGGCCCGGCGGACGCTCGGGTTCGTGGCGGCCACGCCGTTCGAGGACGGCGTGGCCGGCCTCTGCTCGGCGGACGCCTGAGCTGTGAAGCGGCGCGGGTCGGTCACTTCCGTCCCGGCTCTCGGCTCCTTCCTCGCCGGGGGTCGCCGTGCCCTCCGGTCTCGGCGCCTTCGGCGCCGGGCCGCTCGGGCCGCGGGAGCGCGGGGAGGGAGCACCCCGTCACGTCGGTCGCATCGATCCCGGGTCGGCCCGGAGCTTCGGCAGGGCGTCGGGATGCTCCCGGGCGAGCCAGGCTGCGAGCCCCTCGCGGACCTCGCAGCGCAGGTCCCAGGACCGTGAGGCGTCGGCGGCCGACACCACGGCCCGCACCTTCATCGAGTACTCGGACGCATCCGTCACCTGCAGCAACGCCGTCCGCCGATCCCAGTTCGCCGACCCGCTCACCAGGCGGTCCAGCTCGTCGCGCAAGCGGTCAACCGGCGCCGAGTGGTCGACCCAGAGCTCGACGGTGCCCTTGATGTCCGCCCGGCTACGGGTCCAGTTCTGGAACGGGTGCTCGACGAAGTAGCTGGTGGGCAGGACGAGCCGGCGTTGGTCCCAGACCCGGACGACCACGTAGGTGAGGGTGATCTGCTCGATGTTGCCCCACTCGCCCTCCACCACGACGACGTCCTCGATGCGGATCGGCTCGGCGAGCGCGATCTGCAGGCCGGCGACGACGTTTCCCAGCGTGGAGCGGCCGGCCACGCCGGCGACGACGCCGATGATGCCGCCTGCGGCCAGGATGCTCGTCCCGAGCTGGCGCCCCCACGGGAAGGTCAGCAGCGCGGCGACGACGCCGATCGCCACGATCACGATCGACAGCACCCGGGTCAGCACCTGTATCTGTGTCCGGATGGATCGGGCCCGCAGGTTGTTGCTGATGCTGATGTCGAAGCGGCCGACCGCGGCCGACTCCAGCACCTCGACGGCCCGGGTCGCGCCCCAGACGGCGGCGAAGATGGCGGCGACCGTGACGCCCTGGGCGCTCGCCGTCCATGCCTCGTGGGCCCTCGGCGCGGCCTCGAGGTTGACGCGCAGCGCGATCAACACGACCAGCAGCTCGCCCGGCGGGCGCAGGCGGAGCAGCAGCTCGTGGAGCGCCGGGCGCCCCCGCACGACCCGGGCGGCCGCCCGCATGGCGAGGGCGGCGGCCGCCAGGGCGATCGAAGCGCTGGCCAGCGAGCGCACGAGCCAGACGATCACGTCGCTGGTCACGCGGGTGTGCTCCCCGACCCGCCGGCCCGGCGCCCCGGCATCCCATCCCGCCTCCGGCCGGGCGGACGGCGGTGGCTCGGGTGCATTCGCACCGGCATACCCGGCGCCCGGCCCGTTCACCCCTCGACGTCGTCCGCGTGGCGCACGCCGTGCCGGGCGAGCCACGCGCCTGCCGCCCGTCAACGGGCGACCGGGCGCTCCCTCGGTCGGACCCACACCCGCCCCGCCGGGGGACCACTAGCGTGCCCGCCGTGAGCGGGGATCCGGGGGCGGTCGTCCGCTCGTACTGGGAGCGGGTGTGGAACGAGCAGGACCTCGACGCCCTGGACGAGGTGGTCGCCGAGCACCACCTCCGCCACAACGCCGGCGGCAACCTGCTCCGCAGCCGCCGGGCGGTGCGCGAGGACATGGACCGTTACCTCGGGGCGCTGGCCGAGGCCAGGGTGGTCATCGACGAACAGGCCGTCTCGGGCGACACCGTATGGACCCGGCTGACCCTGCGGGCGGTGTACCGCGAGTCCGAGGAGGTGGTGGTGCTCTCGTGGCTGCACGCCGCCCGCGTGGTCGACGGGCGGATCGCCGAGGCGTGGCACCTCAACGCGCCGGTCGACTGGAGCGCCAGGCCCGAGCACCGGGACTGACGGGAGCGCCCGCCGGCGACCCCTCAGAGCTCGATCTGCACCTGGTCCCGGGCGCGACGGCGAGCCAGCACGTACACGGCCACGGCGCCGAGGCAGATGGTGCCCATGCCGACGTGCGAGGCCCGCAGCCCGATCCTGTCGGCCAGGATCCCGAGCGGCAGGGCGGCCAGGCCGAAGCCCGAGAAGCTGATCATCAGCAGCGACTGGACCCGACCGTGGTACTCCAGCTCGCTCTCGGTGAGCACCAGGGTGTTGTTCATCGCCTGGAACGCGCTCGCCGCGCCGCCCACCACCAGCAGGGCGACGATGGCGACCCCGAACGTCGGCGCCAGGCCGAGGAAGACCAGGCCGATCGAGAACGCCGCCGCGCCGGCCGACTGGACCTTCCATGCCTGGCCGGGCCGGGACCGACCGGCGATCCAGATGGTCACGCCGAGCGCGCCGAAGGCCGTCACCGAGCTCATCACCCCGTAGCCGGACACGCCTGCGTCGAAGACGTCCTGGGCCATGGCCGGCAGGAAGGCCATGTACGGGAAGCCCACCATCACCAGCACGTAGGACACGGCCATCAGCGGGCGCAGCGTCGGATGGCGCCAGACGTAGCGGACACCGTCGCCCATCTCGCCCAGCACGGACCGCTTGGGGCGGTCGGCGCGGGGCTGGGTCCGGGGCAACCAGAAGCTGAGGACCAGCGAGGCCACGGTCAGAGCCGCGGTGATGAGGTAGACGCCCGACGTCCCGATGGCGCTGATGCCGATCAGGGCGCCGGCGGCCGCGGGCGCCACGATCCTGGTGCTGTTGAGGCTCAGCTGGGTGAGCACAATGGCATTGCCCACCAGCTGGGCCGGCACGAGCTCGGCCGTCATGGCCACGCGCGCCGGACCGAAGACCGAGAAGCCGGCCCCCTGCACGGCTGCCGCGCCGACGAGCATCCAGTACTCGAGGACGTCGAGGTGGTCGGCGATGCCC
The DNA here is from genome assembly GCA_050249235.1 of Acidimicrobiia bacterium. Classification (GTDB taxonomy): domain Bacteria; phylum Actinomycetota; class Acidimicrobiia; order Acidimicrobiales; family CADCSY01; genus JAEKLB01. The sequence continues at coordinate 2,833 of JBFWQW010000010.1, read as the reverse complement.
ACCCACAGCGCGCTCAGCACCAGGCAGGCCTCGGCGAAGAGGATGACGGTCCGCTTCGGCAGCCGATCGGCGGCGACACCCCCGAAGGGGGTCAGCAGCAGCATCGGCAGGCCGAAGCCGAGGAAGACGCCACCGAGGCCCCGGGCCGAGCCCGTCATCTCGTACGCGATCTGGCCCCGGGCGATCTGCTGGGACTGCACCGCGACGAAGACGAGCACGCCGGCTGCGAACAGGACCCGGTATCGAGGGTCGGAGAGGGCGGCGAACGTGCCCGTTCGATCGTCGGGAGAGGGTCCGGCCCCGCGGCTGCCGCGGTCCCGTCTCACATCCTCTCCCAGGGCCATCGAACGAGGCTAGGCGGTGACCGTCCACCCGCCGCCGGGCGCGCCTGTCCAACAAGGCGGTCCCGTCGAGCTCCAAAATCCATCTACTTGCACTACATCAAGCTGGTCTGATGTAATCATTTCGCGTGAGCAGGACCGACCCGCCGGTGATCTTCGGCCTGCTGAGCGACCCGCTCCGTTGGCAGCTGCTTCTGGCGCTGGGACGCAGCGACCGCCGCGTCAACGAGCTCGTCGAGCTCGTCGGGAAGCCGCAGAACCTCGTCTCCTACCACCTGCGCGAGCTCCGCGACGCCGGCATCGTCAGCGCCCGCCGGAGCTCGGCCGACGGCCGCGACGTCTACTACCGGGCCGACCTGCTCCGGTGCCGCGCGCTGCTCGGCGAGGCGGGCGGCTCGCTCCATCCGGGCCTGTCGCCGGCACCACCACCGCCAGACGGTGCCGGGGCCCGGCCGGGACGAGCGCGGGTGCTGTTCCTCTGCAGCGGCAACAGCGCCAGGTCGCAGATCGCCGAAGCCCTCGTCGGGCACCGGTCGGCCGGAGCCGTCGAGGCCCGGAGCGCGGGCAGCCATCCCAAGCCGCTGCACCCGAACGCCGTGCGCGTCATGGCGGCCTACGGCATCGACATCTCGGGTCGGCCCACGAAGTCGCTCACCCGCTTCGCCCGCAGCCGGTTCGACCGCGTCGTCACGCTCTGCGACAAGGTGCGGGAGATCTGCCCCGAGCTCCCGGGAGCGCCGATCACGGCGCACTGGAGCATGGCCGACCCCGCCACGTCGGGTGACACGGACGAGGCGACCTACGCCGCCTTCCGGCAGGTCGCCGCCGACATCGACGACCGAGTCGGCCTGCTGCTCGCCGAGCTCGGGGCCCGGGCCGCATGAACGCCACCACCGACCGAGAGGGGGCATCGCCGTGACGGATGCCGGCATCGTGCACGTCCGCTACCTGGTCGACGACGTCGCCGCCTGCGTCGACTTCTACTCCCGCCACCTCGGGTTCACCGTCGGCATGTCGAGCCCGGCCTTCGGCGACGTGTACCGGGGCAACCTGCGGCTGCTCCTGTCGGGTCCGGGGAGCTCGGGCGCCCAGGCGATGGCGGACGGCGAGCGTCCCGTCCCGGGGGGATGGAACCGCATCCACCTGGTGGTCGACGACCTCGACGGCGAGGTCGCCCGCCTCACGGAAGCCGGCGTCCGGTTCCGCAACGAGGTCGTCCGGGGTCCCGGGGGGGCGCAGATCCTCGCCGTCGACCCCTCGGGCAACTTCGTCGAGCTGTTCCAGCCGGCCCCACGACCGTGAGGGTCGGGGCGGCCTCCGGGACGGCAGGCACCGGGGCGGGCGCCGGCGCGCCCCAGTCGGGGCTGCGCCAGGCCGGCGGCCTCGAGGTCCAGCTCGTCAGGTACGACTGAGCAGGCGGGTGCCCGAACCGGTGCGGCCGCCGGCGCCGATCGCCGCCGGCCGGGACGACGGCCCGCCCACCCGGCTCGCCCGCCGCCTCGATCTCGGCGATGCCGTCGTCGTCGGCCTCGGGGCCATGATCGGTGCCGGCGTCTTCAGCGCCATCGGGCCGGCCGCCGACGCCGCCGGCGCCGGGCTCCTCGTCGGTCTCGCCGTCGCCGCGTTCGTGGCCTACTGCAACGCCACGTCGTCTGCCGAGCTGGCGGCCCGCTACCCGGCGTCGGGCGGCACCTACGTGTACGGGCGCGAGCGCCTCGGCCCGCTCTGGGGATACCTCGCCGGGTGGGGGTTCGTCGTCGGCAAGACCGCCAGCTGCGCCGGCATGGCCCTCACGGCGGGCGCCTACGCCGCGCCGGCCTGGCAGCGGCCCATCGCCGTCGCCGCGGTGGTCGGCCTCACCGCCGTCGACTACCACGGCGTCCGCAAGACCGCCACCGTCACCCGCCTCGTCGTCGCCCTCGTCCTCGGCGCCCTGGCGCTCGTCGTCGCCGGTGCCGCCTTCGGCGGTCGAGCCGACGCGGCCAACCTCGGGCCGCTGACCGGCAACGGTGCGTACGGCATCCTGCAGTCGGCGGGCCTGCTGTTCTTCGCCTTCGCCGGCTACGCCCGCATCGCCACCCTCGGCGAGGAGGTGCACGATCCCGCCAGCACCATCCCGAAGGCGATCCCCCGCGCGCTCGGGATCACCCTCGCGGTCTACGCCCTGGTCGCGGTCAGCGCGCTCGCCGCCGTCGGACCCGGCCCGCTGGCCGGCTCCGACACGCCGCTCGCCACCGCGGTGCGGGCGGGGAGCCTCGAGGCGCTGGCCCCGGCCGTGCGGGTCGGCGGCGCCATCGCCGCCCTCGGCGTCCTCCTGTCGCTCGTCGCCGGCGTGAGCCGCACGGCCTTCGCCATGGCCGCCGACGGCGAGCTCCCCCGCTGGCTCGGCGCCGTCCACCCCCGCCACCAGGTGCCGCACCGGGCCGTCGCCGCCGTCGGTGCGCTGGTCGCCGTCATCGTGTCCGTCGTCGATCTCCGGGACGCCATCGGGT